>DATLYH010000240.1:0-25322 GCA_035575035.1 Gemmataceae bacterium
CTCCCCCACCTTGGGGGAGAGGGGACAAGATACTCCCCTCTCCCCCGCCTTGGGGGAGAGGGGACGAGATGCTTCGGCGTGGAGATTCACTTGGAGGGCTGACTGCGTTTGTCTCTCCCCCACCTTGGGGGAGAGGGAACAAGATACTCCCCTCTCCCCCGCCTTGGGGGAGAGGGGTTGGGGGTGAGGGGGTTCGGCCCAGCATCTGCGCGGCCCGGGCGGCGCAGTAGGCATGACTCAGCCCATGAAAGCCGTAGCGGCGCAGCCCCCAGTCGCGGTACCAAGCATACGGCAGGGGGTAAACGCGAGCGGCCTCCGGGATGGTGGCATGAAAGGCGGTATCGAAGACCGCCACCTGCGGCACGCCCGGCAGGGCCGCCTCGGCTGCATGGATCCCTTCGAGGTTGGCCGGGTTGTGCAGGGGTGCTAGCTCAGCCAGCCCGGCCAGCGACTTTTTCACCGCCGGCGTGACCTGGACGCTGGCCGTGTGGACATCGCCGCCGTGGACCACTCGGTGCCCCACCGCCGCGATCTCATCCAGGCTGCGGAGCACAGCCGGCTCCCCACGGGTCAGTTCGTCCAGCACCCGACCGACGGCATCGCCGTGGCTGCCGACCAACAATTGCGAGCGACGCTCCGGCTGGCCGGGACAGCGGAGTGTGAAGCGGGCCGGCATGGTTGACCAATCGACTGCCCCCTCGGCCAGAACCTGCTCCCGCTCCGCTTCGAACAGGCTGAACTTCAGGCTGCTCGAGCCGGTGTTGATGACCAGGACCTTCACGCGCTCCTCCTCGGCCTTGCCGGCCGCCTCGGGCAGCCGCCACTCGGTTTCTCGGTGACTCGCTCGCCTGGTGAATTGCTACGGAGTCGGCGTTGCCTGGTCCAGCGCGGCGGCGGGAGGGGCGACGAACGAGGCGGTTCCCGGAGAAAGGGTTGCGGGCCGCCGAGACCTCCGGGAAGATGAAAGGAACCGGGCAAGAGCGATTCATTCCGCTGCGACTCCGGCCGAGAGAGGGAGCACCATGTTCAAGAAGATCCTGGTACCGGTGGACCTGACCGACAAGCACCGGCAAGCCGTGGACATCGCCGCCGACCTGGCGGGCTCGAGCAGGGGAGAGGTCACGCTCCTCCATGTCATCGAGCTGATCCCGGGCCTCCCGGTGGAGGAAGAGAAGGAATTCTACCAGCGCTTGCAGCGCAAGGCGCGAGCCCACCTCGACAAGCTCCTCGACCGCCTGATCCAGCGTCAGGTTACCGCGCGCTCCGAAATCATCCTCGGCAACCGCACCAGCGAGGTCATTCGCTTCGCTCAGCAGACCGACACCGACCTGATCGTCCTCACCTCCCACCGCATTGACCTGGAAAACCCCGGTGCCGGTTGGGGGAGCCTGAGCTACAAGATTGGCATCCTGTCGCAGTGTCCGGTACTATTGGTGAAATGACAGGGTAGCAGGCGCACCGAGCGTGCCGGCTACGATGTTGTTCATCTGTCGCCCGTTAGCCCTCCGTTGCCAGGGCACGCAGATCCTCGACCAGGGCGGTGATGTCGGCCGGCTGCGTGTCCCAGGAGCACATCAGGCGCTGGCCGTCGGCGATGGTGTAGAAGTGCCAGCCGCGCCGGTGCAGGCCCTCGCTCCACGATTGCGGCATCTCGATGAAGACGGCGTTGGCCTGCACCGGGTAGAGCACCCGAATGGCGGGGAATGCCCGCAGTTCGCGCTCCAGGAGCCGGGCCATGGCGTTGGCATGCCGGGCATTACGCAGCCAGGCCCCCGACTCCAACAGGGCGGCCCACGGTGCCGCCATGAAGCGCAGTTTCGCCGGCAGGTGGCCCGCCTGCTTGCGCCGGTACTCGAATTCTTCGGCCAGCGTGCGGTCGAAAAAGATGATGGCGTCACCAATCGCCAGGCCATTCTTGGTCCCGCCGAAGCAAAGCACGTCTACCCCCGCCTCCCAGGTGACGGCCCGGGGCGGCACGTCCAGCGTGGCCAGGGCGTTGGCGAAACGGGCGCCATCGACATGGACCTTCAGGCCCAGCTCACGGGCGACATCCCCCAGAGCGCGCAGCTCGTCCACATCGTAGACGGTGCCCACCTCGGTTGCCTGACTGATGCTGAGGACGCGCGGCTTGTGGCTATGGACATCCCGGCGCCGGCCGGCCGCCTGCCGCACCGTCGGCGGGTCAAGCTTGCCCTGGCGGCCGGACACCGCGATCAACTTGATCCCCCGGGCGGCGTACTCGGGGCCCCCGCACTCATCGGTCTGGATGTGAGCGTCGGCGTGGCAGATGACGCTGTGGTATGACTGGCAAAGCGCAGCCAGGGCGAGCGAGTTGGCTGCAGTGCCGGTGGCCACGAAGAAGACCGTGCAATCGGTCTCGAAGAACTCGCGCAGCAGCGCCGTCGCCCGTGCTGTCCATGGGTCGTCGCCATAGGCGGCGGCATGCCCGCAGTTGGCCATTTGCAGAGCTTCCCAGGCCTCCGGGCAGAGCCCCGCCCAGGTGTCGCTGGCAAACTGACGCTCAGGGTGCGGAGTCGAAGGATCGTTCATGGTGCTTGCTCCGGGTGTCGTTCCATTTATGCGCCGTCGGCCTACCGGATGGAAGCCGGAAGTATCCGTGAAGATTACAGCCGGTGCCACGGTTAGGGCTGATAGCCGGTGCCACGACGCCCCGGCCACTCCGCATGGCACAACTCCTTGGATCGTGCATTACAGCCTGGCCTTCGCGGGTACTTCAACCTGCCATCCCTGACTTGGACGCACAGCAACGGCCTGGCCCTCCGCTACGGCCGGACCGTTGACGACCCCCCGTTGCCGGGATAGACTTCTCCCACCGAACAACGCCCTTCGATATCGACTCATCAACATATTACAACTTGGCCCCGACAAGCCGGGTGAAGGACCAGAGGCCTTCCCCGGCGAGGAGCGCGTATGCGTCGCCGAGCCGTGCCGTGCCTGGAGGAGCTGGAGTCGCGGCTGCTGCTGAGGTCGCCGTTCGAGGCGCCTTCCCTGGGGCCGCCTCCTAATCCCGGCCCCGGCGTCGTCTGGGTTAGCACAGTCACCGAGCTGCAATCGGCCGTCCGCAACCTGCAATCCAACCAAACAATCGTCATCCGCCGGGGCACCTACAACCTGACGGAAACCTTGATCGTCGGCCGGAGCGGGCCGATCAGCAACGTCACCATCCGCGGCGAGACCGACAACTTCGACGATGTCATCCTCCGGGGCCGGGGGATGGACAACCCCAACTACGGCAGCGTTCCCCACGGCATCTCCATCTGGAACGCCCAGGACGTGCTGCTGGCCAATTTCTCTATTGGAGAGGTCTGGTATCACCCAATCGACCTGCAAGGCGGGGCCGGGGCCGAGCGGATCCGCATCTACCATGTCCGCGCTTTCAACGGCGGCGAGCAGCTGGTCAAGAGCAACCCCGCCGCCGACGGCACCGGCGTGGATGACTCCATCCTGGAGTACAGCATTCTGGAGTACACCGACGGCACCCCCACCATCGACCACGGCGGCGGCCTCGGCTACACCGGCGGCTTGCATGCTCACCGGACCAACCGTTGGATTATCCGCCACAATCTCTTCCGCAACTTCCACACCCCCGATTCCCACGACTTCCGGTACAACCCGGTCGTATTGATGTGGAATTATTCGCGGGACACGATTGTCGAGGGAAACACCTTCGTCAACTGCGACCGCGCCGTCGCCCTTGGGTTGGTGGACCAGCCGGACGGTTTCGACCACCAGGGCGGCATCGTCCGCAACAACTTCATCTGGATCGACCCCGGCCTGTTCAGCGCCTCCCGACGAGCAGGAGCGGACACCCAGATTGCCGTCTACGACTCGCCCGACACCAAGGTCTACCACAACACTGTCCTCACCAACGGCAACACGCCCCGGTCGATCGAGGTCCGCTGGGCCACCAGCGGTGTCGAGATTTTCAACAATCTGACCGACGCGCCGATCGGCGCGCGGAACGGCGGGCTATTCACGGCTGGCGGCAATTACACCGGCGCGACGCTAGGCATGTTCGCCGACCCGGCCAACCATGACCTCCACCTTGTCGCTAATGCTGCCACGCTGGCCAACGTGGTCGATAAGGTCAGTCCGCTGGCCGAGACCGACTGGGACGACGGCCCCCGCCCCTCGGACGACCGCGCCGATATTGGGGCCGATGAACTTCGCGACCCGGACCTGCACGTCACCTCATTCACCCCCACGAACACCGGCTTCACCGTCCCATTTAACCGGGCGGTCGATGCCGCCGTGCTGAACCTGTATGACACGCAGGCCGGGGGGCTGGGACCGGCTGACGTGACGCTGGTGGGGCGAGCCACCGGTCCCGTCCGGGGCTCGCTGGTGATCGACCCGGCCTTGACCCGAGTGCGGTTCGTCAAGACGGGCAGCGTGTTGGCGCCGGATGTTTACACGGTCACCCTCCGCAGCGCCGTGGACGGCTTCCAGGCCCTGGCCACCGGGCAGCGGCTGGACGGCAACGGCGACGGCATCGCCGGTGACGACTTCATCACCACCTTCACGGTGGCGGCGTCCTCGGCGGTGACGGTCAGCATCCCCGATCTGGCGCGGGGGCCCGGCCAGCCGCTCGACCTCGGTGGGGCGGAGGCCGGCCTGCCGCTGCGGCTGAGCAACGGCAGCGGTGTCACCAGCGTCAGCCTGGTCCTGCGCTATGACCCCCGCCTGCTGACCGTGCAAGGAGCGTCGCCGGCCGCCGGTCTGCCCGCGGGTACGACGGTGAGCCTGACTGTCTCGACCCCCGGTGCGGCAGTCCTGACCTTCACCAGCCCGACAGCCCTGCCGGCCGGCCCCCTGAACTTTGTAATGCTGACGGCGGTCGTGCCCGATACCGCCCCTTATGCTTCGAAACAGGTTCTCGATCTGGCCAATATCCGGATCAACAATGGCGCCATCGCCGCGGTGGATGACGATGGCCTGCACGTGGTCGGCTATCCGGGCGACGCCACCGGCAACACTCGCTACAGCGCCGCCGACGCGCTCCGCGTCCTGCGGGTGGCAGTCGGACTGGACGCCGGTTTCGCGGCCTTTCAACTGGCCGACCCCACGATCATCGCCGACGTGACCGGCAACGGCGCGGTCAACGCTGCCGACGCCACCCGCCTTTTGCAAGAAGCGCTGGGCCTTGACCGGTCCGAAGTCCCGCCGTTGCCCGCCAATCTGCCGCTGATCGTCCCCGGCGGTCCCGACCCGCTACTGAACCTCCCGAAGGGCTTGCAGGGCCGGCGCGGCCGGATAGTGGTGGTACCGGTGAATCTAGACATTTCCGACAGGCTGGAGTCGGCCGACCTGGCCCTTTCCTATGACACCACCCGGCTGGAACTGCTCGCTGTCGAGCGCGGCAGCCTGACGGCCGACTTCGACCTATTCGCTGTCCGTCTCGACCCCGAGAGGGGAACGGTCCGAGTCGGGTTGGGGCGGACGGCTGGTCCCATCTCGGGCCGGGGCGGCGGCAGCGTGGTGCAGATCACCTTTCGTGTCAAGGACGGAGCCCCAGCAGGGCGGGCAGTCATCAACTTGCGAAGCAGCCTGGATGTGACGCGGACGCAGCTGAACGAGGGAAGGCTCGACCTGAATCCCGATCCGAGCGACACGGCGGGCGATCCTCTGGACGGTGTCGTCACGGTGCCCCGCCGGACAGAGCGAATCGACGCCTTCTTCCGCAGCTACGGGAGGACGGATGAAGACCGTCCGAGCCTGGCCGGCCTGATCGCGGTCCTGGCGAAACGGCCGAGACGCCCGCGGGGCCTGGACCCGATCAACTGATTCGTCCGCCGGGGCAGCAGTCTGCGGGGGTCAGGACCGAGCCGGGCAGACCGTCGCCAGGGTGCTGGCCAGGGCGTCCAGGGCGACCGGCTTGCCAAGGACGCCGGCCACCCCTTGCAACGAGCCCTTCTCTGCCCGGAGTTGGTCGGCCCAGCCGGTCAGCACAACCACCGGCGTCCCCGGGGACTGCTCGGCGACCCGACGGGCGATCTCCTCGCCGCTCAGACCGGGCAGGCCCAGGTCGGTGAGTACCACGTCAAAGCGCTCCTCGCTGAAAGCGTCCAGCCCTTCGCGGCCGTCGGCTGCCAGGCGCGGACGATGGCCCAGAGCGGTCAGGCCGTAGCCCAGGAAGTCGCGGACATTGTCATCGTCCTCGATGACCAGGACGCGCAGTCCCCCCGGGGCGTTGGCCGCCGGTTCCCGCGGGGGGGCCTCCTCGACGGCCGCGTTGGCCGGGGCCAGCGGCAGGCGCACCGTGAATGTTGAACCCTGGCCCAGCTCCGAATCAACCGTGATCTCGCCTCGGTGCCGCCGCACAATGCCAAAGACCACGCTCAGGCCCAGACCGTTGCCGCGCTCCCCCTTGGTGGTGAAGAACGGTTCGAACAGCCGGTGCCGGACCGCCGGTGCAATCCCGACGCCCGTATCCTGCACTGCCAGGTAGGCGTCGGTGGCGGTACTCCAGGTGCGGACCGTCAGGGTGCCCCCTTGGGGCATGGCATCGACGGCATTGAAGACCAGGTTGGTCAACACCTCGCGCAGCTCGGTCGGGCTGCCGGCTACCCGGCCAGTGGCTTCGGTCTGCACGCAGACGTTGATCGGCTTGCGGGCGTGGTCTAGGTTCTCCCACTTGTGCCGGATCAATTCCAGCGTCTGCCGCACCAACTCGTTCAGGTCGAGGACCTTGATACTCAGGCCGTCCTGCTGCCGGCGGGCGAAGTCCTGCACGCGGCGGACCGTCTCGGTGGCGTCCAGGGCGCAGGTCCGGGCCGATTCCAGGTAGCCGCGGGTAGTCGGGTCGAGTCCCTTGTTCAAAAGCACCAGCTCCAGGAAGCCGAGCACCCCGCACAGCGAGTTATTGAACTCGTGGGCCATGCCGCTGGCTAGCTCCCCCAGGGCTCGCATCTTCTCGGCCTGGATCAGCTGGCTCTGGGTCAGGCGCAGCTCCTCGTAGGCGGCGCGGAGCCGGCCGAAAAGCTGGCAGTTGGAGATGGCCGGCCCGAGCAAGTCGGCCACCAGGTAGAGCAGCTGGATTTGATCGCGGGTGAAGCCGGCCGGGCGGCTCAGCAGGCTTTGCAGCACTCCGACGACCCGCCGCCCGGCGCGGAGCGGCACGGCGAAGCACGCGGCGCTGCGGGCCGTCGCCTCGGGAGTCAGGAGACAGGGGTCAGGAGTCAGAGAAGAATCGACCCCTCGTCCCTGACCCCTGACCCCTGACCCCTGGGGTGAGGGGGCCGGACCACCGTCCCATTCGGTGTAGAGGGCCTGTCCCTCACGGACACAGGCAGCCAGCGGGGTTTGTTCCAGCAGCACCCGTCGGCCGGGGTGCAGGCCGAGCGACCGGGCCCGCTCCGGCGACGCCGTACTGACCTCGGCCAACGAGAGGAAGACCGGCCCTTGCAGGTCGCGGCCCGGTCCGTCCGGCGATGGCGTATCCTCATCTGAGGACGACCTCCGATCGTGCTGCGACGGCTTCTCCTCGATCAGCCAGACGGCACAGACGTGCAGGGGCAAGTGGCGGTCGAGCTCGCGCAGGGTGCCCGAGAGGATACGCTTCAGGTCGAGGCTGCCGGCTGCGGACTGGGCCACGCGGTTGAGCAGCTGCATCTGGGCGTGAAAGTGGGCCTCCTCGAACAGCCGGCCCTGCTCCAGCCAGGTGCAGATCGGTTGAATGAGTTCCTCATCCTCCGGTCCGAACGCCGGCTCCTCCGGTCCCCGCGCGAGGTACAGCGCCCCCCGGCAGCGGCCCGGGAGGTAGAGCGGCACGCCCAGGAACGGCCCGGTCGGCGGCAGGCCCAGCGGCGCTTCCCCTCTCTCTCTCTCGCCCCCGGGGGGTAGCAAAGAAAACTCCTGACCCCTCACCCCTGACCCCTCATCCCTTCTTCGCAGGATCGACTCGATCAGGCTGACGACCCAGGAGGAGCGCACCATCTCGGCGGCTGTCTCCTCGGGGATACCGTGGCTGAAATGCTCCACCAGTTCGCCATCGACGGAAACCAAGCCGATGCCGCCCCAGGATGCCCGCGTCAGCTGACAGGCCAGGACCAGCAGCTGTTGCGGGCGGCCCGGCAGGGTCTTCGAAAGGGGAGGGGGCATGACGAGCGAGGCCTCCCCGCGCGAGGTCGGCAAGATGCCGGGACCGGCGGCCTCCACCTCGGGCGGAGCCGCCGGGCGGTGGGCGTCCGGGTGATCCATTCCAAAGCCTCCACTGAATTTGACTCGGGGCCCTTCAGAGGTTTTAACGAATGGCGAGCGGCCGGTGCCAACCGGCCGGTTAACACCGGCCGCTCGCAACACCCTACGGGCGCCGGGGCAGGATGTCCGACTTCCATTGGGAAAGACTGTTGTCAATGCGCAGAGCGCCGTCGATCGCCTGTTGGAGCGACTCGCCGACGCCGCGCTGGCGGATGGTGTGAATCTTCTGGCGGCAGCGGAGGAATGCCTCTACCACGCGCCGGTCCCACTGCGTGCCTGCTCCCTGCACCAGGATCTCTTCGACACGGCGGCAGGGGATGGCATCACGGTAGGGCCGGGTGGTGCTCATGGCATCGTAAGCATCGGCCACCGCCAGGATGCGGGCCAACAGCGGGATCGCCTCGCCCGCCAGCCCCTCGGGATAGCCGGTCCCATCCCAGCGCTCGTGGTGGTAGAGCACTCCGGGGAGCAGGTTGCGGATCTGCCGCAGGTCCGACAGGATCGAGTAGCCGATGGTCACGTGCCGCTTAATATGCTCGAACTCCTCGACCGTCAACGGCTCGACCTTGCTGAGCACGGCGTCGCGGATACCGATCTTGCCTACGTCGTGGAGGAGGCCGGCCAGGTAAACATCGGCCAACTCGTCTCCCTCCAGTCCTAGCTCGCGGCCCAGCTCGACAGCGATCCGGGCCACGCGTTCGCTGTGGCCGAAGGTGTACGAGTCCTTGGCGTCCAAGGCCGCCGTCAGCGAGCGCGTCAGGCCGACGAGGAGGTCCTTGAGGTCCTGGTAGCGTCGGCTGCCGCGGGCGTGCAGCTCCAGGAGGGCGACAAACGGAGTCAGCAGCGCCGCATCGCTGCGGCGAAACCCGGTGCGAGAACAAGGATCAGGGGACAGGGACCAGGGACCGGTCCCCCTATCCCCTGCCCCCTGCCCCCTGCCCCCTGTCCCCTTCTTGTTCAGGGCGATGACCCAGCCGACCGGCCCCTGATCCGTAATCAGGAAGGCAAGCAGGTTGAAGACGGACGGAAAGCGGGCCCCCCAGCTGGTCTTGGGGAAGTCGTTGAGGATGATCGGCTGCCCCGGCTGCATCCCTGGGCTCTGGGACAGAGCAGCGGCGAGCTGGCGGCAGTCAGCGGGGGCCAGCACTGTCTCTCCCTGGATTAGGACGGGGGTGTCGAGTTGGTGCGGTACCCAGACCAGGGCATGGGCGCCGAGCAACCCGTGGGCGGTCTCCAGGATGCGCTGGCGATTCTTGAACGGGTCCTTGTGGATGCGGACTCCCCGGGCTAAGTGGGCAGCGGTCAGGGCCACTTCCCAGGCGCTCTGGACCTGGCCGCTCGGCTCTTCCTGGCGACGCCGGACCAGGAGTTGGTCGGCCATGCGCAGCCGATCACTGACTGCCTGGAGCCACTTTTGCAACCGCAGCCGCTCTTCGACCGCCTCAGGGATGGTCTGGGCCAGCCCCACCACCTCGGCCGCCGCCACCAGGACTGGCCGGCCTGCCTCGTGCAGCAGCAGGGCAAGCTGGTAGCGATCTTCGGACAGCGGCGTCACCCGGGCCCGGCCGTCGGCGGCGATTTCCGCCACCTGTGTCGGGGTGAGCAGCATTCCCGGCAAGGCGGCTTCGTCCACTTCCTCGCGAGCGCTGACCGGTGCGCCGGTCGCGGCATCGTAGAAGGCGAAGGCCACGCCGAACTCGTCGCGCAAGACCAGCGCCAGCGCCCGGGCCTGATCCTCCAGGGAAAAGCGCCGGCCTCCCGGCCTGGTCCCACTGTCCTTCAGGATCACTGTCGCCTCCGTCCTTCGTCAGACTCAACGGGGTACGGCAAAAACCGCCCTAAGCCGCCCCGTCCGACCCTTGTCTGGTTGCCTTCTTCTCGTTCCTGCATGAGCCGTCACGGGGGAGGCAGCCGGTCGGGTCATACCTCAACAGAGCAACCCTAGCTCATTTTGCGCCGGTGGGCGGCTGGGCGTGACCAGAAGCAGGTCAGTTTCTCTTCACCGTGTCACCGGGTCACTGTGTCTCGCCCGCACCGGCCGGCTCGCATCGGCCGCTTGCCTCCCGAAGCAGTTCCTTGAACTCGGGGTGGCCGCGGATAGCGGCAAGATCGGGATCGGTGGCCGCCTTGTCCTGTCCGTAGCCCGCCGCGAACGCCTTTTGCAAAAAGGTGATCGCCCGGTCCGCTAACGCCTGTGCCCGCCAGGGATCGGCATGGCCTGCCGCCAGGGCAACCACGCAGGCCGCCGCATACAGCGTGATCCCTGAGCCGGGCTCCTGCCGCAGGCACCAGTCGATATCCCGTTCGGCGGCTTGCAGGTCGCCGCGCCGCGCCAGTAGGACGGCCCGGAAGCGGCGCGCGGCCACGAAACTGGGCGATGCCTCCAAGGCCCGATCGAACAGGCCAATGGCCTCGTCGATCCGATTCTGCTCCGCGGCCAGCATGGCCAGGCCGTACAGCGCGTGGCTCTCGTTCGGCTCATGGCGGAGCACGTCGCGAAACGCCTCCCGCGCCTGATCGGGCAGCCGAGCCGCCACCGTGAAGCCGTAAGTCCAGCGCAGGCGGAGGCGGACCTCGGCCGAGGCGGAGGCGGCCCGCGCCCAGGCCCGGTCAAAGGCGGCGTCGGCGTCGGTAGGCCGGCCGAGTCTTTCCAGGGCCATGCCCCGCCCGGCGTGGATCGCCATCTCGTCCAGTCCAAGGCGGGCAGCCTGGTCAAAGTCGGCCAGGGCGCCGGCATACTGCTGCAATTCCAGCCGGGCCAACCCGCGGTTGAGATAAACCCGCGCCAGGCTCGGGTCACGCTCCAGGGCAGCCGTGTAGTCGGCGACGGCCTCGGCGTTCTTGCCCAGCCGGGACAGGGCCAGTCCGCGGTTGAAGTAGCCCCAGGCATGCTCCGGCCACAGGCCGATGCAAACGCCGAAATCACCCGCCGCCGTGGCCGCGTCCTCCAGGTCTAGGTGGCAAATGCCGCGCTGCAGCCACGACCAGTAATGCCGATCATTCAACCGCACGGCCTGGTCTAGCTCCTTGAGGGCCGCGGCTGCGGCTGCCCGGCGGGCGGCGGAGTCGTTCGGCGGACACTTCCGGCACCGGGCCAGGGCCAGCAAGTAGTAGTCGCGGGCACTGGCGGGCGGAATCTCAGCAGCGCGGCGGGCGGCAGCTTCGCTTCCCGCAGCGTCGCCGAGCAGGCCCAGGTAGTAGGCCCGGTCCTCCCAGAGAGCAGGCGACGGCGGCAGGTCGGGGATTGCCTCGGCTCGAGCCAGCAGGGCGAGGGCGTCGCGGATTACTTGCTCACGCGACGGCACCCCCTCATCCCTCTCCCCCGTCACGGGGGCGAGGGGAATAAGTGTTCTGCCCCTCTCCCCCAACGGGGGCGAGGGGTGAGGGGGTGAATGATCGCGCTGCCAGATTTCCAGCCGCGCCCAGGCCAGCAAGAGCAGCAGCTCGCGCACCGCCTCCGCCTGGCGGAGACGTTCGCCGGATTCCAGCCGCCGCCAGGCCGGATGCTCTTGCCAGTCGGCGCGGTCGAGGACGCCATACCGGCCCAGCGCCTTTTCGCAAATCTCCCGGCCCCGGACAAAATGGTCGGTGCCAGCCGGGGATGCAGTGGCGTAATCGGGCAGGTCGGTGGTGGTGTTGATCAAACAGACGGCGCGCACCGCGTCGTGCTCGAAGTCCCGGGCGCGTTGAAGGGCCTCGACAGCGGCGAGCTGCTCGCGGGTCTGGCTCAGGTGCTGGCGGACGCCGGCCCAGGCGGCGATGGCAGCGGTCAGCAGCAGCGCCGCGGCCGCAGCCACCGTTCCCGACGAGGTCAGGCGCGGGTGGCGGCGGAACCACTTGGCCAGCCGCTCAGCCCGGCTTAGCTCGGGAGCATGCTTCAGCGGCCGGTCATCCAGGAACGCTTGCAGGTCCTCGGCAAGGTGTTCGGCTTGTTGATAGCGCTGGGCGGGATCGGGGGCCAGGCACTTGCGGACGATGCTCTCCAGGCTCCAGGGGATGTCGGGCCGGCGCTGTCGCAGCGACGGCACCTTCTGGCTGCGCTCCAGGGCCATCGCCTCGATCACCACCGGCAGCAGCGAGTAGCTGGCGGATTGCTGAAACGGCCCCTGTCCGGCCAGCATCTCATACAGGACCATGCCCAGCGAGTAGATGTCGGCGCGGTGGTCCACCCGACGAGTCAGGGCGGCGTCGCGGGAGACCATAGCTCGCAGATGCTCGGGAGCCATGTAGGCAATGGTCCCGCCCAGGGCGGCCGCCGCCTGGGCCTGATCGTCGTTCAGGTTCTGGGCTAAGTTGAAGTCCAGCAACATCGGCTGGCCTTCGGCGCTGAGGAGGATGTTGGACGGCTTGATGTCGCGGTGCAGCACGCCACGCTGGTGGGCGTGGTGCAGCCCCTCCGCCACCCGGGCCACAATCCAGACCGCGGCACGCAGGTAGGTTGAGGTCCGAAGGAGGCGATGCGCCGGTGCCTCGCAGGCACCCTCCGACCCCCTACTCCAGGAATCAGGAGTCAGGGGACAGGGGTCAGGTCCAGCCACCCTGTCGCCTGACCCCTGATCCCTGACCCCTGAGTTGTCCAGGGCCTCGACCAGTTGGGCCCCCTCGACGGGCGGTCGGCTGTCAGCCCAGAGGAGGTGCAGGAGCTGCGACAGGCTGGCGCCGCCGAAGTACGGCATGCAGACGGCGCGCAGCCCAGTCTGGGTATCCTCGTGGACGGAGTAGATCGGGACGATGTAGGTGTGTTGCAGCTGTGCCAGTGTCTGCGGTTCCTTGCCGGTGATGCCGGAGACCTTGAGGACCACAGGGCGACCGGCCAGGTCCACCTGCTCGGCCAGGAACACCCGGGCGAAGGCGCCGCGGCCCAGTTCCCGGCAGAGGCGGAAGTGAAAGATCTGGTCGCCGACCGCCGGTAGGGCCCGGGTCAAGGCAGTCTCGCTGCCGGACACTCCCAGGGAGCGCAAAACCGCCTGCTGCTGGAACAGCTGGACCAGGGAGTCGGCGGGTTCGGCGGGGCACTCCCGATATTCCTCCAGAGAAGTATCCTCGCCCCGACCGCGGCGCCGGAGGAAATCTTCGAACAGGAGACTGGCCGTGTCGGGGTTGTCGTTCGGAGCGGCGGGCCCGCGCGGCAGCGACTCGGCGGAGGCCAGGGGAGCACCTTCCCCGGCCGCGCGCAACTCCTCCACCAGCTCGCGCTTCGAGCCGCGCGCACCAGCCGGGCCACCCCATGCTTGCGAGTCTCCGCCGTCGGAGTCGGTCGGCCGTGAGTCAGGTGTTCTCTGTCGCTGGCTCATCACGCCTCCTGCCCTGACCAGGTACCCAGGTGACGAGGTGACCCGGTGACCAGAAGCAGGTCAGCTTCTCTTCATCGTGTCACCGTGTCACCTTGTCATTGAGTCGGTGCCTCACCTGCCCAAACAGGGCTCCCACTGCCAGGGCCGCCCAGACCGCCGGCGATACGCCGCCGTCTCCCTCCTCATCCTTCTCCCCCCCAGAAAGAGAGGCGAAGTCCGGGGAGAGAGAGACAAAGGGAACTTCGGCTGGCCCGACTTCCGCCAGTCCGTCCGCGGCCTCCTCCAGCGCTGGCCCAACCTCGCTGTCCCAGGCCGTCACATCCTCCCCCTCGGATGGATCGATCGGCACCTCCGCCTCGGCAGCGGCATTTGCCGAAGGCGCGGCCATCTCCCGGAGCCATCCCGCCATCCCGAAGAGGCCGTCCAGGATCTGCTCCCACGACTTCTGCATCAGGTCGATTGACTGCTCGACCAGTCCCTCCAGGTCGTCGATCGGTTCCTCGGTCACGACACCGGAGTTGACCGGGGTCAGGATGGTCAGCCGAATCAGCGCGGCCACGAGGGTGGTGTTCACCCCTCCTAGCTCGACGCGGTCGGCGGTGGCCAGGGCCTGCGCCGCGGCGGAGGGATTCCTGGCCCCGAGAGGCCCCCCGCCAAGGAAGACGAGCGACCCGGGCGGCAAGGTGGTAAAGAGGCTAGAGGCATTTTCCCGTGCGCCGGGCGTGACGGCAGGGCTGAGCCGGCCGGTCGGACTACCTCCCACCGGCACCACCTGGGGCGGAGTCGGCTGCGGGACGGGCGGCGGCTGCGATCGGGTCGTTAGCCGCAATCCGATGGCAGGAACTGGCCCGCTGGTCAACGGCGTCGGGTTCTCCGGCAGGGTGAATCGGCTAACCTGGAGTTGGTAATCCACGTCCGCAGCCTGCCCTTCGTCCCAAAAGCCGACCTGCACCACATAGGCCCCTGCCTGGAGCCAGCGGGCGACAAAAGCGAGTGAGTTCCCCATCTGGCTGATGGGCGTCATCACGGGCACCCCGCCCGGGCCGAGGAGCAGGAACACAAGTCCCTCCGGCAGCATGCCATCGGACCGCGGTGAGAGGGTGAAGACGACGTGGTTGAACTCGGACAGTTCAAAGGCGAAGAAGTCCGCAAGGTCGGCACCGGTTCCCCCCGAGGAAGAACCGGCCAAGAGGCTACCCTGCACCACCAGGCCACGCCGGCCAAGGGCGCCCAGGTCTTGCGGTTCGAAGGGGGAATCGTTCGGCTCCTGTTCCTCCTGGATCACAGGACCGCTGTCCGGAACAGAGGCAGCCACCGTGAACGGGATTACGAAATCACCATCCTCGGCCAGGGGGTTGTCTGCCAGGTCAGTCACGCCTACCAAGTGGAGCCGATATAAACCATCAGGCAGCCGGCCGGAAAGAAGGAAGGTCGCTCGGTTGATGAGGCTGTCGTAAGATTTCAGCACCAGCGCAAAAGCGCCAGCAGCGCCCTCGATGTAAGCGGCGGCCGGGGTCGGCTGAAAGAATGAGAAGAAGGCCCGGTTGGCCAGCTGCGGCAGGTTGACCGCCTCGCTGAACTGGACGACGACCTCGGTCGGCGATTCGGTCACGGTCGTGCCGGCGGCCGGCGTCGTCGAGACAACCCGGGGTGCCTCGGAATCCTCCACGACCATCACGTTGAGCACGTAATGGCCGGTCGTTGTGCCATTGCGGCCGCTATGCGAGATGTTCGGGTCGAAGACGCCTCCTTCGCCCGGCGGCAGGCCATTGTCCGGGTCGGCGAGGTTGGCCAGGCCAATCGGCCCGCTGCTGGAAACCGCCAGGTAGTAGTGCCCTGCGCTGAGCCCGGTGAAGAGGAGGGAGTCGCTCCACAGGGGCGGTCGTAAATTGCCAGGCACTACGGTGTCGTTATAACTGTTGTCATTAACAGCAACCAGCTCCAACACCCCGTCGGGGTTGACCCGGAAGAGGCTAAGGCCCGGGTCAAGCGGCGAGCCGATGCGCCCGGCAAAGACCTCCGCGAGAAGGGCGTAACGGCCGGGTGCGGTGATCTCGAAGTGGTACAGGTCAACGTCGGCGGCCCGGTTCTGCAAGAACGGTGGGAACTCTTCATCCACCCGATCCGGGTCGTAGGCGGGGTCATCGCCAATTGCCCCCGTCCGCTGCACCAGCCCTCGACCAAGCAGCTCGCCCAGGTCGTGAGCCCCGGCAGGTCGGAAGGGGTCGCCGAGGTGATCGTCCGCACTGCCGTCCCGGTTATTCTCGGTTCCGGATATTTCTAAGGTAGACAGAACCGTTTCCCGGCCGGCGTCCACCAGGACGACCGAATAAGTGCCGGGCGCCAGGGCCCGGCGCGGGGCAATCTGGAACTCATTCGCCAGCACACTGAAGTTGGTCCATTCCGGCTGCACAATACCGGCTGCATCACGCAGCTCGATGACCTGGCCGGGGCGGAGGGGGGCGCTGAGGCTGACTCGGACTACCAGCGGCGCGGTGTCGAGGGGCGCCGGCCCGGGATCGACCGCCAGCACAGCGGGGCCGGTAGACGGGTCGAGGTGCAACGCGGCAGCGGCAACCTGGAGGGTGTAGTCGCCCGTGCTTCCGGGGTAGCCGCTGTCCGCGATAAACGGGTGGAAGTGAAGATTGCCCGCGCCGCTGACCGCCACATAATACGTACCCGGCGCCAGGTTACGGACGATCTGGACCGGGATGCCGGGGGCGCCGACCGCCTGGGCCAACAGCCGGTGTCCGAGTAGTTCGTAGCGGTCCCCTTCATTCAATTCTACATGGTAGGGCTCGGTGGTGTTGTACAGACTGAGCACTCCCGCCAACGAACCGGCGGGCAAGGTGAGGGTGACGGCCGAGGCGGCGGCCAGGTCGAAGCGGTACCAGTCCACATCGCCGCTGCCCGTGACACGATTGACAATGGTTCCGCTGACCCGAGCCTCAGAGGCCGTACCAAGCAGGTTCGGGCTGAGCTGCGGGTCAAGGATGTCGGGAGCGTCGCCAGGGTCGGCACTGCCCAGGCCGGCTGCCCCGCTGAGCAGGTTGCGAGTCTCCAACTGCTCAACATGAGGGCGAGCCGCCGCACGCCGCCGCCGATGAGACGGCGCCTGGATTGGCAAGGTCAAGAGCACGGTGCCCATCCCTCCCTACTAGCACACTGAACAGCGAAGCCCACTCCGAGAGGCAAAGGCCCAGTGCCCCTCGGCAGTGGCCGATTAGCTTGGCTCGTTCCGGAGCGGCAGCGGCCGAAGCAGGGAGAAGGAAGCGACCCAGAGGAATCCTTCCCGCTTGACCGATCTTGTGCAGAATATCAAAACTTCATATTCAATCCATCCTTGCTGGTCAAGCAAAATATTCTGGTCAAGGATGCTCTGCAACAATGTAGCACCAATTTTACCAAACTTCCCATTTTATCAAGAGTGACTCTGGGAAGGGGGAGAAGAATCGGGTTTGTTGTAGGCCAGCTTTCATCCGGAGCCTGAAAATTAACCGGCTCGGAAGAGGAGATGAATGCCTGGGGAGGTTAGCGAAAGAGGTAGGAGGATGAACTTTACAGATCCTATCTAATCGCTACAGATTAACATTCAACTCTAGCAACATATTCCAGGTTCGCTAAATTTTTCTTGCAGTTGTTTTCTCCTATTGTCATCATTTTCCGGCCGGTGACTATCTCACCCTATTTACTGACCTCTCGCCCAAAGAGTCAGACCATAGAACAGGGCCAAGAGAGTCACTGAACAATCTCTACTCCCTGCAACATCCAAGAGACCTTCTTGGAGACAGCCGCAATGAGCTGTCCATGGGCGGTCGGGGGCGGAGTTCCTTGAGCTGAAGCCAAGGGTGTCCGCCTACCTCCTTCCTCCCAATGCCTACGTTCCGGGCAAGGGGTTTGGCTGCGCGCTCACGAGGTCGTGGCGCTTGCCCTCTTAACTATAGCTCAACAATCGCTCGCGCGAGGAGGACCACCTAAAATGGATTTGCCGAGGAAATCTCCTCCCTGCCGCGCGGAAAGCAGCTCCCCCATAGAACACCCCCGCCTTGGCGTCGAGCCTCTCAAAGATCCAAACTATCCCTCCTGCTGTGGTGGGCAGTACCAAACCGCCTCCGGCACCGATAACCGTCGCCCCGTCCCCAGGCACTTTGGGAACATGCCAGGGGCCCGCAAAGTCTTCCCAACCTTTTTCTTTTTCGGGTGTCAGCGGCCGGGGTTCAGTTTGCACTGGATTGATGAAGAGTTGCCCCAAGACAGCAACCTTCCCCCAAGACTGGGCCGCCAGGTTGGCCCCAACGATTCCCTCAAGCCTCCACGACGAGGACTTCCCATGCGACTCTTGACGAAGAAGGTCCGTTCTCGGCTGCTCGGTTCCCCCGCTTCCCACCGGGCCCGCCTCCGGGTAGAGGAGTTGGAATCCCGTCTGGTGCCCTATTCCCTCTCCGGCAACGCCTGGCCGCACCCCGAGTTGATAACCATCGGCTTCGTGCCCGACGGCACCAACCTGGGCGGCGTCTACAGCAACCTGATCAGCAACTTCAACAGCCGTGGGACCCTCGGCAGCCAGGGCTTCTGGCAGTCTCAGATCCTCAGAGGGGCCCAGGTCTGGGCCCAGCAGACCAACATTAACTTTGCTCTAGTTGCCGACAATGGTGCCCCTTCCGGCTCA
Source organism: Gemmataceae bacterium (assembly GCA_035575035.1). GTDB lineage: Bacteria > Planctomycetota > Planctomycetia > Gemmatales > Gemmataceae > DATLYH01. The sequence goes on from DATLYH010000240.1 coordinate 18,184, forward strand.
GGCGACTACCAGCAGGGTGACCCAGCCATGCCCGACATCCGCATAGGTGGCTTCAGCGCCTCGACCTCGACCCTGGCCTGGGCCACCCTGCCGCCGCCGGGCAACAACTGGTCGATCGCCGGCGACATCGAGTTCAACACTAGCCAAGCGTGGAATATCAACGCCCACTACGACCTGTTCACCGTCGCCATGCACGAGGTCGGCCATGCCCTCGGCCTGCTTCACAGCACCGACTACTACTCCGCCATGTATCCGATGTACGTGGGCATCCGGCGTGGCCTGGGCACCGACGACATCAACGGCATCCGCGCCATCTACAGCGCCGGCACCGGCCGGTCCCCGGACGCTTACGACGCTGCCGCCCCCAACGGTAGTTTCTCGACTGCGACCAACCTCAACTCCCTGATCGATCCCACCACCTTGACGGCACTGACGCCCTATCTGGACATCACGACCACCAGCGACGCCGACTTCTACACCTTCACAGCGCCGGCGGGGACGAGCGGCACGCTGACGGTGAAACTGCAAAGCAGCGGGCTGAGCCTGCTGGCCCCGAGCCTGACGGTCTACAATGCCGCCCAGCAGGTGATCGGCTCGGCGGTCGCCGGCCAGTACCAGTACGGGGTGACGTTGACGGTGACCGTTACCGGTGTGACAGCGGGGCAGCAGTTCTACGTCAAGGCGGCGGGGAAGGACACCACGCCGTTCGGGACCGGGCGCTACGCCTTGACGCTCAACTTCGGGACCGGGCCGTCGCCGGTCGTGCCCCTGCCGAACACACAGACGCCGATCGGCAGTCCGCTGTCGGTCGCCCCCGGCCTGGCGCAGGACAGCCACGACCACGGCCACGATCACGACGCCGACGGTCCCGGGCACCCCGGAGCACATGGCTTCCCGGATGGAGACCACCCCTCCTTTGTACCCGATGTCGTGCTGGTACGGGCCCTGGACACGGACTCGCCGGCTGGCTGGTTTGCCGTCCCCAACGTGGATGAGGACCAGCCCGCTGCCTCCGCTGACGAAGACGCCTGGTTGCCCGAGCCCGAGGGGTTGACCCTGGCCGGAGTCGCCGCGCCGGTGGAGACGGCAGAAGGGATGACCTCCACGAATTTGGAGGAGGCATGCGATGCCTGCTTCGCGGATGAACTCTGGCTGATGGAACTCGCTGGGGACCTGTTGTGAGCCCCCGGCCGCCCGGTTGCGTGGCCCGCCAGCTAAAGGACAGCAAGCGGGCAGGAAAGCAGCAGGCACACTCGGTGTGTCGTCCACAGGGGACAGCATGCCGAGTGTGCCTGCTGCTTTTTGCGAATGGCACGTCGAGCGTGCCTGCTACTTTTAAGATCCCGTGGTATCGCTGGGACCACTGCCGGTCGAGAGGATGATCTCGCCGTTGCTGTTCAGCTGCACGGACGCCTCGTACTGGTCTCCCGAAGCGGTGGTGTCAACGACGAACTCGGAGCTGCCCGACAGGTCGGAAGGGGTAGCGCGTGACTCGAGGGTTTCGACCCACAGACGAGCCCGGGGGGCGGACAGTTTGCGCACCTGACGACGACGCGAAGGGGTGAGGAAAAACAACATTGAGTCTCTCCTAGGGGTTCGGGTGTGTGGCGGGGTCGGACCAGAGGTCCGTCCCTCTCATCCCTTCGGGAACCTGGCGACCATCGCAACCCGCTCACCTCCTCTCCTCCCACGGAAGGAAAAGGGGGCGAGTGAGGACGAGTTGCCTTAGGCCCATGGCTTTGCGCCGCCACCTTTCGGTGACTTTGCCGTTTCGGGGATGGCCTACTTGGGTGAACGTTCCAGTTTGGGGAGATGGTGCCAGCCTGGCGCGGGTTGGCCCCCGGCCAGTGGTAGGCAGGGAGGCCGGGTGTTTACCCGGACCTGAAACACACTACCTTCTCGGGAGGGGAGGAGAGGGGACCGAGAAAGCCAGGCTCAGCCGAGGAGGGGAACGCGGTCCCGGCCGGCGACCGCGCTGGCTGTCCTTCCAACCATAGAACGGGTCCGGTCCCGGGGCAAGCGAATCCGCTTTTTCTTTTTTGGTGTCCTTCCCTCTGCTCCGTGTGTAGAGATGCTTCAGTCGAAGAGCATGCGCTGGGTGCCGCCCGGCCGGCGGAAGGCTGCCGTGGACAGCCGCGGCCCGCGCCCCTCGATTCCCGCCTTTCGGCAGGCGAGGGCAAACAACTGCCGCGTCTGCTCCGCGAAAATACCCTCGCCGGCCATCCGCAGGCCGAAGCGCGGGTCGTAGAGCTTGCCGCCGTGCAGGTCACGGAGCCGGCCGAGCACCTTCTCCTTTTTCAGGGGGACGTGCTGCTCCAACCAGCGCTCAAACAGCGAGGCCACCGCACCGGGCAGGCGAAGCATGACGTAGCCGGCGAACTTCGCCCCGGCCTGCACGGCCGCCTCGATGATCGACGGTAACTCGTGGTCAGTCAGTCCGGGGATGACCGGGGCGACCAACACGCCGGTCGGCACGCCGGCCGCTGTCAGCTCCGCGATGGCCGCCAGCCGGCCTGCCGGCCGCGACGCCCGCGGCTCCAGGACGCCTGCCAGGTCGGCGTCCAGTGTGGTGATCGACAGGAAAACCGCGGCAGCGTCGTATCGGGCCAACTCGCTCAGCAAGTCGATGTCGCGGGTGACCAGATGGTTTTTGGTGACGATCCCCACGGGGTTGAGAAATTCGGCGAAGACCTCCAGGCAGCGCCGGGTCAGACGGAAATGCCGTTCCGCCGGTTGGTACGGGTCGGTCACACCACTGATGGCGACTACCTTCGGCTCCCAGCGCGGTGAGGCCAGCTCCTTGCGGAGCAGCGCGGGGGCATCCTCCTTGACCAGGATTTTGGTCTCGAAGTCGAGCCCCGCTGAGAAGCCGAGGTACTCGTGGGTGGGGCGAGCATAGCAGTAGATGCAGCCGTGCTCACATCCGCGGTAGGGATTGATGCTGACCTCGAAGCCGACGTCGGGACTGTCGTTGGTGGTCAGGATGGAACGGGCGACATCCTTGTAGAATTGCGTCGCCGGCGCGGGGCTGTCCGGGTCATCGGCGTCGGGGTCGCGCTCGTAGTGGATCTTCTCGAAGCGGTTGGCGGGGTTGTCGGCCGCCCCGCGCCCGCGGATCGGACCACCATCACCATGCATGTTAGCCTCCCGAAGCCGCCTGCGACGTGGTACCCGGCGTGTCGTAGGTCAGAGCCTGGAGCATGAACGACGGGTGGCAGCGCTACCCGTTGCTGACGCTTCCAAACTCTGACAACAAAACCTTCCAGCTTAGCCCTGACCCGTTGAATTCCCGGGGGATGACTCACCTGGGTCTGCAGTCGCATTCGCCCGAATTCAGGGCATCGCCCATTCGCCCGAATTCGGGCGAATGCGGTCACAAAGAGTGTCCGCGGCCTCGTTCCCCGACGATCCAACGATGGATCTACGCTGTCGCCTTCTGGTGGGCCTGTTCGGTCTTGTGACGCAGATAGGCCTGGATGAACTCATCAAGGTCGCCATCAAGGACGCGCTGGACCTGGGCCGTCTCCACGCCGGTGCGTAGGTCCTTGACCAGGGTGTACGGCTGCAGGACGTAGTTGCGGATCTGGTAGCCCCAGGCCACCTCCCCCTTCTCGTCGTAGGCCTTCTCGACCTCGGCGCGGCGTTTCTGCTCCTCGATGCGGTACAGCTTGGCCTTGAGCATCTTCCAGGCCACGTCCTCGTTCTTGTGCTGGCTTCGCTCGCTGCGGCACTCGGCCACCACGCCGCTCGGCCGATGGATCAACCGGACACCGCTCTCCGTCTTGTTCTGGTGCTGGCCCCCCGGGCCGCCGGAGCGGAACGTCTGCCGCTCGACATCCTCGCGCCGGATTTCGATTTCGATGTCGCCCTCGATCTCGGGAGTGACATCGACGGCGGCGAACGAGGTCTGGCGGCGGGCGTTGGCATCAAACGGGCTGATCCGCACCAACCGATGCACTCCCGCTTCCCCCTGGAGGTAGCCATAGGCGTAGTCGCCGACGATGCGCAGGGTGGCGCTGCGGATGCCGGCCTCTTCGTTGCGCAGCTCATCCACCAGTTCGGCTTGATAGCCGTGGTCCTCGGCCCAGCGCGTGTACATGCGCACGAGCATCTGGGCCCAGTCGCAGGCGTCGGTGCCGCCGGTGCCGGCCTGGACCTTGACGAAGGCGTTGCTGGCGTCTTGTGGACCGCTGAGCATGGCGCGCAGCTCGAACTCATCGAGCCGCCGCTCGATCTGCGTCAATTCCTGCTCCAACTCGCGGTCGAGGCCGGCGTCCTCCTCGGATAGCTCGGCCAGCGCTTCCAGGTCCTGGGCAGCGGCGGTCAACTCCTCGAACGGCTTGAGCAGGGAGTTAAGCGGCTTGAGTTGCTGAATGGTTTGCTGGGCCTTTTCAGGGTTGTCCCAGAAGTGCGATTGGCCCATCTGCGCGGTGAGCTGATCGCGGAGCGCTTGCTTGCCTGCGATGTCAAAGACTGTCCCTCAAGTGGGTCAGGCGACGAAGGATTTCATCGGTTCGACGGCGGAGTTCAGCGTTCATTGGGTTCCCTTGGGTATGAAAGGCCCCGCCTCATTGGGGGCGGGGAATTTGTTTCTTTAACATAGCAGAAAAACACTACGGCCGCAACAACGGTTGCGAGCAGGGGAACAGCTCCTGTATTCTTCCGGCTGTTGCTTTTGCTCTTTTTGAGCTGTGAGGTCTGGCTCACGGTGGTACTTCTCATTGGTGGGATAATGCTTCACTGAGTGGGGAGGGCAACTGCAATGCTGACCCGGGAAGATGTTCGGAGGCTCGCCCTGGAGAGCAAGGACCGGCTTGGCCTGACCTGGCCCCAGCTGGGCAAGGCCATTGGCCGGAGCCCTGTCTATGCGGCGTTCCTGGTGTACGGCTACGGGCAGGCCAGTGCGGAAGAGGCGGAAGGCCTGGTGCGGACTCTCGCCTTGCCCGAGGAGGCCAAGGCGGTGCTGCGGAAGGTCCCCCACCGCTCCCCGGCGCAGCCCTGGCCGCCCACTGATCCGTTCATCTATCGCCTCTACGAGATTGTCATGCTCTACGGCCCGGTTTTCAAAGACGTGGCCCATGAGCTGTTCGGCGATGGCATCATGAGCGCCATCGACCTGGCGGTGGATCTCCAGAAGGTGGAAGAGCCGCCCGGGGTGCCGCGCATGGTCCTGACCCTGAACGGCAAGTGGCTCCAGTACAAAAAGTTCTAGGCCTTGCCATGAGAGAAGCCGTCGTCGTCGCCAGCTCGCGCACGCCGCTGGCCAAGTCGTTCCGGGGCTCGTTCAACCTGACCCGGCCGGACGAGTTGGCGGCCCATTGCATCCGCCATGTCCTGGCCAAGGCACCCGCGCTCGACCCGGCCGAGATCGAGGACGTGATCCTGGGTTGCGGCTACCCGGAAGGGCCGCAGGGCAAGAATGTGGCCCGCGTCGCCGCCCTCCGTGCCGGCCTTCCTCCCACGGTCGCCGCCGTCACCGTCAACCGCTTCTGCTCCTCGGGGCTCCAGGCGGTGGCGATGGCTGCCCACCAGATCATTGCCGAGGGAGCTGAGGCGGCCATCGCCGGCGGCGTCGAGAGCATCACGGCGTTGGCCCAGCGGAAGGACGACCCCAACCCCTGGGTCCGCGAGCACTGGCCGGGCATCTACATGGTCATGGGTGACACTGCCGAGGTGCTCGCCAAGCGCTATCGCATCGGCCGACGGGCCCAGGACGAATATGCCCTCGCCAGCCAGCAGCGCACCGCCCGCGCCCAGCGCGAGGGCCTCTTCCACGATGAGCTGGCCCCTATCCGAGTGGTTCGCGGCATTGTCGATAAGCAGTCGGGTGAGATCGTCGGCCGAGAGGAGCACCTCTGTGACCGCGACGAGTGCAACCGTCCTGACACGACGCTGGAAGGATTGCTGGCGTTGAAGCCGTACTTCGACCCGCACAGCGGCCAGGGGACGGTGACAGCAGGAAACTCGTCGCAGCTGGCCGACGGCGCCTCCGCGACCCTCCTCCTGGAGCGGCGGCGGGCCGAGGCCCTCGGTCTCCAGCCGAAGGTAGCCTTCCGCGGCTTCGCGGTGGCCGGCTGCGAGCCGGACGAGATGGGCGTTGGTCCGGTCTTCGCAGTGCCCAAACTCCTCCGTCGGCACGGTCTCCAGGTAAAGGATATCGACCTGTGGGAACTGAACGAGGCCTTCGCCGTGCAGGTGGTTTACTGCCGCGACCGGCTGGGGATCGACCCAGAACGGCTGAACGTCAACGGCGGCGCGATCGCCCTGGGCCATCCGTTCGGCATGACCGGCTCACGGTTGGTCGGCACCCTGGCCAACGAGATGCAGCGCCGCCGGGCCCGCTGGGGTGTGGTGACCATGTGCGTCGGCGGCGGTCAGGGGGCCGCCGGGCTGTTTGAGCTGTGTGAGTAAGAGCGTCTAACGAAAGGGCGAGCGGCCGGCGTCCACTAACGCCTTTTTGGCGAGCGGCCGGCGTCCGCCAGCCGGTCGAGGCGCTGCTAAGGGGGGAACATGCCGATGAGCGAGTTAGTTATCCGGTCCCGTGACGGGGACGTCGGCATCATCACCGTCAACAATCCGCCGGTCAATGCCCTTAGCCCCGGCGTCCCCGAGGGCCTCTGCGCCGCCCTCGAAGCCCTGCAGCAAGACGACACTATCCGGGCCATCGTCCTGATTGGCGCCGGGCGAACGTTCATCGCCGGAGCGGACATCAAGGAATTCGAGAAGATCACTTCCGGTCAGAAGCAGCGCGCCATAGGGCTGCACCTGCTCTTGCAGGCGCTGGAGGATTGTCCCAAGCCGGTCGTCTGCGCGATCCACGGCACGGCGTTCGGCGGCGGTCTGGAGGTGGCCCAGGCGTGCCATTACCGGGTGGCGGTGCCGTCAGCCCAGCTCGGCCAGCCGGAGGTCAAGCTGGGGCTGATCCCGGGGGGCGGCGGCACGCAGCGATTGCCGCGCCTGGCCGGTGTGGCCAAGGCTGCCGAGATGTGCGCCACCGGCGAACCGATCCGCGCTCCCGAGGCGTTGGCCTGTGGTATCCTCGATCGCCTCGTCGAGGGCGACCTCCTGGCGGGTGCGATCGCCTTTGCCCGGGAGGTTGCCGCCCGCGCCGGGCCGCCCCCACGAACGCGCGATCGGGC
>DATLYH010000241.1:0-5236 GCA_035575035.1 Gemmataceae bacterium
TTGGGACTTGTTGAATGATGACAAACCGCGAGAAGTTGCGGTCCTCACTGGCGTTGGTGAGGAGGGCTGGGGTCGTCCCACTGTTGTATATCACGTGGCCTTCTCTCCTGACGGGAAGACGCTGGTGTCGGGAAGGCCTGATGGAAGAATCAACGTTTGGGACATGGCCACATACCGTCTCCGCGCTCAGTTTCCGGGAGGTGTAGCGGTATCGTTTTCCGCTGACGGAAAGAATCTGATCGCCGCGAGTCACAATGGCGGGATTCAATGGCTTGAAGCAAGGACAGGCAAGAGAATAGAATCAGGCAAGAAGGCTGCGCGGAGGAGCTACCATTATGTGGATTGTGTTGCGTTCGCCCCGAACGGAACAAGAGTGGCGGTTTGCGACCCATTTGCTGTCTATATCGTGGATTCTCTTACAGGCGAAACGATACAGCAGCATGTGGTACAGAGGAGTATTTCATGTGTGGTCTTCTCGCCAGATAGTAGATTATTAGCAATTGGAGATTACAGCTCGGGAGTTGTACTCATAGACGGAGTTACTGGAGAACAACTGTCTCGGTTCGACAATCAGAAGCGCTATCAATCCCTTTTCGACTTCTCTCGTGATGGACGATATGTGGCTTGGGGGGAGGACAAGTCGGTGGTAGTGTCCACACTAGACCGAATCCTACCTAAGAAGGGCACAGCAGCAGATGTGCCTGAGAAGGAACCATCTGCCGGCCCGCTCCAGGCTCGCCTGACTGCCACGGAGAGCACGTATGTGCTCGATTTGAATGGCAAGACAGCGGGAGAAGTGAGTCAGACGCTAGGAATGGGAGGAACGGTCGCTGTACCGAAGGTTAATCTCACCTTGCAGGTTAGAAACATAAGTGACAAACCTATACTGATTCGAGACGAAGGATCAGTGACCCTTCACTTGGTCGGGGCAGGTGCATTTAATGTACCGAAAGGAAGTCGCTCGACCACCCCGGCCACCAACTTTGATCGTGGAGAACCAAGGAAGCTGGCTCCCGGTGAGTGCTATTCAATTCGGCTTCACAATTTGGATTCATATGGGTTGCAATCATACTGGCTCTTACCGGGTGAGTATACCATTTACGCTTGCTACTGTGCGGAAGTCTCTTCAGGGGGTGGCGTTTCCGATGGCAGGGAAGCCAAACCCCGATACCTACTTGTCTCGGCTCCTCCAGTCAAGGTCAATGTGCTTGCGCCAAGAAAATGAAGCCACCTGGGTCAAGTCGGTGGTCAGTCGCAGGCCAACCAAGGCTCGCGTGTAGTTGGCCGAGACCGCCTTGGCCGGGGAGGTCCACGGGAGGATACTCGCGCACCGGCCCGGGCACCGCTTCCTGACGCCGCGGAACGGACGCCGAAAGCTCCTCTGCCCCGGGGGCGCCGGCGAAGTGACAGGACCCGGCCATCCCCTTGTTACAGACTTGTTAGAGTCTATCCGGCACAACCTCCATTGCGCTGAGCAGCGGCATCCTCGATTTCTCCCCCCGCAAAGGCTTTGAGGGCGTGGATTGGAAACAAAGCGTGCTGGGGATCTTCCAGCTCCACCCCGGCGAACTGAACAGCCCCTTCCTCTCCGGCCAAGCCTGAAAGAATATATTTTGACATCTTTTGGGTATTTTTGTTGAAGGTCATCCTGGTGTCATTTCATCGGAATGCCGAAGTCGCCGGTGTAGGAGCGCCACAGGGCGTGGATGTGGTTGGCGCGGTTCTGGGTGTTGCAATACTCCACCACGAACGTCGGGCCCTGCAGGCGATAGTAATGCGGCTGGCCGGGCTGCGGTCCGCCGGCCCAGGCGAAATGGACACGCTCCAGACCCGCCTCTGCCGCCTCTTGCAGCAACCGGTCGGCCGCCTCGCCGGGGAGCTTGCCCGCATAGACCCGCAGCAGCTGCTCCGCCAGCTCCCGTTGCGGCGGCTTCATGTCGGCGAAGGCCAACCCCTCCAGCGGCAGCCGCTTCGGCTGAGGCTTGACCTCGGTGAACACGTCAAAGGGGGCCCGGTCGGCGACCGTCGCCTTCTGCCGGGCGGCGCGGTCCAGCGAGGTGTACAGCCGCCGGGCCAGGTCCTCCTCCCGTGCCAGCACGCGCAGTCCCCGGTGCGGGCCGGACGGGACCTCGGCCGGGTTGGCGCCGAAGACCAGCGGCGTCACGCTGACCACCCGGCCGTTTTCCAGCACATAATTGAGGCTGAGGTGATGGCCCTCGATGCGCCAGCCCCACTTGCCTGTCAGCCCCGGTTTGCCAAAGACGCAGACGTAATACAGTTCCGGATCACGGTAGCGGCGGGCCCATTCGGTGTTCTCGATGTCGCGCAGGATGCCGTCCAGGGCCATCACCTGCAGGGCCGTCTCGTAGCCTTCCTTGCTGGTGCCGGCCCGCAGCAGGCCCTTGACCAACTCCTTTTCCCGCGCCGTCATCTCCTTGAGGACCGCCCCCTTGCGCGGCTCGGGGGTAATGGGGTAATAGTGCCAGGTGAGGCGGACCGGATCGTCGAAGGCGAACGCCGCCTTGGCGCGCTGTTCGTCGGACAGGCCGGCCAGCAGTGCCTGTGCGGCCTCGGCCATGCGGGCGCCGGCCGAGGGGGACGGTTGCGGCGGCTCAGCCTTCGGGCCCGCCGGCTGCGTCGTCCGCCCAAGGACGACCGCCGCCCCGATGATCCCAACTGCCACGACGCCCGACCAGACCTGGCGAAGTCGCATGGGGTGCGTCCTCCATTGAATCAGCGGCCATCCGTCCGGGGCGAGCCTTGCACCGCGGCCGCCGGGCGAGGCAGGCTCAGCAGCCGCCGGGCCTCGGTCAGCAGGAAGCGCGGCTCGGTGAATGGCTCGAAGCTAATGTCTTGCCAGCGCACCAGGCCGTCGCCGTCGATCAGAAACGTGCCGTGCAGCGGGAAGTTTTCGAAGTCGTCGAAGGCGCGGTAGGCCTTGAACACCTTCAACTCCTGGTCGGACACCAGGGTGAAATCCATCGGCAGCTTGCTCTTCTCGAAGGTCGTCCTCAGGCTGTCGGCCGAGTCGGTGCTGACCGCCACCACCGAGATGCCGGCCGAAGTGAACTGCGGCAGGAACGGCTCGAAGATGTTCAGTTGTTCGATGCAGTGGGCGCAGCCGTTGCCCAAAAAGAAGATCACCACCACCGGCCGGCCCCGGTAGTCGCGGAGCGAGACCTGCTTGCCACGGCCATCGGGCAATGTCCAGTCCGGCGCCGGCGACGGCTGCCAGTGGATCGGCCCCAGGTCGTCCAGGTTCGGCCGCTTGCCCGCATCGGGCGGCACCACGCGCGGCACGCGCCAATCATCGGGCAGTCCCAGGGCCTTGGCTACCGGCGCGATCCGTCGCATCACCGGCACATCGAGGTCGATCTCGGCGGACAATGCCCGCAATTGTTGAAACGGTTCCTTGGCCGCGTCGAGCTTGCCCGCGCGGTGCAAGATGTCCACGTAGTTGGCCAGCCGGAAGACCTGGTTCTCACCCTCGGCGACCGCCTCACGTGCTAGCTTCTCGGCCTTGGCAGCATCGCCGATCTCCAGCCAGAGTTGAGCCAGCCGTTCCTTGGGGATGCCGGTTACCTTCGCGAAGGCTTCGCCGGCCTTCGCCCGGTCCCCCTCGGCCAGCAGGGCGTAGGCCCGCAACTCGGCCAGCGCCTCCTCAACCGCCGTCAGTCGATCCGAGAATTTCTGCATCGCCTCGGTCATCGCCTTGGCGGCCTGCTCGGCGGACTTTTTCTCGGCCCGGGCCTTGACGTCGGCGGCCTCGGCGGCGGCCAACCGGTCAGCGCGGAGTTTCTGCTGCATCGCCTCCAGCGCCTCGATCTGCTTGCGGCCGCCCTCCGCATCCCCCTTGCTGAAGTGGGCCACACCCAGGAGCCGGAGACGTTTGATCTGTTCGGCCGGGATGTCGGTCGGCTCCAGGTACATGGTGTCGGCCAGGGCGATCAGCTCGTCCCACAGTTCGTAGCGCATCAGGGTCTCGAACAGCCGACGGCGTCCTTCGCCGGAGCTACCACGGTTCTTGGCCTGCGGCGTGCCGTCGTCCTTCAGGCCCAAGGTGTTGTACTTGGGATGGCGGGGCAGCTCGATCAGGTTCTTGGCCAGGGCGACGGCATCGTGGACCCGGCCGATGTACTGGAGGTTCTCCACCAGCCATTGGTTGTTATGGGTGTAGTTGTGGATCTGGTCGGGCAGGATGCGGTCGTGCATCATGTGTCGGTGATCCACGCGGGCGGAGGCCTCCTGCTGCCAGGCGGCATCGGCATAGCGGCGCAGCTTGGAGAAGGTGTGGCCCGACATGTGCCACATGTGAGCGATGTTGGGAGCCGACTGACCGCACAACGCAGCCGACGCCAGCGCCCGCTGCGCCTTGTCGTTGTCCCAGAGGTGGATGCGGTAGTGGTGGACCGGATGCATCGGCTCGGCGGCCAGGATCTCGCCCAGCAGTGCGTCGAACGCCTTGCGATTGTACGTCTGCCCGCTGTTCCGGCCGCCTTCCCAGAGATGGAAGGCGAGGAATGCCTTGGCTTCCAGTTCGTCGGGGAACTCGTAGGAGAGGTCTTCCAGGGCACGGAGCAAGTCCTGGCGGCGCTCCCGTTCGTCCTTCTTGCCCAGCCAGTAGTCAGCGTAGGCTTTGATCCACCTCTGCTCGCGCGGGCTGGCCTTGTCCTTTTTCTCGACTGCCTTCTGGATGAATCCCTTGGCGCGGCGGGCATTGTTGACGTTGGCCAGGGCCATGCCCCAGTAGGCCATGGCGCAGTCGGGGTCGAGGGCGGCGACCTGGCGGAAGGAGCGTTCGGCCTCGAAATACCAAAAGCCGTGCAGCTGGCCGACGCCCTGGTCGAAAAAGGCCTGAGCTTCCTTGCTGGTAGTGGTGACCGGCAGATGGACCTTGCCGGTGCCGCCCATGAGGTAGGCTTTCTGCCGCGGTCCCTCGTTGAAGGCCTCGCCGTGCATGGAGTGTCCGGCCGGCGGCTCGTCCGCAGCCAGCACCACCCGCCCCAGTAACAGAAGGGCCACACCGAAGCCGAAAGATAGGTGTTGGTGCATCAAAGGAGTTCCTCAATCGAAGAGCGGGTATGGATTCTCGCTTGGCCGGCTGCTCCTTGAACAGGGCAATGATCCCGCTCCTCTTCCAAGCTGGGGGCACGCTATTGGAAGGTTTCGCCAGCGGTACGGCCGACCGTGGCACCGGCTGTCGTGGCACCGGCTGTCGTGGCACCGGCTGTCGTGG
>DATLYH010000242.1:0-5186 GCA_035575035.1 Gemmataceae bacterium
ACAGGCTCTGGGAAGCATCGGCCGGCCGAAAGAGCGAGCCATCGGCTGAGCAAGGGACCAAGGTTTTCCTATGGTTCGCCGGTACGGTTTTACGCTGGTTGAACTGCTGGTGGTCATTGCCATCATTGCGCTCCTGGTCAGCCTGCTGCTCCCTGCGGTGCAGCGGGTCCGCGAGGCCGCGTCCCGCACTCACTGCGGCAACAACCTGAGGCAGCTCGGCCTAGCCCTGCATCATTTCCATGACGCCAACTTGGTTTTCCCGGCCTCGGGCTGGACCCTGGCCGGCCCCGGCAATCCCAACGGCAAGTTCGTCGGCTGGCGGGCGCTGAGCCTGCCCTACATCGAGCAGCAGAACCTCCGGAACCTGTACGACGTCAGCGTGCACTGGTGGGAAGCCCCGAACCTGACCGCCGGCGGGACCGTCCTGCGGATCTACCAGTGTCCGAGCGTGCCGAGCCGGCCGCCGGTGACCTCAGCGGTCGCCAAGCCGCCGCGGCCCGCCCTGAGTTTCCCTGTCCCGCTGGCCCCCACCGACTATGAGGCCATCATGGGGGTGCAGCCTTCGGTCAACCCCACCCTCTATGCGACAGCGGCCACCAACCGCGGTGTTATGTTCCGCAACTCGACCACCCGGATGACCGACATCATCGACGGAACCGCCGGCACTATCCTGGTGCTGGAGTGCGCCGGTCGCCCTCTTGTCTACCGCGGTCGGGTGCCGCAGCCGGCGCTGGCCAATGACCAGGGGATCGGCTGGATCGACAGCGAGGGGGCATTCAGTCTCGACGGGTCGAACGAGGATGGGTCGCTTCAGGGACAGGGGCCCGCGCGGACCCCCCGGGCGGTGAACGCGACCAACGAGAATGAGCCGTACAGTTTCCATCCCGGGGGCCTGAACGTGGTATTCGCCGACGGGCACGTCCAGTTCATCCCGGAGTCGGTCCGGCTGGAGGTATTCGCCGCCCTCTGCACCCGGGCCGCCGGGGAAGGAATCGCCGCCTCGGATTATTGAACCGCTGTCACACCGGTCCGCTTGGGGTGCCGTCCCCCGCGGCCGGGCTGCGGTGTGTGCCTGCCGCTTGAAAACTCCTCTCCGATTTGACAGTGCCGATTTCGTGAACTACGGTTGCGTTACTCAGGTGTGGGATGCCCGCAACTTTTCGGGGCCATCAGAGGCCCCGGGGTGCGGTCGGTAACCTCTTCATCCTCGACAAGGCAAACCCGCCGTGAGGCGGGGGCGCAAAGCTATGGGCCCCGCGGAGTTGCCCGCCGGTTCCGGGGGTCGCCAGGCCGCCGAAAGGGTGAGCGGAGACACAATGGTGTGGAACCCGCGCCGCCCTCCCCGCCGCTCGGGTCTGGTCCGCCAACTTTTCTTTCCCCGGACGAAGAGGACTCATGCCAACCTACCGTCTGCAACTTGCTACCTTCCTCAACTTCTTCCGAACCCCCCGGCCGCGACGCAGCCGGCCAACCCCGCGGCATCGTGCCCAACTCCACGTCGAGCAACTGGAGTCCCGCGCCGTGCCCTACGCCGTCACCGGCAACCTGTGGGTACATCCGGAGTTGATCACCATCAGCTTCCAGCCCGACGGGACCGACCTGGGCGGCGTCCCCAGCAACCTGTTTAGCAAATTCAACGCCCGGTTCGGCTCGGCGACCACCTGGCAGAACCAGATCCTCCGGGCCGCCCAGACCTGGGCCCAGTACGCCAACCTCAACTTCGCTGTGGTCGGCGACAGCGGCGCCCCCAGCGGCTCGGGCGACTACCAGCAGGGCGACCCAGGCTTCGGCGACATCCGGATCGGCGGCCTGGGCTTCGGCAGCAGCAGTCTGGCCCTGACCTACTTGCCGCCCCAGGTCAACAATTACTCCATCGGCGGCGATATGGGTTTCAATACCAGCCAGTCTTATAACATCGGTTCGAACTACGACCTGTACACGGTGGCGCTGCACGAGTTCGGCCATGCCCTGGGGCTGGGCCACAGCAACCTGGCCAACGCCGTCCTGTACCCGTCGTACAACGGCATGGATTACGGCCTGAGCAGCGACGACATCGCCGGCATCCGGGCCATCTATGGCGCCCGCGCCGCGGATCGCTATGACGCCGCTGCATCCAACGGCAGCTTCGGATCGGCCAGTGATCTCACGTCCCTGATCGACCCAGAAACCCAGACCGCCCTGGTGACCGGCCTCGACATCACCAGTACCACCGACGCGGACTATTTTTCCTTCATCGCCCCCAGCGGTGCAAGCAGTGTCAAGCTGAATGTCCAGAGCAGCGGCCTCAGCCTGCTGGCCCCCCTGGTGAGGGTGTACAACGCCAGCCAGAGCCAGGTGGCGTATGCTTCCGGCCTGAACAAGTATGGGACCACTCTGTCGCTCACCGTCAATGTTACCCCCGGCCAGCGCTACTACATCCTGGTGGATGGCGCGGACAACTCGGTGTTCGGCACCGGCGCTTACGCCCTAACGCTGAACTTCGGTTCCGGGGCGTCGCCGACCGTCCCATTGCCGGATACACGGACGGCCAACGGCGACCCCCTCAACGGCGGCGGCGGCCTGGCCAATCGCCGCGACGCGGAAGGGGATGTTGTCGCCGGGCTGTTGGATGTGCTCGGCGGGGCGGTCAATCTGCTCGGCGGACTTCTGAGAGGGCTCACCGGGCAGAAGCATGTCGAGAGCGAGTACTTCCACACGTTCGAAGTATCGGACATGGGCCACGACCATCCTCACGAAGCGGATGTTCCCCTGTCGTTGGCGCTCCTCACGGGCGGGCGCCGAGGAGGCTTCCCGGACGCCCTCAGGCCGGACGACCCGGGGTTGGACGCGCAGCGGAAAACCGACTCGTGGTGGCAGGGTGCGTTCGGCATGCGGACCGAAGGGGGGCGGCGCCTGGTGGACAGGGGCGAAGATTCGCCCGCCCCGAAGACCGCCCCTCCCGACACCGTGTTCGAGGCGGGGCTGGCGGACGAGGTGTGGGCAACCTACGCCGCCGACGGAGGCGAGGAGTTGCCGGCCCTGTAGTTGATCACGGTTCGTACCTGCCGCTGCCGGTTCCGCCCCATCCGGTAGGACGGATGGCCCGTCCGTCCTGCCGGGCGGGACGGCCGGTAATCCGAGCCCGGAGCGTCCGCGACGGGTCCTCTGAGCCCGGAGCGTGAGCGACGGGTAATCCGAGCCATTTGCTGCAAAGATCGTTGTCGCACTTCCGCCGCAGCGTGGGAAGTACATTAGGGAGGACCAAGGTAAGCCGTCCTGCGGCGGGACCGCTCCGTCGTGGGAACGCTGGAGTTACGTCCATGAATGCTGACTGGGATGCTGTACTGCTGGCCTATTTGCACGACCCGCCGGACAAGGCGCTGTCGATTCGGGGGCATGTGCCCCGTGCTCGCGACAATGCAAAAATTGCGGTTGGCGATCACATCAGCAAGAGGATTTTGGAAGAAACCGTTACGTCTGCTGACCCACTGGCATCACTCATCGAACGCTTTCCCATGCCGACCGCCGGAGAGGGGGGAGAACGGACTGTAGGGCCAAAAAACGGTTGCTTGCTGATTGTGCATCCTCTGTCTGCATACCAAAGATGGCTGAATGTTCCTGAGCTGAGCAGTCAACTGACACAAAACGAGCAAAATCAGCTTCAGACTGTCATTGCAAACTTGCCCGGAGAGGGAGAAGTCCAAGCACGCAATCGCTTCCTAGCAATCTGGCGACTGTGGCCGGATGCCTTGGCTGCTAATGTCCACGAGTGTCTGGCCCTGTTGCCGGCCGACACGCGCACTCCCGACCACACCATCTGGAATCATCTGGACATCACAGCGGCATTCAAGGCCGCACTGAGCGAAGAGGGCGGGCCAGCGTTGCTCGCCTTCGCTCTGGGTCCCGTGCAGCGCTTCATCGAGGCGGCGCGGACGGTGCGCGATCTCTGGTCCGGGAGCATGATTTTGTCGTGGCTCGCCTTCCGGGCCATGCAACCAATTCTGGACAAGTTCGGCCCGACGGCGTTTGTCTACCCGGCTCTGCGCGGCATCCCCTTGGTGGACCTTTGGCTGCGTGAGCAATTGGGGCAAGACAAGGTGCCGTTGCCGGGAGTCAAGCAACGCCGGGCACCGTCGCTGCCGCATCGCTTCCTGGCCCTGGTGCCGTGGGGAGTCAACGGGGAGAAGGCCAAGGCATTGGCAACCGAGTGTCAGCAGGCGGCCGAAGAAGCGGTCCAGGAGCTGGCGGACGCCGTGCACGGTGTCCTGGACGAACCGCTGCGCGGCTTGTGTTCCGACTGGGATAAACGCTGGAAACACCAGGTCAAGAATTACTTCAACTTCGCCGCCGCAGTGGTGCCCCTGGGCGGTGCGGCCCAAGTTGTCGATGACCGACTGGCCGACTTGCTCGCGGGCAAAAGCAGCTTCGCAGAGGCTTTCCCCGAGGCCGAGGCGGTCCGCAACCTGGCGCGGGCTATTCCGCCGAATCACCAACCGGGTTACCCTCAGGACCACGCGGGCCGCTGGCAATATCAGGTCGAGTTGGTGCAGCGTTCGCTCGCCACGCATCGCACGGTCCGCCATGTGCCGCCGAACCCGCCCATCACCCCCGGCGAACGCTTCCCGCAAAAATGCTCCCTGTTGGGCAGCTTCGAGCAGATGGGGCCGGATGATTTGAAGGAGTCACGTCGGTTTTGGGAGGGAGATCCGGATAAGGGGATAGAAGGCGTCCTGCAAAAACTTACCGTTAAGAAACATGGCGGCAGGCTGCGAAAAGGGGAAGCCTTCTGCGCCGTGGCGATGGTCAAGCGATTCGTGCCGGAGTTTCTTGCTCAGAAGCTTCAACTCGACATCGACGATTTGTGGTACTGGGACACCTGGACGGTCGCCGCTGCCGAATGGCTGGACACAGCCGTCATCGACCCAAACGAAATCAGGAAACAGCATGGCGATTGGAACGGTCAATGGTTGCATTGGCATGGCGAGCAAGACGATCCCGATGAACCGAGGTGTCCACCGGCTGTGATCAACCGGATCAAGCAGGCACGCGAGGCGCATGCCTGGCCTCCGATCTATTACGCCATCCTCAAACTCGACGGTGACAATCTCGGCGGCTGGCTCCGCGGCGAAAACTCACCGAAGGTCCGTGAGGTGATGCATCCCGATCTGGTGCGCTATTACGAAGGGCTGGGCGCACACACGAAAGGG
>DATLYH010000243.1:0-21273 GCA_035575035.1 Gemmataceae bacterium
CGGTTTCATCCCCGGCATGAGAGGGGGCGCATCCTTCGGGTGAGTCGATGCCGCCGCTCGTCCTGATCAATGCTGTCGGCCTGACGTCGCGGCTGCTGCCGCATGCTGCTCGTCTGGGGGAGTTGGCCCGGGTGGGCTGGCTGCGGCGGCTGCGCGAGGTGCTCCCGGCCGTCACCTGCACCGCTCAGGCAACGATGCTGACCGGTCGCCTCCCCACCGGGCACGGCATCGTCGGCAATGGCTGGCTCTACCGCGACACCGGCGAGGTGCGCTTCTGGCAGCAGTCGAACCGCCTGCTCCAGGCCGAACCGTTCTATCTGACCGCCCGCCGCCAGGCTGCCCAGGCCGGCCGGCCCTTTCGCGCCGCCAAGCTCTTCTGGTGGTTCAACCAGGGGGCGCCGGTCGAGATCAGCGTTACCCCCAAGCCGTACTACGGGGCCGACGGCAACAAGGTCTTCGGCATCCACGGCACGCCGCCCGGTCTGACCGAGCGGCTAGAGAAGACGCTGGGCTCCTTCCCGTTCGCCACCTTCTGGGGGCCGACGGCCGGTCTCCCTTGCACCGAGTGGATCGCCCGCTGCGCGGCGCAGGTACTGCGCGACGAGCACCCCGACCTGACGCTGGTCTACTTGCCGCACCTTGACTACGACCCGCAGCGCTATGGTCCCGATGGCTGTGACATGCCCCGATTGGTGCGTGAGCTGGACAACGCCTGCGCCCCGCTGCTGGAGGCGGCCCGTGCGGCCGGGGCGCGGGTCTGGGTGCTCAGCGAATACGGCCATGTGCCGGTGCGGCGGGCGGTGCTGCCCAATCGCGCCCTGCGCCGGGCCGGCCTCCTGGCGGTGCGCCCCGGCCCGTTCGGCGAACAGCTCGACACCTTCGAGAGCCGGGCCCTTGCCGTCTGCGACCACCAACTCGCCCACGTCTATGTCAAGGAGCCCGCGGAGGTCGCCAAGGTGCGCGACCTGATTGCCGGCCTGCCCGGCGTGGCCCGGATCCTGGCCGGCGACGAACGGGCTGCCATCGGACTGGACCATCCCCGATCGGGCGAACTCGTCGTCCTGGCGGAGCCCGACGCCTGGTTTGCCTATCCATTCTGGCTTGACGACCGCTTGGCCCCCGATTACGCCCGCACCGTCGCCATTCATGCCAAGCCGGGGTACGACCCCTGTGAGCTGTTCTTCGACCCGAAGCTGTGGTGGCCGAAGGGACGGGCCTTGCTGCGGCTGGTGCAGAAAAAGCTGGGGTTCCGCACGCTGTTTGACGTGGTCCCGCTGGACCCGTCGTTGGTGCGCGGCAGCCACGGCCTAGCCGCCGGCGACCCGGCCGACCGACCGGTGTTAATCGGCGACGGACCGGCCCCCTCGGGCGAGGAGTTAGAGATGACGGCGGTGCGCGATTGGGTGTTGGAAGCGCTGCAAATCGTCTGAACAGCGGAACGCGATTGTTGAGGACGCTACCCGGCGCGAACGCGCCGGGCTCTGATCGCTGTCGCCGACGCGCCGGGCTCTGAAAGAGTCTACCCCTGATCGCGTTTCCGCTGCTTGGAGGGTTGCGGGCATCCTCCGGTGAGGTACAATCAGGTCACAACAGTCGGGATCAATCCCCGGGGGGCGTTTATCTGGGGAGTTCCGACAAACATCTTCATTCGGAGGAGGTGTGCGGCATGCGCTTGTTTCACGCGCACAACCGGCGGTTCGGCTTTACCCTGATCGAGCTGCTGGTCGTCATCGCCATCATCGCCATCTTGATCGCCTTGCTGTTACCGGCCGTGCAGAAGGTCCGCGAGGCCGCCAACCGGATGACCTGTTCGAACAACCTTCGGCAGATGGCCCTCGCCTGTCACAACCACCACAGCGCCCTGGGCTACTATCCGACGGCTGGTGGAAGTGCCTATGTCGGGCCGCGGACCTGGGCCAACGGGGTGGTCGGCGGGACGCCCGCTGTGGGAAAGGATCAGCAATGGGGCTGGCTGTACCAGATCCTTCCTTACATCGAGCAGAACAACGTGTGGAGTCTCCCCAACGACGACGATGTCAAGCAGACGCCCATCAAGCTCTATTTCTGTCCGAGCCGTCGCAGCCCGAAGATCCGGCCGCTGCCGAACGGGGCCTTGAACGACTACATCGGCAATGCCGGAGCAGGGGTCAACAATTACCGGACGGCCGCCTGGTCCCCCCTAAGCAGCAGCTTTGCCAACAACGGCGGCTATGGAGTCATTGTCTGCACCTTGAGCAGTACCAGCACGAACGTCATCGTCCCGGTGACGGTGCAAACCATTACCGACGGCACGTCGAATACGCTGCTGGCCGGCGAAAAGGCCCTCCACAGTCAACGGTATCTCGGCGGCGACGGCAATGACAACCAGGGTTACTGGCGGGGGGCGGACTCCGACATTCTCGGCGGGGTTTATCAGCCGGTTTCCCCAACGCCCAATCCGCCGCCCTATCGGCCGCAGCAAGATACCGCCTACCCCGGCACTTATAACTACAGCAACAATTTCAGCATGTTCGGCTCGGCCCACGCGGAGGGGTTCAACGCCGTCTTCTGCGACGGCTCAGTGCGGTTGATTCGTTACTCGGTCAATGTGGACACCGTCCTGATGCCGGCCTGTGTGCGCAACGACGGCCTGACGTTCGACGCCAACGGCCTGTGAGTCCTTGCCCGCCTCGTTGTTCCTGAAACCGGGGATGCTTCCGTCATCGGAAGGGAGCATCCCCGGACACTCCTCGCCCGGGCAGCGCGAGATGAACAGCAGACTCGCCCTGAGAACCGGCTTCCATTCCCCTGGGACCATAGATCATGTTCACCACACCTGTCGGTTGGCGCGAGCATTCGCTCGTCTGGGGTCTTCTGACGGCTCTGCTGGGGTGCAGTCTCACCGGCTGTGGGGAGCCCAAATATCAACCATTGCCGGTCGAAGGCGTCATCTTGTGGCAGGACGGCACGGAGCCCCGCGAGCTGGAGGGAAGGTGGGTGGAGTTCGAAGCAAACGGCACGGTCGTTGCCAAGGCGGGGTTGGTCGCCGACGGCACCTTTCGCCTGGATACGCCGCTGCCGCCGGGAACCTATCGGGTGCGCATCGCGCCGGCGCCCGGCGCTCCCCGGCCGCCCGGGTTCGACCCGCGCTATGAAAGTTTCGATACCTCTGGGTTCACTCTTACCGCGGCCTCGGAACCGCAGCGAGTGACCTTTTACCTCAAGAAGCGGGGACGTTAATGCCAAGAAGGGCCGGGAGCCGCGCACGAAGGAAACGGGCTGCTTCCTCCGTGTGCGGCTCCTTCCATGACCGGCCCGCGTCCTGGCCGGCTTCTTACCCGATCAACTGGCGCAGCGCCGCGACGTGGCGCGGCACCGCCGTCTTGGGGTCTTCGTCGGCCTCGTACTCCAGGGCGATGTAGCCCCGGTAGCCGGCCTGACGCAGGATGGCAATCAGCCGCTTCAGGTCGGCCTCCTCCTTCGGCATTTTGGGACCGCGCTGAATCTCGGTCTTGAGCTGCACATTGACGGCATACGGGGCGAGCCGGGCCAGGTCGGCGTAGGGGTCGGCGGTGCGGAAGTTGCCCGTGTCCAGGTTAACCCCGAACCAGTCGTGCTTGACCGCCCGGACGAGCGCCAGGGTCTGGTCAACGGTCGCGGTGATGCCGCCGTGATTTTCCAGGGCCAGGTAGATGCCGTACTTGCCGGCGTAGTCGCAGGCCTCCTGGATGGCGGCCACGCAGCGGGCGCGGGCCTGCTCCTCGCTGTCCCCCGTGGGCACGCTGCCGGCGAAGATACGGATGGTCTTGGCCCCCAGCCGCGAGGCGTGCTCGACCCACTGCTTGACCGAGTCGATCTGCTGCCGGAGTTGCTTCGGGTCGGCGACGCAGAAATTGTTGCCGACGGCAGTGCCGCTGATGTCCAGCCCCAGCCGGGTACACTTCCCCTTGAGATGGGCCAGGTACTCAGGGGTGGTCTGCGCGAAGTAGTAGGCGGTCGGCTCGACGGCGTCGAGGTCCATGTCGGCGGCCGCTTCGATGAAATCGTCGAGGGTCATCGGCGGCTTCGGCTTGATGTTCAGGGTAAGATACTTGCGGTAGCTGTAGGCGGCGAGGCTCAGGCGAAAGCGGGGCTTGCCGCTGCGCCGGATCGGCTCAATGGCGGCGGCCGGCGTGGTGCCGAGGGCCAGTCCGGTGCCGGCGGCCAGGGCGGATTGCAGGAAGTGGCGGCGCGTCGTGGTCATGCGGATTCTCCGTTGTCAGGGACTAGGGGAGACAAACCGATGGAAGAGTATATACGGGCGGCGGTTTCAACAATGGCAACTCCGGCTTACCGGCGCGGGGCATCGGTACGGCGCTGCCTCCCGGCCGCGGTAGGACGGAATCTGCTTGCCGGACGACGCCCGGCCGGGCTACGATGAGGACTAATCACTCCGACACGGGGGGCCTTCCATGTTGCGGATCCTCGGTTCGCCTCGGAAACTGTGCACCGGCTGGACACGCCGCGAGATGCTCTGGGCGGGCGGCCTCGGCCTGTTGGGGATCGGCCTGAGCGATTTCCTGCGCCTGTCGGCAGTCCAGGCCGCCGACGCCGCCCGGCGGGCGCCCGCACACTTCGGCCGGGCCAAGTCGTGTATCTTACTTTACCTCTACGGCGCCCCCAGCCAGCTGGAGACCTTCGATCCCAAGCCGGATGCCCCGGTCGAAATCCGCGGCGAGCTGAAGTCGATCCGCTCGCGGCTGCCCGGCCTTGATGTCTGCGAACTGCTCCCTCACGCGGCCCAGGTCATGGACCGCGTCACCGTGGTCCGCTCGCTGACGCACCCCTATCCGATCCACGGCGTCGCCTATGCGTTGACCGGGGTGCCGCACACCGACGTGCCGATGGAGCTGAACCCGCGTGACGGGCGGCACTGGCCGTTCATCGGCGCGGTGGTCGATTACATCACACGTCCGAAGGCCGGCGCCCGGCCGTCCGAGGTGCCAACCAACATCGCCCTGCCGTTCCCTTTCAGCAGCCGGCGGACCGGCGAGGTAGCACGGGCCGGCCCCTATGCGGCCTTCCTCGGCGGCGCCTACAACCCCGTCTGGACGCAGTTCCACGGCCGGGCCACCCGCAACGTGGTCAAGACGCTCGCCCAGCAGAAGCTCGACGTGGCGGAGCCTTACCTGGGCATCACACCGGAAAGCCGCTTCGAGCTGGCCGCCGCCACCGAACTGCCGGCCGACATCACTCTTGACCGTCTCGACCGCCGCCGGTCGCTGTTGGAGCAGTTCGACCAGGGCCGACGCCGTCTGGAACAGACGGCCGCCGGCCGGAACCTGGACCACTATCGGCAGATGGCCTACGCGCTGATCGGCTCGGAGAAGGTGCGCCGCGCTCTTGATCTGAGCCAGGAGCCGCTGGCCCTGCGCGAATCATATGGCATGACCCTCTTCGGCCAGGCCTCACTGGCGGCCCGGCGGCTGGTTGAGGCGGGCGCGCGCTTTGTGACGGTCTTCTGGGACGAGTACGGCCTGGCCGGCTCGGCGTGGGACACCCACTGGGAGCACTACCCACGCATGAAGAACGAGCTGCTGCCGGGGCTCGACATGGCCCTGTACGGTCTGATCCAGGACCTGGACGCCCGCGGCTTGCTGGACGAGACACTGGTGGTTTGCCTGAGCGAGCACGGCCGGACGCCGAAGCTCCAGAACGTCGCGGGGGGCGGCCGGGACCACTGGTCGCAAGTCTACAGCGCCCTCCTGGCCGGCGGCGGCGTGGCGCGCGGCCGAGTCGTCGGCAAGTCGGACAAGATTGCCAGCAGCGTGGCCGAGCGCCCGGTCTCGCCGAAAGACATCCTGGCGACGGTCTACCACCTCCTAGGCATCGACCCCCACACGACACTCACCGACCGCACCGGCCGGCCGGTGCCTTTGGTCGAAGGAAATGTAGTAGGGGAAGTGCTGGCGTAATGACGACTGACGAAAGAAGCCCGAAGGACCAATGACGAAGCGGCAATGGACCGTCTCCATCGAAAGATAAGGAGAGCAGTCTACCGCAAGTGAAGGGCCGGCGCAAGGGAAAGGCTGGATCTTTGGGTCCAGCCTTTGCCCATAGTTGGTTCGTCATTCGTCATTGGTCCTTCGTCCTTCTTTCGCCATGCGTGCTTCGTCATTCATCATTCCCGAGTCACTCGTCATTTGTCGGAGCAATCGCATCGGCACCAACAGATGAAACGCGCTACCGCGGCCGTACTCGCTGTAGACATCCAACTCCAATCCTAGCTCCTCAACCAGCCGCTCGACCACGGCCAACCCCAGGCCGCTGCCGCCCGAGTCGCTGTCCTTGCCGGCCCGGCCGCGCTCGAACGGTTGAAAGATCGACTCCTGCTCCTCCGGCGAGATGCCGACCCCGGTATCGACCACTCCCAGTGCCAGCGTCCGGCGTTCCCCCTCGCCCCGCCACTCGGCCCGGAACTGCACGCTCCCCGAGGTGGTGTAGCGGATGGCGTTGACCAGCAGGTTGGAGAGCAGCCGGCTCAGCCGCACCCGGTCGGCGTAGATCTCCCAGCCATGCACCGCCGCCAGCTCCGTCACCAAAAGCAACGACTTCTGTTGCGCCGCCGCCGACTGCTCGCCGGCCAGGTCGAACAGAAACGGCTCCAGAGCGAACCAGGTGGGCTGAGCGCGCCGTCCCCCCTGGATCGGCCCGCGGCACCACTCCAGGAGGTCCAGGCCGATGTTCAAGGCCCGGTCAGAGGCGGCCCGAATGCGGTCCAGGATGGCGCGTGTGTTGGCGTCTACCGGCCCGCTCCCCTCTAGCAGGGCGACCAGTAACTTCAGCGCCTGTAGCGGGGTTCGCAAATCATGAGCCAGGCCGGCCAGCGCCTGCCAGTCCGGCTCCGGCTGGGTCAGGCTGACGCTGCCGAAGACGCCCACCACCTCTCCCCGGGGATTGCGCATCGGGGCTGTGTTCCAGGTGATCTGCTGCGCCGGCCCCTGGGGGCGCGGCCAGAGGAAAATCACTTCCTCGGGACACTCGTTCTGCCAAGAGCGCATCAACGGCAAGTCGCCTGGCTGGACCGGCTCGCCGCTGAGCGTCTGGACTGGGCAGCGTTGCAGGTCCCGGGGAAGGAAGGGCACCCCTTCGTTGTGAAGCTGCTTGGCGCGAACGTTCAGATAATGGAGGACCCGGTTGCGCACGTCGAGGTAGACGTGGCCGATCCGCGGAACCACCGATTCGCCGGATGCCGAACCGTTGCCTTGCCTGGCGAACGAGGCCATCAGGAACTCCGCTCCCATCTGCCGGCCGGGGGAATGCCTGTCCCGGCTCGCCGGAGAACCACCTGGGAAAAGAACCAAGATGGGAATGAATCCTCCCTATTTTGGCGCGACTACCCCCCGACGACAAGACCACTTCCCCGAACGGCGAGCCGGGAGCGTCAGCGACCAGAGCCCCCGGAGGCGCCCGACGTGTGGTGCGCCTTTGTTCAGAATTTTTCGTGCGCCTTTGTTCAGGATTTTGCGGCCGCCGTGCCAGCGCCGCGGTGCAGCCGCCCCAAATGAAACCTATAGTTGGGCAGCGACATAACCGTCACCCCGCCCGGGACTCGTGACCGCTGGGAGGATCGCATGTTGAAGAGGCACTTGCCGCGCTGGCTGGCTGCTGGGCTCCTCGTTACACTGTTTGGCTGTGGTGCATCGGCCGTCCCCACCCCGTCCGAGGAGTCGGCCCCGCCGGAGAAGCCGGCTCCGCCGGAGAAGCCGGCGGCCGCGCTGGAGGCTGCCGCCGAGGTGTCCCTGGCCGACCTGCTGACCCGGCCGCGCGCCGAGCTGGCCGCTCTTTGCGACGAGTGGGCTGGCCGCGTCCGGCTTCAGGAAAAGGCTTACCGTGACGGCACCGCCCCGTTCCTGTTGCTGCCCGACGCCCGGTTCCCCCTGGTGCTGCCGGTCTGGCGCGAGGCCCGCTTCTCGGCCCGAGTCGGGTTCAGTCTGCCCCCGTACCTGACTGAGGACCGTAAGGACAGCACCTGCGCCCTGCACCTGGCCCGTTATGGCGACAGCGAAGCCGCTCGCAAGCTGGCCGATCCGTCCGACACGGAAACTTGGCGCCGGATCGAAAATCAGTCCCGCGGCCGCAACTACCCGGTCGAGTGGACCCGACTGGTGGCGCTGATGCAACACTCGGCTCAAATCCGGCTGGCTACCGGCGACGTGGAAGGGGCTAACCAGCTGGTCGGGCTGCACCGCCAGCTGCTCCAGGTACTTGATGCTCCGGCGGCGGGCGGTCCGCTCGGGGCCGATCTGCTGGCGCGCGGACACGACACCCTGACACGGGCGGCCCGGGCCTGGCACGCGACGAAGGACGAACGTCTGGCCAAGCAGGTTGAAGCCGAGCTGGCGGCCTGGGGCAAGGTGCCGGCTCCGACCGTCGCTGTCGCACCGGGGACTCCCCGGGCCGAGGTAGCGGCCGTGCTGGGCGGCCCGGGGCAGGGAAGGCTGGCGACCGCTGCGCCGGTTCTTCGCGCTTTCGACCTGTTCGCTCTCCCCTTCCCAGACGAGGGGGCCCAGGGGGTGTTCGCCTTCTTCGACAAATCCGATCGCCTGAGCGAGGTACTGATCACCTATCGGCCGCGTACCGGTCAGACTTATCCGGAGCCGGGGCAGCTGGCCCAGCGGCTGGCGGACCACGCGCTCGCCGGCACCGACGGCCTCCGGACGGCCGGCCTGCGCAGCCGGACCTACCCGCTCGGCGGTCTGGAGTGCGCCGTCGCCGTGGTCATACACAACAACACGGTCGGCGCCTGGGTCCATCTGGGCAGCCCGCGACAAGGTGCGGCCGGCCCCGCGCTGAGCCGTGACCTCGGCGCTGCCCACCTCGATCGGTCGTTCGAGCAGGACCGGATCCGGCTGGCTCCCGAGCAGCGGGGCGAGACGCTGCAAGTGGACCGGACCCAGGCGCTGGCCCTGATCCGGGACCCGTTGCGCCCTGCGGAACAGATCAAGGGGGCTCCCCGAATCATTCTCTCCGGAGCAACCCTGGTGCGTGAAGCCGAGCACGATCTGCTCGGTCGGCTGATCTTGCATTACCATTTCGAGCAAGACATGCCGCCGCTGCCGGAGATCGCCCGGCCGTTGTGGGCCGCCTACGGCCCAGGCCGGCTGGCGGAAATCCAGACTTCGGGGGATAGTGCTCTGGCCCTGATCTGGGAGGATGAGCAGACGCGTTACACCCTGAGCATACCAAACAGCGGCGGTCGAGCGGCGGCCCTGGAGGTGCAGGACCGGCGTGGGCCGGAGCAACTGGCGGAACGGGCCGCG
Source organism: Gemmataceae bacterium (assembly GCA_035575035.1). Classification (GTDB taxonomy): domain Bacteria; phylum Planctomycetota; class Planctomycetia; order Gemmatales; family Gemmataceae; genus DATLYH01. The sequence continues at coordinate 9,282 of DATLYH010000243.1, forward strand.
GCCGCCGCCGCCTTGGATGCGGCAGAGCGCCGTGAACGGCTGAAGGCCGGCAAGCCTCTGGCCCGCCTGCCGCGCCACGTGGACGTCGAGTGGGCCACACGGCTGGTCCCCGTGGGGCTGGGCATGACGCGCGACCAGGTGCGGCAAACGTTGCCCGGCGGGGCAGGGGTGAGCAAGCAGGACGTGCCCGACGGCTTGCGCGCCACGTTCACCGCCAGTCCGGCCCGCACCGCGGCTCGGGTGCTCCGCGAGGTGCTGGTCCGCTGGGATTCGGCCGGCCGGGTTGGCGAGGTACGCGCGCGGTACGAAGACGGCCCGGCAGTCGCCGACAGCAGCTGGGCTCAGGGAATGCTGAACAGCTTCCGCAAGCGGGGCGGCGCCCCCTCGGGACAGCCTGCGGCGTGGGCCGTCGTCTGGGGCGACCTGCCGGCGCGGAAGCCGGCCGCTTCCGGTTACGGTTGGCAGGATGATATTACCCGGCTGACCGTCGAGCGAGACCCGGGCGGCGTCACCGTGGTACTGCGCGACTGCCCGGCGGACTACCCAGCCGGCGTGCCGCTGCCGCCGCTGGCGTATCTGCCGCGCGGCCCGGAGGGCGTGAGCCTGGGCGAGATGCGCGAAGGGTTGCTGCGCCGCTGGGACGGCTCGGCCAGCCCGCGGCCGGATGGTACAGTGGCCTTGACGCCGGCGCGCGGGCCTTACGACGGCATCCTGGTCTGGTTCGAGAATGACCAAGTGGTGCGCATCCTGGCCCGGCACAGCCTGGAGGGGAAATCGCCGCTCCGGGCGGCCGACGCCAGCCAGGCGCTGCTTCAGACCGGGAGGCGGGAGGGCGCGGCGCTGGGCTGGCCGAACTACCGTGATGCGGCGGCCGAGAACCTGCTGCAGAGCATCGGTTGGCATGATGACCGCACCCGGGTGCGCCTCTTCTGGCAGGAGGGCAACGACGGCACGGCCCGGCTATTCACCGAATGGAAGGCAATCCGGCCGGGGGAAAACGGGAGTGCCGCCGAGCGACGCTAAGCTGACAGGACCCTGGCCGGGTCGAGCGGCGGCGTTTCGCGGCCCGGGCCGGTGGGGTGCTTCTGCGGGGGATCAGCCGCCGGTCTCCTCCGGTAGGTACAGGATTCGCCCGCACGACTTGCAAAGCACGAACTGCCCCATGAGCAGGTCGTTGTAGCTCTGGGCCGTGATCTCGGTGTAGCAGGCCGAGCAGGTCCGATTCATCACGGCCGCCATGGCATCCTCGCCGCGATGGCCTACCAGCCGCTCGTACTGCGCCCGGATGTCGGCCGGCAGTCCCGCCTCTATCTCCTTCAGTTCCTTCTGCGCCTGCTCCAACATGACCGCCAGCTCTGTCTGGCGTTCCCGGGCTACCTTCTCGAACTGGGCGACTTCCTCCTTGATCCGCTGGAGCTCCCGCTCCAGTGCAGGCAGCCGAGCGGCCTGCTCATCGGCCGCCAGCATCGACTCGAGGATCTCATCCTCGATCTTGGCGCAATGCTGTTTGGCCGCCGCGATCTCGGCGTTGAGGGCGTCGTACTCCTTGCGCGTGGTCGCCTCGTTCCGCTGCTTCTCGTACTTGGCGATCTGCTGTTGCGTCGCCTTAAGCGAGACCTCTTTCTCGTGGGTCTCGACCCGCTTTCTCTTGAGCAGCTCCTGACCTTCGCGGAGTTCCTCTTCCTGGCGGGCCACCTTGGCCTGAAGGGCCCGCAGCCGCAGCGGCAGCCGGTCGATCTCGTCCTGCAGGTTCTTGGCATGCCGCCGCAGCCGGTGGATCTCGCGCAGAATCGAGACCGGGTTGGTCATTGCTACCTCCTCCGTCATTGGTCATTGGTCATTCGTCAATCAGTCAGTGACAAGAGCAAACTCCTGGCGAATGACCAATGACCAATGACGAATGACGAATGACGAACAAAAAAACCGCCGGTCCTGGGGGACCGGCGGCTCGGGTTCTCAACCGCGCCGTATGCCGTCGAGGAAGCCCTCGAGCTGGCGGCTGCGTACGGGGTGTTGCAGCTTGCGCACCGCCTTGGCCTCGATCTGGCGGACGCGCTCGCGTGTCACCTTGAAAATCCGGCCCACTTCTTCGAGGGTGTAGGTGTAGCCGTCGCCCAGGCCGTAGCGCAGCTTGATGATCTCCCGTTCGCGGTAGGTCAGGGTCTTGAGAACCTGCTCGATCTTGTCCTTGAGCATTTCCTGCGTCGCCGCCTGCACGGGCGACTCGGCGGCATCGTCTTCGATGAAGTCGCCGAAGTAGCTGTCCTCACTCTCGCCGACCGGCCGGTCGAGGCTGATCGGGTGCCGGCTGATCTTCAGGACGCGCCGTGTCTCCTCGACCGAGATACCGGCCGCCCGAGCGGTTTCTTCGATGGTCGGCTCACGGCCCATTTCCTGGAGCAGCTTCTTGGAGACGTTGCGCAACTTGCTCATCGTCTCGATCATGTGGACCGGGATGCGGATGGTGCGGGCCTGGTCGGCGATGGCCCGGGTGATCGCCTGGCGGATCCACCAGGTGGCATAGGTGCTGAACTTGTAGCCGCGGCGGTACTCGTACTTGTCCACGGCCCGCATCAGGCCGGTGTTCCCTTCCTGGATCAGGTCGAGGAAGCTCAGGCCGCGGTTGCGGTATTTCTTGGCGATCGACACCACCAGCCGAAGGTTGCCGCCCGACAGGTCGCGTTTGGCCTGCTCGTACTCGGCGAAGCGCTTACGCATGATCTCGACCCGCTTGCGCAGGCTGGCCGGTTCCTCCAGCGTCAGGCGCATCAGGTCGTGCAGCTCCTTCTCCAGGTTGGCCCGCTCTTCCTTGGCGTTGCGCAGGCCCTTGAGCTCCTCGATCTGGCGCTCCAACTCGTCCATCCGCACCGAGATCTGCTCCAGCTTCTTCATCAGCGGCTGGACTTTCTGGGTGCGGATCGACAACTCCTCGACCAGAGTGACGGCTTTGCGACGGCGAATGCGGATCGCCCGGCGGAGCTTGCGCCGTTCCTCCTCGTCGGTGCGCGGGTCAAGGATTTTCTCGAAGTCCTGCTCGTTCTGCTCCATCAGATGCTCCAGCGTCTTGAGGTTGTGGGGCATCCGCTGGAGGATTTTGTCTTTTTCCAGATTCTCGGTGAGCGAAACCTTAACGGTGCGGTCAAATGGCAACTCGCCGTGGTGGACGCGCTTGAGGGTCTCGACCACCTGGCGCAGGGCGCCGTCGCATTCGAGCACCTTGCGACGGAAGCGCTTGCGGGTGACTTCGATCTTCTTGGCCAGGGCGATCTCCTCATCCCGCTTGAGCAGCGGGATCGAGCCCATTTGGGTGAGGTACATGCGCACCGGGTCGTCGATGCGCCGGCTCTCTTCCTCATCCATGAAACTGAGGTCGAGTTCGCCCCGGCCGTCGTCGGCCAGGCCGCCGGGCCCGCTCTCGCGCTCCTCGGCCTCCGACTCGTCAATTAGCTCGATGCCCTGGTCTTCCAGGAGCATGAGGAGTTGGTCGAGCTTCTCGGGATTGACGGCGTCGTCGGGCAAGTAATCGTTGACCTGACTGAAGGTCAGGTAGCCTTTCTCCTTGCCCTGCTCGAGCAAAGCTTTCAGGCCCTCGTCGATTTTTTCCATCCAAACCTCCTCGCCTCAAGACCTGGCGCCTGCCGTCGGGGAGGCGTCAGGGGTCAAGCCCAAAGTTTGCTCCTGAAGCCGCCGCAACAGCTCGATAGCCTCGGCATCGTCACTGGCGGCTTGCAGTTGGTGTCGCAGCCGCTGCACCTCGGGGAGCAGCCGGCGGCGGCGGAACTCGGCCAGCAGCTGCCGCAACCGAGCCGGACGATCCGGGATGGCCCGGCCGACATCGTGCAACCGCAGGGCACAGTCCGCCAGCGGGCGGTTGTCCACGACCAGCGGCCGCAGGTGGTCCAGGTCGGGGGGGTGCCCCTCGGCCTGGAGCCGGTAGAGCCCTTCCAGTAGGCGGCGCAGCCCCGGATGGTGGACATCCGCAGGACCGACCTCAGCCGCCGCCACCGGCACCAGCGCTGGATCGGCCAGGAGCATCTCCAATAGCTGCCGCTCGGCCGGATCGGCCGGGGCCTGTCGCACCGGGGCGGCCGACGGCTCCCGGCGGACGCCGACCGGCTCTCCAGGACGGCGTTGCTGCCGCCGCAACTCTTCCAGCCGTTTCCAGACATTCCGTTCTTGCAGCCCCATGCGCTGGGCGATCCGGGTCACCACCAGCTGGCGCTTGATAGCGCCGGCCTGGCCGGGCATCTCGGGTGCCAGGGCGATGACGCTTAGCACCGCGTCAACCGCCCGCCGCCGGCCCTCGATGCTCTGGGCCGACTCGGCAGCCAGGACCCGGTTCAACTTGAAGTCCAGCGCATCGACCGCGCCATCCAGCGCCTGCCGGAACGGCTCCGGTCCCTGCTGCACCAGCAGGTCGCAGGGATCGAGCCCTTCGGGCAGGGTAGCGATGGCCAGGTCCACCTCTTGGCTGACGAAAATCTCCAGGGCTCGGTCCACGCCGGTGGCCCCGCCAGCGTCGGCGTCAAAGACTAAGACCACCCGCGGCACATACTGGCGGAGCCGCCGCACGTGCTGGGCGGTCAGGGCGGTCCCCATGGTGGCCACCACCGTCGGGACCCCCATTTGGTGGGCCATCAGCACATCGGTGTACCCTTCCACCACTGCCAGGTAGCCGGCCGCCGTCGCCGCCTGCCACGCCTGGTCGAGGCCGTACAGATGCTCCCCCTTATTAAACAGCGGCGTGGCGGAAGAGTTGTAGTATTTCGGGGCCCGTGCCGATAAAGGCGAAGACGGCAGAATCCGGCCGCCAAAGGCGATCGGTTGACCGCGCCGGTCGCGGATGGGGAATATCACCCGGTCCCGGAAGCGGTCGTAGTAGCCCCCCTCACCCCTCCCCTTCTCTCCCTCGCCAGGGGGAGAGGGGGAGGGGTGAGGGGTCCGCCGGGCCAACAGGCCGACTTTCTCCAAGATTTCGAGCGGCAGCTTGGCTTGCACGGCTCGCTGCAACAGCCAGTCGCCATCGGGGGGAGCGTATCCCAGCCCGAAGCGGCGCACCGTCTCGCCCGTCAGCCGGCGCTCCCCCAGGTAGCGGCGAGCCGCCTCGGCCACAGGGGAGTCGAGCAGGCAGCGCTGGTATTGCTCGGCCGCCCATCTTACCAAATCAAGCATAAGGGCGCGGCCTCCGGCTTGAGAGGACGCGCCCTTTTTTTCGAGGACGATTCCGGCGCGGCGGGCCAAAAGCTCCAGCGCTTCGTTGAAATCGACCCGCTCGTATTCCTGAACAAAAGTAATAACGTCGCCGTATTTACCACAGGACCAACAGCGGTAATTTTGGAAGCGGGCGTCAACCTGGAAGGAGGGATTGCGGTCGTCGTGGAAGGGACAGAGGCCCTTGTGGACCTTCCCGGCGGGGCGGAGCGCTACGTAAGCGCCAACGACATCCACGATGTCATTAGCCTCTTTGACCTGCTTGATCAGGGCTACCCGATCGTCCGCCAAGGGGCACCCGCATGCAGGCCAGAACCGGACGAACGGTGGAGAAGCGACTACCTCGGGGCGCATCCACTCGGTCCGGTTTCTGGGTTCCAAATGAGTGCGAAGAAGGCGAGCCAACGGCAGGTGGACCGATTGCAAGTATCAGGGGGGAGGACAGAACCTGTTGTCCTCACGGGTAATTGACCCCGGCCCGGAAGCAATCCGCAACACAACCCGCCGGTTACCCGCCAGCGAGGGTTTTGGCCACGTGCCGTCTTCCATTCATTTGGCGCCGGGTACGATGAGGAACCTGGCGCGCCTTTCTTCTCGATCCGGTCTTCTCAGCGCAAGATTAAGCAATTAGCTCGCTTATTCCAAGGCTAATCCCTTGCGCTGGCAAAATTATAGCCACCGGGTCAAAATCCGTCAAGCTGGGCAAAAGCCGGCGGTCAGCCCGCCTGTTTGCCTCATCCCGTTTTCTGATAAATGGTTAACCCCGCCGGGACCGGACAGACTCGGCGGTCGGCACAACTTATCCGCACGCCGCACGCCGTACAGCTGACGGCTTGGCCGCGGGCGGATGAATCTTCCTGCGCCAACTCGTCTTGGGAAGGTTCTCCTCCGAATTCGGGTCTCCCCTGCTAAACACGGAGCCTCTCCTCAGAGCCCGGAGCGTCTGCGACGGGGGCTGCCTCCCAGCACGGGCCGGACCCGCCGTGCCCGCCTTGCGCTGAACAACCTGCCGGTCGGTAGCCGAAGATTGAGGAAGTGCAGGTCGAACCGCTGGTCACGGTGACGAAAGGAGACAGGGATGGGGAAGGCCCGCGTGGCTACGGGGCTGGTGGCTGGTTGGGCAGTGTGGTGCGCAGCCGTGGCGTGGGCGGCACCGACCCCGGCCCAGATGCTCAGCTTTCGCCCCCGACAGGAAGGGGTCGATTACTCGACGCCCTCCCCGCAGGAAGAAAGCCTCTGCAAGGTCGAGCCGGTCAAGTGGGGCCGCCAGGGCGCCGGCTGGCTGCTCCGCGACCCGCAAGGCCGGCCCCTCCGCCGCTTCTACAACACCCGCTACACCGGCACCGCCGACGACAAGAGCAAGATCGATGTCTGGTCCTATTACAAGGATGGCGTCGAGGTCTATCGCGAGTGGGCCACCAAGAACGGCGATCCGCCCGACCAGTACCGCTGGTTCAACAGCGGCGGCATGAAGTGGGGCGTCGATGAGAACAAGGATGGCAAGATCGACTCCTGGAAGATGATCTCCCCCGAGGAGGTCAGCCAGGAAATCCTGCAAGCACTGATCAAAAAGGACTTCAGCCGGTTGCAGGCGCTGATGCTCACCGAGGCCGAGATGAAGGCGCTGGAGCTGCCGGCCGCCGAGGTGACCCGCATCCGCGGATTGCAGAAGCAGGCGGCCGCCAAGTTCCAGAACACCCTCATGAAATTGAGCAACCTGTCGGAGAAGACCCACTGGTTGCAGTTGCAAGCGGCCGCCCCCCAGTGTCTACCGGCCGACCAGACCGGTGCCAAGCAGGACCTGATCCGCTACCCGCGGGCCACCCTCCTCTGCGAGACGGGGGACAAGAGCGATTGGCTCCAGATCGGCGAGATGATCCAGGTCGGCCTGGCCTGGCGGATCATCGACGCTCCGATCCCCGGCGCCGACGAACCGGACGTCCGGACCGGCCCGCCCGGCGGCACCGACGATCCCGAGCTGCAAAAGCTCTTCACCGAACTGAACAAGTTGGACCAGGAGGCCCCGCGCGGGCCGGAGACACCTGGCCCTAGCCCGGAGATGGTCCGCTACAACCTCCGCCGGGCCGACCTGCTGGAGAAGGTCATCGCCCGGGTCAAGCCAGAAGAACGCGAGGCGTGGATCCGTCAGCTGGCCGACTGCCTCAGCGCCGCTGCCCAGAGCAGCCCGGCCAACGACAAGACGGCCTATCAGCGGCTGCTGCGACTGGAGGAACAGATCGTCGGCAGCCTGCCGGCCGGCAGCGCCCTGGCTGCCTACGTTACCTACCGCGAGATGCAGGCCGACTACGCCGCCAAGATCATGACCGGGCCGTTCGACAAGGTGCAGCAGGAGTGGCTGGACCGGCTGGCCAAGTTCGTGCAGACCTATCCCCGGGCCGACGACACCCCGGACGCGCTGTTGCAGCTCGGCTGGGTCAGCGAGATGATCGGCAAGGAGACCGAGGCCAAGAACTGGTATCAACAGCTGGCCCAGGGCTTCCCCGACAAGCCGATGGCCGCCAAGGCCCGCGGTGCGCTGAAGCGGCTCGACCTGGAAGGTAAGGAGCTGGAGCTGGAAGGTCCCGTCCTGGGGGGCAGTGGCTCGTTCAATGTCAACCGGCTGCGCGGCAAGTTGGTAGTGGTTTATTACTGGGCGAGTTGGAACAGTCAGTGCGTCGGCGACTTTGCCAAGCTGAAGCTGCTGCTGGACAGCCACAGCAAGGAGCTGGAGCTGGTCTGCGTCAACGTGGACAGCACCGCCGAAGAGGCGCTCGCCCTACTGAAGAAGACACAGGCCCCGGGGACGCACCTGTTCACGCCAGGCGGCCTGGAGGGCAAGCTGGCGACCGACTACGGCATCATGGTGCTGCCGAACCTGTTCCTGGTCGGCAAGGACGGCAAGGTCGTCAGCCGCACCGTCCAGGTCAACGGCCTGGAGGAGGAGGTCAAGAAGTTGTTGAAGTGAGACCGCCCGCGAAGCCGAACGGCCTCGCTCTCCGTCGCGCCGGCGTGGGGGCGGGGCCGTTCGTGTTCTCACTGGATCAGGATTCGGAAGCCGGCCTGTTCGAAATGATGATCGCCGGTGAGTGCATCGGTGATGCCGCGATCTTCCATCACGCGGAAGGAAATACAATCGGTCAAGGACCAACTCTTATCGGGGCGGTTTTCGTACAGTTCCACGGCCCGATTGAGAAGGTCTTCATCGAGTTGAACGACCTCTACATCAGGGTCATTTGTCACTGCCTGCCAGAATCTCATAGCCAGCGGGCGAAGACGTTGAGGGCTTAAGGTGTTCATTACTTCGAGCAGGACCGCCCAGGTTGTGACCGCGCGAGGCGGCTTGGGCGTCTGAACGACCTGTTGATGATAGGGATCGTCCCGGTTGAAGGCAGCCAGCCAGAAGAAACTATCGACAAAGACTTCTGTCATTGTTTGTCGATGCCTTTGGGCAACCCGTACAGGTAGTGATCGTGGTTTTCTGCTAGATCGGGAGGGAGATCGGTGATCCCAAGCTCCTGAGCCGCCTTGGCGAGGCGTTCGACAAGCGGCCAGCCGGATGGTGCGGCCGGAGGTGCTTCCTTGGTGACTGGCTCGGGCTGGAGTACGATCACCTCCACTCTGCCGGGGGTCAATTCAATAGTTTGCGGCGGGCGGATGATCCGATCCTCGCCGATGACGGTGTAGAAGCGGATGGCTTTCATGACGGGACCTCCGAAGTAATTCCATTATACTCCTCGCCGCGGTTCGGAAGATATCCGAACTTCATCGACCGGCCGTGGACTGTCCCGTCTCCTTGAGCCACTGCTGATATTCCGGCGTCTGCTTCCAGCGCTCGTAGGCCGGGCCGGGGCCGACTAAATCCACGTCGGCGCCAAGGTCCTTGCCGCTGGGGCCGGCTGAGTTTGAGTTCATGCCTTCTTCCAAGTCCAAATCGTAACGATGGCGAGACTGCCAAGCACATGCACGATCATTACCTTCACAACCTCCAGCCAGCGGATTGCCGACGGATCGGTCCACAGCGCGTCCCACGGCCAATCGGTCTCGAATCCGCCGAACATGAGGACGAGAAACCACAACAGCGACACGCACACGGTGGCGATGATTTTTGCTTTCTTCGGCATGACGCACCTCAAGGGTCCGGCAGCGGGTCCGGGGCCTTTTGCCGCCGCAGCGCCCAGTTTTCGCATGCACCGGCACTGTTGGTCCAGATGCCCACCAACGCCTGGCCGTCGGGGGAGAGCAGAAAGTGGCCCATCGATGGCCCCTTCTTGTCATCGAAGGTATCGAATTCGAGCCGCAAGCTGTTGATTGTCGGGTTCATCTCGGCCTTGGCGAAAGGCACGCGTTTCCCGTTCAGCCTCAGGAGCGAGCCACGCACCGGCATGGGGCCATTGACCCAGAGCTTGTCATGGGCGATGGTGACAACGCCGAAGTCGGAATCCCAGTCGCCAGCGATCTGCCACTCGGTAGGGCGAGGCCGGCCTTTGCGCCAGAGGGTCCAGGTCCCATAAGTGTCCGGACCGGTCCAGAAACCGACCATCGCCGTTCCGTCGAAGATCACGCGCAGCTCGCCGACGCCCCGCACGTCTCGGTTTTGCTCCAGGGCCTTGTAGGCGATGACCCCCTTCGCCGGGTCATAGAACGCACTGTCGAACTGCCCGCGGGTCTTTTGCCCCTTGAAGGGCCCGGCGGCGGCGACTTCCCCCTTCCAATCGTTCCACTTTCCAGACACGGCGACCTTGGCGCCGCCCTCGATCGGTGGATGTTCCAGGGTGACTTCGCCCCAGTCGGAAAGCCAGTAGCCGGTCAAATCGAGGCGCCGGCTCCATTCGCGTTGCGGCGAGTTCGGCGTCTCGGGCGGCGGCAGTTCCTTGATCTCGATCTTGCGGAAGTGGACGACAGTTCCGGGTAGACCGGTCTCGAGTCCGATGTGTCCTCGTACCGTCCCCGGCACCGATTCGGCATCGACCCGGTCCACCACGGTCCTGCCATCGATCTTGATGACGATCCGCGGCCCGTGGCAGATGACCTCCATCGTGAACCAGGTGTCGGGCGCGATCGGCGAATCGCTCACCTCTTGCAGTACATCCCGATACTTGTAGAGGCTTCCGGTTCTGGTCCTAACCGGACCGCGCTCGTTGATCTGGGCCTGGTACCCGTTGAACTTTTCGGTCCGTCGAAAGACGATGCCGCTGTCTCCCTCCGCGTTGATCTTGGCTTCGACTCGCAAGTGGAAGTCGGCGAACTCGTCCCGGCTGGTGAGAATGGAAATTTCCTTTGGGGCATCTTGAGGAATGCGGCTCACCAGGACGCCGTGCTCGACGGCCCACAGATCCGGCCAGGGCGTGTTCCATCCCGTCAGGTCCTTGCCGTTGAAGAGCGGCACCCAGCCGGCCTGGCGGTCTTTCGGAGAGGACAATTTGATGGTCTTGGTTTCGCCGACAGCGAGCGTAAAGGTCTCATCAAAAATCACCTTCCCCTGCTTGAGAGCGATTACGCGATGGGTCCCAGGGGGGACGCCCTCACCCATGCCGCCGAAGAGCCAGCCCTCGTTGGCCGCACCGAAGCCCGCCCCGCCCAACGGCGTCACGGGCAAAAGACGGTCGTCCAGGGTAACCACCAGCTCCGGGTCGTCCGCTTCGATGAGGACAATCCCGTGGTCCAGATTCCCAACGAGGAGATCGCGAACAGATCGCACCGGCTTCTCGACCCAGGCGAAAAGGAAAAAAAGCGTGGCGACCGAGGGGATGCCGAGAAACAGGGCGATGCGATACGGACGCGGCTCGGCCGTGGTCCGGCTCCAACGCGCGTAGGCCCACGCGATGTAGACTGCCGCGTAGAGCACGGTGACGGCGGTGAGGAGGGTGCCGATCCCGCGCATGAACCGCGCCGCAGCGGGCTCTTGCACTTCCACGAGGGCCATCAGGAAAACGCTCGCCCACAGCCCGCAGCCGATCCACGCCGCCAGGGGGAATTGCCGAAGGGAGAAGCCCTGAGGTGCCTCCGCGGGCGGCACCTGTACGGCCGGCGGCCTCGGCACCCGCTCCGGCTGTTGGAGGTGGGCCAGGTGCTGGGCCAGCAGCTCGGCCACCTCGCCGGCCGAATGGAAGCGGTCGGCCGGGTCCTTGGCGTGAAGTTTCTCGATGATGGCGCAGAGCCAGTCGGGGATGTCCGGGTTGATCTCGCGGATGGGACGGGGGCTCTCCTCGCAGACGCGCTTGAGCACTGCCATCGTCGTGCTGGCCCGGAACGGCGCCCGGCCGGTGCACATGGCGTACAGCACGCTGCCAAGGCTGAACAGGTCCGAGCGGTGATCGACCGGCTCGCCGCGCGCCTGCTCCGGAGCCATGTACTGCGGCGTGCCGGCGATGACGCCCGATTGCGTCAGGCTGGCATCATCTACCGCTCGTGCCAGGCCGAAGTCGGTGATCTTGACTCGCTGGACGCCGTTTTCCAGCAGGATGTTGGCTGGCTTGATGTCGCGGTGGATCAACCCCTGCTTGTGGGCGGCCGCTAAGCCGCAAGCGGCTTGAAGGCCGATGCGCAAGACCTCCTTCAATTCCAGCGGCCCGCTCTGGTCGAGCCGATCCTGAAGCGAGATGCCGTTGACGTACTCCATCACCAGGTAGGGTAAGCCGTTCCAGCCCTTTGAAGGTGTTCTGCGGTTTCTGTAAGTCATTCCCCTGGTGGACAGTAGCTTTCCATCAGGGAGGTGATACGGATGTTGTTCGGCGAGGTCTTTGAGCGTTTTGTCCAGGAGAGCCCGATCTGTGTTATGACC
>DATLYH010000244.1:0-3701 GCA_035575035.1 Gemmataceae bacterium
GCCCTGGTCGAGACCGTCCGGCGGGCCCTCGACCTTTATCACCACCACCCGGACCAGTGGCTGCAAGTGCAGCAGACCGGCATGCGGCAAGACTGGTCCTGGGACCGCAGCGCCGCGGAGTACGAGAGACTCTACCAGTCCGTAGTCCGTAGTCCGCCGTCCGCAGCAACAAAGCCGGACTGCTGACGACCACGGACTACGGACTATGGACTACGGACATGGCGGAAGTCGCACTCGCTTTTTTGTGGCACCAGCACCAGCCGTACTACCCCGACGATGTCGGTGGGGAGAACCCGATGCCCTGGGTCCGGCTGCATGGGGTCAAGGATTACTATGGCATGGCCCTGCACCTGCTGGAGTACCCCGAGATGCGCTGCACCATTAACCTGGTGCCCAGCCTGGTGCGGCAGCTGCTGGCCTATGCGGAAGGGGAAGCCACCGACCAGTTCCTGGAAGTGTCCCGCAAGCCGGCCGACGGCCTGGAGGAGCGCGACTGCCTCTTCCTGCTCGACCATTTCTTCATGGCCAACCACGACCAGATGATCCGGCCGTACCCGCGCTACGCCGAGTTGCTGCACCGGCGGAATGCCGGCCGAGAGACGGCTTCGCAGGCGCTACGTCGCTTCCAGGAGCGCGACCTCCGCGACCTGCAAGTCTGGTTCAATCTCACCTGGGTCCACCCGCTGGCCTTTGAACGCGACGCCGACCTGAAGACCCTGCTCGACAAGGGGCGCTTCTTCACCGAGCAGGAGAAGAACTGGCTGCTCGACAAGCACCGGGAGATCCTGCGGCAGGTGATCCCGCTGCACCAGCAGTTGGCGGCGAGCGGCCAGATCGAGCTGACGACTACGCCTTACTTCCACCCGATCCTGCCGCTGCTGCTGGACAAGAAGCTGGCCCGCGAGGCGATGCCTGACGTCAAGCTGCCCCGCTACACCGGCGGTTACCCCGAGGACGCGGCCGCGCAGGTGCGGTGGGCGGTGGAGTACCATCGGCAAGTCTTCGGTGCGGCGCCGGCAGGGATGTGGCCGGCCGAGGGCGCCGTCTGCCAGAGCATGCTGCCGCTGTTGGCCGAGCACGGCATCCGCTGGCTCGCCACCGATGAGGAAGTCCTCAGCGCCAGCACCCAGGGCTTCGTCAGCCGGGACAGCCGCGGCCATGTCCGCAACCCCGAAATGATGTACCGGCCGTACAAGGTGGCGGAGGCCGGCCACGAGCTGGGCATCGTCTTCCGCGATCATGCCCTGAGCGACCTGATCGGCTTCCACTACCAGCGGAGCGAACCGACGGCAGCGGCCGACGACTTCGTGCAACGGCTGCGGGCCATCGGCCAGGCCGTCCACACCAGCGAACCGGCCCTGGTCAGCGTCATCCTGGATGGCGAAAACTGCTGGGAGCATTACCCCAGCGGCGGCGTCACCTTCCTCCGCTCACTCTACGAGCGCTGCACCCGCACTCAGGGCCTCCGGCCGGTGCAGATCGGCGCCTTCTTGAAGGAGCACCCGCCGCGCGACACGCTGCCGCGCCTGTTCGCCGGCAGCTGGATCCGCCACAACTTCGCCATCTGGATCGGTCACGAAGAGGACAATGCCGCCTGGGACGCCTTGCACCGGACGCGGGAGTACCTCGTCCAGCGGGGTGGGTCGGCAGCCCGAGGCAAGGAGACCAAGAGACAAGGAGACAAGGAGACAAAACCCTCCGAGACGGAGGCGGGGCGGGAAGGGCAGCCCGCGGCGAGGCCCGCCCCAGATCGTGTCTCTGTGTCTCCCGGTCTCCCGGTCTCCTTGTCTGCGGTCGAGAGGGCCTGGGAGGAGATTTACATTGCCGAGGGGAGCGACTGGTTCTGGTGGTACGGCGATGAGCACTCCAGCGCTCAGGACAACGTTTTCGACTACCTATTCCGCAAGCATCTGCAAAATGTCTACCTGCTTCTGGGGGATACGCCGCCGGCCGACCTGTCGCGACCGATCAGCCGCCGCAGTCAGAAGGCGATGTACACGCTGCCACGTGGCTTCCTCAACGTGAAGATTGACGGCCAGCTGACGTTCTTCGAATGGATCAGCGCCGGCCGCTACACCTGCCAGAACGAACGCGGTACGATGGCGATGGTGACACGCGGACCGATCAAGGAGGTCCACTTCGGTTTCGACGTCCAGACGCTGTTCGTCCGGGTCGATTTCGACGGCCCCGCCCGGGAGGCCCTGGCCGACTTCGACGCGCTGCGGCTGGTCTTCGTCGAGCCGCCGGGCTACGAGGTGGTGGTGGAGCGGCCCGGCAGCCCGAAGCCGGCGGCCAAGCTGCTGCACCACGGCAAGCCGGTGCCGGCCGCCGGGGTGGAGGTCGGCGTCGGGCGGATCGTGGAGTTGGCTGTCCCCTTCGCGCTGCTCGGCGTCAAGGTGGACCAGCCAATCCAGTTCGCCGTCGATCTCCTGGAGGGGCGGCAGAGCGTGGACCGCGCCCCCCGCGAAGGGGTCATCGGCCTGTTCTGCCCGTCGCCCGATTTCGAACAGATCATGTGGGACGTTTAGAGGCGCTAACCTTTTGGCGAGCGGCCGGTGTCAACCGGCCGGTTGACACCGGCCGCTCGCCCGTTCGGGAGACGCTCTCAGAACTGCAAACATGGATTCCTCGTTCCTGCCATCCGCCGATCGCTTTCTCCGGAGCCTGCCAATGCCGGAATTACGCAAGGACCCGATCGTGGGACGCTGGGTGATCATCGCCACCGACCGAGCCCGGCGGCCGGTTGCTCCCAAGCATGAGCCGATTCCGGGGGCCGGGGGGTTCTGCCCCTTCTGCGAAGGCCATGAAGACAAAACCCCCCACGAGATCCTCGCCTACCGCGAACGGAACACCCGGCCCAACGAGCCCGGCTGGCGCGTCCGGGTGGTGCCGAATAAGTTCCCGGCCCTGCAAATCGAGGGAAACCTGAACAAGCGCGGCGAAGGGATCTACGACAAGATGAACGGCATCGGCGCCCACGAGGTCATCATCGAATGTCCCTTCCATGAGACGACGATGGCCAATCTCACCGAGGAGAACATCCGCGAGGTGCTCTGGGTCTACCGCGATCGGCTGGTCGATCTGAAGAAGGATACCCGACTGGTCTACGGCATGTTGTTCAAGAATGTCGGTGCTGCGGCCGGCGCCTCCCTAGAGCACCTGCACTCGCAGCTGATTGTGACGCCGATTGTGCCCATCTCGGTCTGGGAGGAGATGTCCGGGTCGCTGGAGTTCTTCAACTACCGCGGCCGCTGCATCTTCTGCGACATGATCCATCAAGAGCTGGCCAGCGAGAACCGGATCGTGCTCGACACGCCGAATTTCGTCAGCCTCGCGCCGTTCGCCAGCCGCTTCCCGTTCGAGACCTGGATTCTGCCGAAGAACCACAACAGCCACTTCGAGAACATCCACAAAATCGAGGTGGACGAACTGGGCACGGTGCTGAAGACGATCCTGATGAAACTGGAATCGGCCCTGGACAAGCCGGCGTACAACTACATCATCCACACGTCGCCGTTCGACACGCAGGCGCTGCCGCATTATCACTGGCACATCGAGATCATCCCGCGGCTGACGCGGGTGGCCGGCTTCGAGTGGGGCACCGGCTTCTATATCAACCCGGTGCCGCCCGAGCAGGCTGCCGCGTTCCTCCAGGAAACCGAGGTGGACGTGACAGCCAGCCCGCACAAGAAGGGGTAGGC
>DATLYH010000245.1:0-10751 GCA_035575035.1 Gemmataceae bacterium
CCAGGTAGCCGGGCGACAGGTCGAGGGCCGCGACACGGGCGCCGCGCCGCGCCAGCACCACCGCCGCCATGCCATGACCGCAGCCGTAGTCCAGTACGTCCAGGCCGCGGACATTGCCCAACCGCTCGAAGGCCGGGCGGATCCAGGTCTCGTGGTCCAGGTAGGAGTCGTCGTCGAAGCGCAGCTTCTCGGGGTGGAGCAGGAATGTGGCGGCCCGCTCGCCTGCCTGGCGGTCGTGGAAGGTCCGCTCGCTGCTCAGGCGGTTCGTCGCACTCATCGGCTTTTGCGGGGGGGCCGTCCTTCGCTGCCCAGTACCTGTTCGTAGGCCGCTTCCTGGAAGCCAACCAGTAACGTCTTGCCCTTTTTCAGGGTCGGCGCCCGTAGGTTGCCGGTCGGTCCCAGCAGATGGGCGAGCAGGGTCTCGTCGTCGGGAGGAGATTTCCGCATCTCGAAGGTGACCGTCTGTTTGCCTTTCACCACGACCACCTTGTCAGCGCTCCGGGCCAAGGCAAGGGCCTCATCGCGGCCACGGCGCTCCTTGCCGGCGTCGGTCTGCTCCGCCACTTGCAGCGCATACGACTCAAGGAACCCCTGAGCCTTCTTGCAACTCGTTCAGCCCTTGCGGTGATAGAGCCAGTCGATCTTGCCCGCCATCGCGATTCCTTTCCTCAATAGATGGGCATGGTTGGATCGATTCGCTGCGCCCAGGCCAGGATGCCCCCCTTGAGGTTCTTTAGTTTCGTGAATCCCTGCTGCCGAAGGAAGGCGATGGCCTTGGCGCTGCGGACGCCGCTCTTGCAGTGGACGATCATCTCGCGGTCGCGGTCCAATTCGCCGAAGCGGCGCGGCAGTTCCGGCAGCGGCAGCAGCACACTGCCGGGAAGGCGGCAGATTCGGTATTCCTCCGGATTGCGCACATCGAGGATGAACACCTTCTCGCCGCGATCGAGGCGCCCCTTCAATTCCTCGACCGTGGTTTCCTCCAGCCCGTCCGCAGCCGGGGGCGGCGCCGCCTCCTGGCCGCGCACGCCGCAGAACTGCTCGTAATCGATCAGGTGAGTGATGGTCGGCTGGTCGCCGCAGATTGGGCACTTCGGGTTGCGCCGGACCTTGAACTCGCGGAAGCTCATTTGCAGGGCATCGTAAACCAGCAGCCGGCCGATCAGGGGGGTGCCCTGGCCCAGGATCAGCTTGACCGCCTCGGTCGCCTGGATGCAGCCGATCAGCCCCGGCAGGATGCCCAGCACCCCGCCCTCGGCGCAGCTCGGCACCTCGCCCGGCGGCGGCGGCTCGGGATACAGACAGCGGTAGCACGGGCCGTAGGGCGGCCAGAAGACCGACGCCTGCCCGTCGAAGCGGAAGATGCTGCCGTAGACGTTCGGCTTCTTCTGGAGCACGCAGACGTCATTGACCAGGTAGCGCGTCGGGAAGTTGTCGGTGCCATCGATGATGATGTCATACGGCTCACAGATCGCCATTGCATTGGCCGAGGTCAGGCGCGTCTCGTACAGGTCGATCTGCACTTCGGGGTTGATAGCATTGAGCCGCTCCTTGGCCGACTGGAGCTTGGACCGGCCGACGTCGGGGGTGCCGTGCAGCACCTGCCGTTGGAGATTGCTGAAATCGACCACATCAAAATCGACCAGCCCGATGCGGCCGATGCCGGCGGCGGCCAGGTACAGGCCCAACGGCGAGCCGAGTCCGCCGGCGCCGATCAAGAGCACGCTGGCAGCCTTGAGCCGCTTCTGCCCTTCCATGCCGACTTCCGGCATGATCAGGTGCCGGCTATAGCGGGCGATTTCTTGTTGCGAGAGGCTGACATGCTCGGTGCGGGCGATGACAGGATCGAGGGAAAGAGGCATGGTGTAAGTCCCAGGAGCCCCAAGGCCCAGAGGGTGCAACCCCTCTCTGGGCTTGAAGGTGATGCCTAATTCAGCGCCCCGACCACCAGGCAGCAGTTGTGTCCGCCGAAGCCGAAACTGTTGGAGATGGCCCGGCGCACCCGCATCTCGCGGGCGGTGTTGGGCACGTAATCCAGGTCGCACTTGGGGTCGGGCGTCTGGTAGTTGATCGTCGGGTGGACCAGGTTGTGCCGGATGGCCAGCACCGTTGCGATCAGCTCCACGCCGCCGGAGGCCCCGAGCAGGTGGCCGATCATGCTCTTGGTGCTGCTGACGGCCAGACGGCGGGCGTGGTTGCCGAAGACCTGCTTGATCGCCAGCGTCTCGGCCTCGTCGCCCAGCTCGGTGCCGGTGCCGTGGGCATTGACGTACTGCACGTCCTCCGGGTTGATTCGGGCGTCGCGCAGGGCTGCCTGCATGGCCCGGGCGGCGCCGGCCCCGCACGGGTGCGGCGCCGTGATATGGTGGGCGTCGGCCGTGCTGCCGCAGCCGAGCAACTCGGCGTAGATGGCCGCGCCGCGCCGGCGGGCGTGCTCCAATTCCTCCAGCACCAGCACACCAGCCCCTTCGCTGAGGACGAAGCCGTCGCGGTCCTTGTCGAACGGCCGGCTCGCTGCCGGCGGATCATCGTTGCGCTGCGACAGCGCCCGGGCAGCGATGAACCCGCCCAGGCCCATCGGCGTGATCGCCGCCTCCGAGCCGCCGGTGATCATGACGTCGGCGTAGTCCCCCTGGATGGCGCGGAGGGCGTCGCCGATGGCGTGGGCCGCCGAGGCGCAGGCCGTCGAGACCGCCGTGTTCGGTCCACACAGGCCGAAGTGGATGGAGATATGCCCCGGGGCGGCATTGACGATCATCTTGGGGATGACGAACGGACTGATCTTGCCCGGGCCGCCGCTGAGGTAGCGGCCGTGCTGTTCCTCGAACTCGTTCAGGCCGCCGATACCGCTGCCGAGGATGCAGCCGCAGCGGTAGGGATCCTCCCGGCTGAAGTCCAGCCCGCTGTCGGCCACGGCGGCAATGGCCGCCGCCATGGCGAACTGGGTGAAACGGTCAAGGCGGCGCGCGGTCTTAGGGTCCAGGAACGACTCGGGGTCGAAGCCCTTGACCTCGCCGCCGATCTTGACCTTGAAGGCGCTGGTGTCGAACTGCTCGATCAGGCCGATGCCGCTCCGGCCGGCGCACAACCCTTCCCAGTACCCCTTGACATCAAGGGCCAGCGGGTTGACCGTCCCCAGGCCGGTGATGACAACACGGCGGGTCATTTCCAGCCCTTTTCCTTTTCCTTGGCGGCGGTTTCGCGCTCGATGTAGTCGATCGCCTCGCCGACCGTCTTGATCTTCTCCGCCTGGTCGTCCGGAATGGTGATCTCGAATTCCTCCTCCAGCTCCATGACTAACTCGACGATGTCGAGCGAGTCGGCCCCCACGTCCTCGGTGAACGACGTATTACGGGTGACCTGTTCCTTGTTCACGCCGAGGTTCTCACAGACGATCTCGATGACACGTTCTTCAACGGAAGGCACGTTTGATTCCTCCCAAAGCGGACCCGGGTCGAGCCGCGAACGGTGGCCGGCCGGCAACTCCTCTGGGGAAACAACCGCGGTCGAAGGGAGGCAAGGAGGCCGCCACCTCGCCTTGGCTGCCTTCGCTTTCCTCAGAGGCCGCCGATCGGCGTTATGTACCACAGCCCCTACGCAACGGGCAAGGTATCTTGGCCCCCGCGCAAGTCAAGCAGAAAGGGCGAACGGCTGCGCCGAAGTAAATGAAAAATTACAGAGAACAGGGGAAAAAGGAAAGGGCCCTCCCCCTACAACCCCTTTTCTCCATCTTGTCCAACCAGGCTGACGGCGCCCGGCCAGGCAACAGGGAGCAATCTCAACCGCCGGGCGTTCGCCCCTATCCTGCCGGACCGCCCGGGGCCCCTGTTCAGACAATCGACCGGGTGGCGGACGGGCTTGAGTCCCTGGGGCGGAGCGCAGCAATGCCCCGGGATGCTGCGCCGGGGCTTCGAAGACTCAGCTCCGGCCACCGGTCCGGAACCATTGGTCGGGGATCACTTCTCTTTTTCCGGCACGACCTCGCGATTCTGATAGAAGCCGCAGTTGGGGCAGACGCGGTGCGGCAGCACCGGCTGCTCACAGTGCGGGCAGTACTGGATCTGCAAGGGCTTGATGTGCAGATGGCTGCGCCGCTTCCCTTGGCGGGCGCGGGAGGTTCGTCGCTTGGGGACTGCCATATTGCCTATCCGGTAGGAGATTTTCGGTAACAAAAAGATCATGGTAGGGACAGCAGGAACCTTCGTCAAGTCAGTCGGCCACCGGGGGTGCAGCGAAGGGTGTAGCTGCCAAACCGGGGCGAGTTTTAGGCCACCAGACGCACCTGCCGCTCCAAAGAGTGCGGTGCGTTTTGTTTTGGCGGGCGGCGCGCACGCGGCGGATGCCCTCGGCGCCTGCGTATCCAGGTAATCGGCCAGCGCTTCCCCCAACGCATCCGCATACTTTTGCCTTTGCCGGGGCGCGGTCCTGTCCAGGACGAAGCGCACCCATTCGGTGAAGGTCGCATGAAAGGCCCGTGCCGTTTGGGGTTCTTCAAGATCTGGAATTGGGTTGCTGTCGGGGAAGTCGAGAGACGAGCTTTCGGTCATGGCCATGAGCCAGACTTGGGATGAGCTGCTCGGGGACGTAGGACTGCGGTATATCAACCTGGGTGACGGAAATGCCTGCTCCTCCACGCAAAGGCGACCTGGGGAAGAAACTCGCCCGTCTCCGCGGGGCTCATGGGCCCAAGGGGGTGATCCGACCGTTCCCAAGGCCCAACACCGCCGCTCATCACCCGGCATGGGCCCATGAGCCAAGGTCATCTTCAGGTCAGCTTGCTGGAAATGTTGACATAGGTGTGGACGTGCGGCAGCACGCGGTAGTTCCAGACGAAGCCCGGCCCTTCCAGGCGCCAGAAGTGCCAGCGCTGGTTATCGTTCATGTTGGCGTCTTCGTAGAAGGCCAGGTGGATCCGCTCCATGCCGCCGTTGACCTTAATGATCTCCATGACCTCGTCCACATCTTCCTTGCGGTACGGCGAAAGGATGTCGCGCATCACCTTCTCGACCAGCTGGCGCTGGTCGCGGGTCAGTTCCTGGATGCTGATGCCGGGGTGGGGCTCGCCGGGCTTGCGGAAGCGCACCGACGGGGCATGCTCGCCGGGAGTGCCGGGGACGATCGCCTTCTTGCGCTGCGCCTCGGAAAGGGCATCAAAGACGCTCAACACGCTCTTGGTCTGGTAGAAGAAGACGTTGCGGTCGCTGTAGCCGTTGGGGCTATGGCCGTAGTACATCGGGCCGCCGAACGCCGCCCCTTCCTCCGAGTTGCCGTCGCAGCGGACGGTCAGGTGGTGGCCGGCGAAGACCAGGGCGAACTTCTTGCCGTCGGCCGGCTCCCCGAAGATGGTCGCGCCGATGCCGTCGAATGAGCCGCTGCTGTCGAAGTTGCCGTTGCGGCTGATCCGCCGGTAGCCCTCCTCGTCGGAACAGATCGCCTTGAGGATGCGCTCCAGCAGTTCCTGCTGCGGCTTGGTGTAGACCTCACCGATCCGCTTGCCGATCGGCCGGTTGTACATACCCAGGCGGGTGGGGATGCCCTTGGCGGCGCCGTGATCCCAGGGGAGGACGGCCTCGGCCTTCTGCTCGCTGCTGAGGCTGGCGTACAGCTCGCGGATCATGGCCTCGGCCGGCTTGGCGGGCCGGTCGCTGGCCCGGGCCTTCGGCGCTGCGGCAGCCGCGCCCCCCAGCGCCACCAGGGCGGCCGCTTGCCCGCCGACAACGCGGATGAACTCTCGGCGGTCGAGGGCCTCGTCCTGCTCCAGGTCCGCACACTCCGGGCAGTAGGGCTGGTCGTGGTTCGGCAACATGTGATACTCCCAGTTTGGAAAAGAGGTGGGGCCGTCGGTCCCCCCACGGGTGGCGCACGCCCCATCCACCTGCCCCCGATGATCCTCCCCCGTCACCCTCCTGTCAAGGGGCCGGTTTTCTTCCTTGGAAGCGCCCCTCGCCGGCCGCTACACTGACTCAGTTGAAACTCGTCTCCTTGAGGACCTGATCATGAGGCGGTGGTCGATAGCGGTCGGCGTGGTCGGGTGGATGGTACTGACCTCCGGGGCTCGCGCGGACGATACGGCCCTGCGGGAGCAGGCAGCCCAGGCACTCCGCAAGGCGGTGGACTATTTTCGTAAGGAAGTGGCCACGGAGGGCGGCTATCTGTGGCGCTACAGCGAGGATCTGTCCCGCCGTGAAGGAGAAGGGCGGGCGACGGCCACGCAGGTCTGGGTGCAGCCGCCGGGGACCCCCTCGGTGGGGTTGGCCTACCTGACTGCTTACGAGGCCACCGGCGACGCCTCTTACCTGGAAGCTGCCCGCGAGACCGCCTATGCCCTCGTCAAGGGACAACTCCGCTCCGGCGGGTGGGATTACCGGATCGAGTTCGACCCGAAGCTGCGCAAGCAGTATGCCTATCGCGTGGATGGAGACGGCGGGCAGGGCCGCGGTGTGACCACGCTCGACGACAACACCACTCAGGAGGCGCTCCGTCTGCTGATGCGGGTGGACCGGGCCCTGGGCTTTAAGGACCCGAAGGTCCACGAGGCGGCCGCGTTTGCCCTACAGAGTCTGCTCCAGGCGCAATACCCCAACGGCGCCTGGCCGCAGCGCTTCGATCGCTTCCCCGACCCCGAGAAGTTTCCCGTCAAGAGAGCGAGCTACCCGGAGGCGTGGTCGCGGACCTGGCCCGGCACCCCCTACGCCTCTTACTACACGTTCAATGACAACGCCCTGTCCGACGTGATCGATGTCATGCTGGAAGCGGCCGTGACCTACGACCAGCCGAAATACCGCCAGGCTGCTGAGAAGGCCGGCGGGTTCATCCTGCTGGCGCAAATGCCCGAGCCGCAGCCCGGCTGGGCCCAGCAGTACGATTTCGACATGCACCCGGCCTGGGCTCGCCGCTTCGAGCCGCCGGCCATCACGGGGGGCGAGGCGATGGGGGTGATGCTCACCCTGCTTCGGCTCTACCGCGAGACCGGCGACAAGAAGTACCTGGAGCCGATTCCGCGGGCGCTGGACTACTACCAGCGCTCGCGCCTGCCCGATGGCCGGCTGGCCCGCTTCTACGAGTTGAAGACCAACAAACCGCTCTACTTCACCAAGGATTACCAACTCACCTACCGCGACGACGACTTGCCGACGCACTACGGCTTCAAGGTCCCTGACCGGACTGAAAGCATCCGCAAGGAGTACGAACGGATCCGCGCCCTGGACCCTGCCGAGCTGAAACGGCCGCCGGCGCGGTCACGGCCGCCGCTGACGAAGGAACTAACGGAACAGACGAAGCGGGTCATCGCCGCCCTGGATGACCGCGGGCGATGGGTGGAGCCAGGCCGCTTGCGGAGCCAGGGCCCGGATGACCCCACCCGGCGGGTCATCAGCTCCCAGACGTTCATCCGCAACGTCCAGACCCTGGCCGCCTTCCTTAAAGCGGCCTCGCCTTAGCGGGGGTAGAGAAGGCCCTGGCTTGTCGCCGCCATCAGCAGCCTTCGTCGAACCGACCGGCTCACACCGGCCGCTCGCCCGAACCGACCGGCTGACGCCGGCCGCTCGCCCGAACCGGCCGGTTCACGCCGGCCGCGCGCCGCAAATGTCCTTGCCCGGCCCGGACTCGATTCGCTACCATCCAACTGTTCCCCGTGTGAGCCCGAACCGGCCGGCTCACACCGGCCGCTCGCCCGAATCGGCCGGCTGACACCGGCCGCTCGCCCGAATCGGCCGGCTGACGCCGGCCGCTCGTCAGGAGGAAACCGCCAGGAATGCTCCGTGCCAACGACATCCGCCGGCAGTTCATCGACTATTTCGTCACGAAGCACGGCCATACGTTCGTGCCGTCGTCGAGCGTGGTGCCCGCCGACGACCCCACGCTGATGTTCACCAACGCCGGCATGAACCAGTTCAAGGACGTCTTCCTCGGCACCGGCACTCGGCCGTACCGGCGAGCGGTCAACAGCCAGAAGTGCATCCGCGTCAGCGGCAAGCACAACGACCTGGAGGAAGTCGGCCGCGATACCTACCACCACACCTTCTTCGAGATGCTCGGCAACTGGTCGTTCGGCGACTACTACAAGGCCGAGGCCATCGCCTGGGCCTGGGATCTGCTTACCAACGTCTGGGGTATCGACCCATCGCGCCTGCATGCCACCGTCTTCGGCGGCGATAAAGAGTACGGCCTGGAACCCGACGACGAGGCTGCCCGCCTCTGGACGGAGGTCACCGCTATCGACCCGGCGCACGTCCACCGCTTCGGCAAGAAGGACAACTTCTGGGAGATGGGCGAGACCGGCCCGTGCGGGCCGTGCAGCGAGATTCACATCGACCGCACGCCCGACCAGAGCGGCGGCCAGCTGGTCAACAAGGGCGACCCGCGGGTGATGGAGATCTGGAACCTGGTCTTCATCCAGTACAACCGCGACGCGACCGGCCGGCTCACACCGCTGCCGGCCAAGCATGTCGATACCGGCATGGGTTTCGAGCGGATCGTCGCGGTGCTCCAGGGGAAGGAGAGCAACTACGACACCGACGTTTTCCGCCCGCTCCTGGACGCCATCGGCCGGCTGACCGGCAAGAAGTACGGCGGCCGGCTCGACGACCTGACCGACATCGCCTTCCGCGTTATCGCCGACCATCTGCGGATGGTGACGTTCGCCATCACCGATGGGGCCAAGCCAAGCAACAAGGGGCGCGGCTATGTGGTTCGCAGCGTGCTGCGGCGGGCGGTCCGCTTCGCCTGGCAGTGTTTCGAGCAGCGCGCGCCGTTTCTCTACCAGTTGGTGCCGGTGCTGGTGGACCACATGGGCGATGCCTTTCCCGAACTGAAGAAAGACCCGGGCCGCGTCGCCGAGGAAATCCGCAGCGAAGAGACGGCCTTCCTGCGCACCATTGCCAAGGGGATCGTCCTTTACCGTAAAGCGGTCCAGCGGGCGCGGGAGGGGAATGGCGTTATCAGCGGCCCGGATGTTTTCGACCTGTACACCACCTACGGTTTCCCGCCCGACCTGACCCGGCAGATGGCCCGGGAAGACGGCCTACGCCTGGATGAACACGGCTTCGAAGATCTGATGCGTCGGCACGAGGAAACGAGTCGGCAAGAGGTCGCGCAGCAGATCGCGCTCAACGTCAGCGGCGGACTGCCGGAGACCGACGACCGCCCCAAGTGGTTTGGCTCGACCTGCGATGCGAAGGTTCTCGGCTGGATCGCCGACAACCAGTTCGTTCCGAGCGGCACCCTGACGGAGGGACAGCGGGCTGGCCTCCTCCTCGATCGCACCTGCTTCTATGCGGAAGCGGGCGGCCAGGTTGGTGACCGAGGGACCATCACGACGCCGACCGGCACCTTCGAGGTGGCCCAGACGGTCAAGCTCGGCAATGCGGTGGCCCATCTCGGCGAGGTCGCAGCGGGGCGAGTGGAGGTCGGCCAGACCGCGCAATTGCAGGTCAGCCCCGAGCGCGAGTTCACGCGGAAGAACCACACCGCCACCCACCTGCTCCACTGGGCGCTGCGGCAGGTGCTCGGCGAGCACGTCGAGCAGCGCGGCAGCAAGGTCAAGCCGGACGAGTTCACCTTCGACTTCTCCCACACCGGCCCGCTGAGCGCGGCAGAGAAGGCGGAGATCGAACGACTGGTCAATGAGAAGATTTACCAGGACCTGCCGGTGACGTGGCGCGAGCTGCCGTTAGAAGAAGCGCGGCGGCTGCCGGGCGTCCGTGCCTTTTTCGGCGACAAGTACGGCGACGTGGTCCGGGTGGTGGAGATCCACAATACTCCCCTCGCCCCCGCTTCGGAGGAGAGGGGGGCGATGACGTGTTCAGCCGGGAGTTTTGCGGCGGCACCCATCTCGACCACACGGGGCAGGCCGGCTTCTTCAAGATTGTCGGTGAGGAGGGGCTGGGCAAGGGCGTGCGGCGGCTGACCTGTGTGACGGCCCGCGAGGCGGTGGCGACGGTGCAGCGCCAGGATGCCATCTTGCAGGAGCTGACCGCCCGCTTCCGCTGCAAGCCGGAGGAGCTGCCGGGCCGGATCGAGGCGCTCCAGGAGGAGATCAAGAAACTTCAACAGCAGTTGAAGAAGGGGGCAGCCGCTGATCTGCAAGGGGCGGCGGATCGGCTGCTGGCGGGAGCGGCGGAGGTGGCCGGCGCGCGGGTCATCGTCGGCGAGATGCCCGCCGGCCCGGAAGAGCAGATGCGGCAGCAGGTGGACCGGCTGCGGCAGAAAGCGGGCAGCGCCGTGGTGGTGATCGGCTGGTCGGAAGACAGCAAGGTGCAGTTGATCGCTGCCGTGACCGACGACCTGGTGCAGAAGGGCATGCATGCCGGCAAGCTGGTCGGCCAGGTGGCCAAGGTGGTCGGCGGCGGTGGCGGCGGTCGGCCGACGCTGGCCCAGGCCGGCGGCAAGGAGCCGGCCAAGCTGGCCGAGGCGCTGGAACTGGCGAAGAAGCTGGCGATCGAGCAGCTGACGCGGTGACTGTCTCGGAGCATCCGCGCCGGGTCTTGTCCGAGCCCGGAGCGTCCGCGCTGGGTATTGTCCGAGCCCGGAGCGTGAGCGACGGGTCTTCCCGAAGCGTCAGCGCCGGGGCCCGTCGCTCACGCTCCGGGCTCGGAGACCACCCGTCGCTCACGCTCCGGGCTCGGAAAGAGTCATTCCGGGCGCTGCAAGCCGCGGGTCCGCGGCGGCGATTTCTTCATCGGGCCGTCCCCTTCCGATTGATTTTCTTCGCGCATCCCGGAAGAATGAGAAGGGTGGTGTCGGGCGGTTCG
>DATLYH010000246.1:0-12352 GCA_035575035.1 Gemmataceae bacterium
CGAGCGGCCCGCGTGAGCGGGCCGGTATCTCCCTCATCCACCGGCCGGCGGACGCCGGCCGCTCGCCACCTCAGGGACGAGTTCGCGACTCCCGTGGAACGGAAGGCTGGTCGAGCTGCCCGCTACCGGTTACAATCGGGCCATCGGGTTTCTTTCTCCAGCCGTCAGCGGCCCGGGTGTGGCTCCATGATCATCAAAGAATCGTCCACTCTGGCGGACGCGCTTCGTGAGAGCGGAATCCTGGAGGAGGAGCAACTTCGGGAGGTAGATGGCACCTTACGGTACCGTTTCCCTGACCCGCAAGCGCTAGCGGCTGAGTTGGTGCAGCGCGGCTGGCTGACGCCGTACCAGGCCGACCAACTGCTGCGCGGCAACGGCCGGTCCCTGGTCCTGGGTCAGTATCTCCTGTTGGAGCGGCTCGGCGAAGGGGGCATGGGCCAGGTCTTCAAGGCCCGCCATCGCCTGATGAAGCGCGTTGTCGCCCTGAAAATCATCCGCCCCGACTGGCTCAGCCATCACAATGCCGTCCACCGCTTCCACCGCGAAATCCAGGCGGTCGCCCAGCTGTCCCACCCCAACATGGTGACCGCCTACGATGCCGACCGAGTGGGGGACACCCATTTCCTGGTGATGGAGTATGTGGACGGCGTGGACCTGGCGACACTGGTCTACAAGGCCGGCCCGTTGCCGGTGGCCGCGGCCTGCGAGTACATCCGACAGGCGGCCCTGGGGCTACAGCACGCCTTTGAGCGCGGCCTGGTCCACCGCGATATCAAGCCCTCCAACCTGCTGCTGGCGAAGCAGGGGACGGGGCCGGGCATTGTCAAGATTCTCGACATGGGCCTGGCCCGGCTGCACGCCGGCGATGGGGAAGAGCCGGCCGCCCCCACGACGGCGCTGACCCAGGAGGGGGCGGTCATGGGCACCGCCGATTACATCTCGCCGGAGCAGGCTACCAACGCTCATCGGGTCGATATCCGGGCCGACCTGTACAGCCTCGGCTGCACTCTCTACTTCCTGCTGACCGGCCACCCGCCGTTCCCCGGCGGCACCTTCATGGAGAAATTGTTCAAGCACAAACTGGAGACACCGCGGCCGATCCGGGATGTCCGCCCCGACGTGCCGGCCGGGCTGGCAGCGGTACTCGACCGGCTGATGGCCAAGCGGCCGGAGGACCGCTACCAGACGCCGATGGAGCTGGCCGCCGCCCTGGCCTCCTTCTGCACGGAGGCCGGGCCGCCATCCACAAGCACCCCGCAGACCCTGCAAACCGTCTGCTCCTTCCAGCCCGGGACGCTCACTCCGCCGCATGGGCAAGAGACGCAGCCTGGCGGCCAAGTCCCGGCGACACCGCCGTCCGGACTCGACCTGGCCGGCGCTCACTTCGCCTTGCTGGAAGCACCGTCGGCGGCGGCCACGTTGAAGCAAACGGACTCCAGCCCCCCGGTGGTGGCGGCCTGGCACGCCCCGGCTTCTTCCCCAGAGGCCGCCTTCACCCAGGCGCCGCAGCCGGGGTCAAGCCGCACGATGGTGCAACCGCCAACCGCCCTCCCGGCCCGGCCGCGCGGCCGGCTGATGATGGCGGGCCTGGTAGTACTAGGAGTGGCGGCGGCTGTTGGTGCCGGCGCCGGCCTGGTTGTCTTCCTCCGCCCTGCGCCGGGGAACGCCGAGCACGCTGGCGGCAACCTTCCCAATACGCCCGCCGTCCCAATGCCTGAGACCGGCAAGCATACCGGGAAGGCGGCGCCGGTCGATCCGTCTCGCCCGCCGAGCCCGGAAAAGTCTCCCAAGCCGGAGGCGCCGCCGGAGCCGGCCGCCAAGCCGCCGGAGCCGGCCGTCAAAGACCCGCCGGCGCTCGTCGGGCCGCCGCCCCCGCCTCGGCCGCGGCTCGGCGTGCTGTACAACCTGGACGTCCGCCAGGCCGTCACTCGGGCCGTTTTCTCCGCCGATGGCAGCCGGGTCTTGGTCGGCGTCAACGATACGGTCTGGTTGTACGACCTGAAGACCATCCGCTCCGACAACAGACCGATTGTCCCTCCCTTTCGCTACCCATTTGCGCAGGTGCTGGCGGACCGGCGGCCCCTGGAGCTGGCCCTATCGCGTTCCGGCGACCGGGTGCTGTTCGGCACGGTGGACCGAGTGATCATCCGTGGTCAGATCGCTCCAGCCCGGCCGATCGTGGCGTTGTGGGACGTGGACAGCGGCGATGCACCGCCGGTGCTCGACGGCAAGGGCATGGACATCCACTGCGTGGCCCTGTCGCCCGACGGCCGCTACGCCCTTACCGGAGACCGGGACCGGATGGTCTATATCTGGGACCTGGAGAAGCACGACCGCCAGTCCCAGAAATCGCTGGCGGGGCACACCGACGCGGTCGAAGCGGTCTGCTTCTCGCCGGATGGCCGCCGCGCTCTGTCGGGGGGCCGCGACAAGACTATCTGTTGGTGGGACCTCGACGAGCGCCGGCTGCTGGGATCGTTCACTGGGCATGAGCGCTGGGTGACCTGCGTGGCTTTCGCGCCGGACAGCCGGCGGGTGCTATCGGGCAGTGACGATGCGACGGCACGGGTCTGGTCGCTTGACGAACCGGGCCGGCCGCCACTGGTGCTGAAGGGACACGATGGCTCGGTGCGCTGCGTCGCCTTCGCGCCGGACGGTCGTCGCGCCCTGACCGGCGGCGATGATGCGACGCTGCGGCTATGGCGGTTGGAAGATGGTGCCGAGATCGCCCGCTTCAGCCACGAGCTGCCGGTGGTGGCGGTGGCCTTCTCTCCGGACGGCCGCTACGCCCTTTCCGTCGGCAAGGACAACGCCGTCTGGCGCTGGGAATTGCCGGAATGACTCTCTGACAAGTCGAGTTGCGTACTTGGGAAAAGGGCAGGTCGGTGAAGTCTCCTTCCCGACGCCCGCTGGAGAAAATCCCCTTGGGGAGCATCTTCAGTTCGCCTGTCCGCGTGGAAGAAGGGCCGCGATATCGGAACTGACCTGAAGGGAGCGGCCAAGGAAAGCCCCTTTGGTTTGGTAACTTGCTACTTGACACCTCCCGCCCGGGGATTTCCAATAGGGGCCATCGCCTACCAATGGGAACTGCACAATCGCCTACCGATGGGAGCGGCCGGCTTCCTTCCCTTTCGGGGTTTTGGGGCAGGCGGCCCGGTTTGCAACTTTCCCAAGATTTGCAATCGCGTGCTGGAAATACGTTCATGCTAGATGTTTCTTCTCTCCCGAGGACGCGACCATGAACCGCAACAGACGCCATGCCCCCGGCTTCACCTTGATCGAGCTGTTGGTGGTAATCGCCATCATCGGGGTGCTGATCGCGCTCTTGCTGCCAGCGGTCCAAAAGGTCCGTGAGGCCGCTAACCAATCGACGTGCCGGAATAACCTCAAGCAGATCGGGCTAGCCCTGCATAATTATCACTCCGCCTACGGAACGTTCCCGCCCGGCACGGTCCATGACGCCTCTGCCACCAGCGGGAGGGGAGCGGCCTGGGGTTGGGGAGTTCTCATCTTGCCCTACCTGGAACAGGACAACCTCTACCGGCAGATGGAGGTGAACCCCAACGCCGTCGGGCTTACCACGCCGGGGTCCCTGGGGTGGGCGCTCCAGAATCGCCTACCTGCTTTGCAAACCCCTCTCAAGGTGTTTCAGTGCCCTTCGGACAACGGCAGAGCGTTGAATGACAACCGCGTATTCTCGTATCCGGTTGCCAACACCCAGGTTGCCCGGTCGAACTACGTCGGGAACCTGGGCAACCAGGATGGTCGCACTTACCGACACGGCGTTTTCCACGAGTACATCGCGGGGGACAATGCCGCCCGGCCGATCTCCTTTAAGGATATCACCGACGGCACCAGCAACACTTTCTTGGCCGGTGAGCGGGCCACGGGTATCGCCGAGCAGTCCAGCGCCAGCAACCCCGGGCTCGCTGCGGTCTGGGCCGGCATCCGCGGGGGCGACCCGTTCCTCGGCATCGGAGCCGTCGGCGGCACCACGATTTACCGCATGATGGACGGCCTGGCGGTGACGACCGGGGCGACCCCCAATCAGGCCTTCACTAGCATGCATTCCGGGGGAGCTAACTTCGCGTTCTGCGACGGCTCAGTGCGCTTCCTCAGCCAGGGCATTGCCTGGAACGCCTGGGATGCGGCGCGGCGCGAGGCGGCATACGCGACCTACAACATGCTCGGTGACCGGGACGACGGACTGACCCCCGGCAACTTCTAGATTGAGGCGACCATGAATAACCACGGTATCCAACGGCTGCGGCGGGCCGCGGGCGGCTGCGCGGGGATGGTCGTGCTCGCCCTGGTCTTCCTGCCGGCCTGCAAGGACGACGGCCTCAGCGAGTTGGAACGCTGGAAGAAACGGCAAGAGGAGGCCGCTCAGTCCCTCATCGACAAGGGGATGAAAGCGACCCGGAAGAATTATCCCCAGGGGCAGGCCTGGTCCCTTGACCTCAGCGGCATGCAGCTTACCGATGATATGCTGCGCCGGCTCAAGGGTATGGGACACATCACCGAACTAAACTTCAGCGGGTCCACGATCACCGATGACCAACTGGCGATTATCAATGACCCGGAGATCGGATCCCTGTTACTCAAACTGAACTTGAGCAACACCGGCATAACCGACGCCGGGCTGGATCAACTCACCAGCCCCCTGGTGCTTCAGGAGTTAAACCTGGCCGAGACCAAGGTCACTGCCGCCGGGGTAGAGCGCTTTCGCAAGCGGCGTCAGCAAGACCCCAAGGTCCGTTGGAAAAATATCACCATTATCCTCAAATAGCCGACAGGAGAACCTCGCTGTGTACTCTACCAGACGTAATCCCGCGGCCTTCACCCTGATTGAGTTGTTGGTGGTGATTGCCATTATCGGCGTGTTAATCGCCTTGTTGCTCCCCGCTGTTCAGAAGGTGCGGGAGAGCGCCAATCAATCGACGTGCCGGAACAATCTCCGGCAAATCGGGCTGGCGCTGCACAACTATCACTCGGCGTACCAATCGTTCCCGTATGGCGCCGTCCATAACGGCCAGACCGGACCGGCCTGGGGGTGGGCGACTCTTATCCTGCCCTATCTGGAGCAGGACAATCTCTACAGGCGCATGAATGTCAATACCAACGCCACAGGGACGACCACGGCCGGGACCATGGGATTTGTGATGCAGAATGATCTGGCCGCCTTGCAAACAATTCTCAAGATCTACCAGTGCCCCTCAGACACGGGCCGGTTGCTGAACGACAATCGACCGTTCACCCAGCCGGTTCAGGCCCAGCTCGCCCGGTCGAACTACGTGGGCAACGGCGGCAACAGCGGCGACCACGGGATCTTCCACGAGTTTGTCCCGAATAACACCGCCAAGCGGCCGATCGCCATCAAGGACATCACTGACGGCACCAGCAACACCCTCCTGGCGGGCGAGCGGGCCAGCGGCATTCCACCGAGCACCCCGCCGACCACTGGACCGGGGCTGGCTTCCATCTGGGCCGGCAGAGGGCAGGCAGGCGAAACCAACCTCGACCTGTGGTCCATCTGCGGCACCACGTTGTATCGCATGATGGACGGTGTCGCGGTGACAACGGCCCCGGTTCCTCATCAGGCCTTCACCAGTATGCATCCAGGAGGGGCCAACTTCTTGTTGTGCGACGGCGCAGTCCGCTTCATCAGCCAGGCCGTCGAGTGGCGGGAGAGCGGCCAGCCGCTGGCAACCTACAACATGCTCGGTGACCGGGACGACGGACTGACCCCCGGCAATTTCTAAGCGCCCGGCCCTAGCATCGGTCGGCGGACGCCGGCTGCTCGCTTTCCAGCACCGGCCGGCTAACGCCGGCCGCTCGCCCAGCACCGGCCGGCTAACGCCGGCCGCTCGCCTTCCAGCACCGGCCGG
Source organism: Gemmataceae bacterium (assembly GCA_035575035.1). Lineage (GTDB taxonomy): Bacteria > Planctomycetota > Planctomycetia > Gemmatales > Gemmataceae > DATLYH01. Next base: position 5,889 of record DATLYH010000246.1, read on the forward strand.
CTAACGCCGACCGCTCGCCCAGCACCGGCCGGCTAACGCCGACCGCTCGCTTTCTGACAGGTCATGGCCTTCTCCGCCCGCCCGGCGGCAAGGCGTCGGGCCGCTCTCGTAGTGCTGCCTCTAGTTTCTCCGCAATGAGTTGATGACCGCGGGCATTGGCATGGTGATCCTCCGGGCTCAGCTTGACCTCCCCTGGGGCGAAGCCGGCGGACCATTTCGATAGATCGACGACGACAAAGCCGGCCGCCTCGGCTAACTTCACCACCTCGTGGGCCTGAGGCGGCACGTCTGCGATCCCCGGCATCGGTAGGTAGACCCACACCGGCAAGACATTCCGGCGGCGGCACTCGGCGACGAGTTCGGTATAGGTCCCCCGAACGATGTCGCGGGCGAACGGCTGCAAACGGGCTTCCACCTGGCCCCAGGGCATTTCCTGCGTGACGCCGGCCCGCTGCACCACGTCGCGGAGGCTGGGGTAGGGGAGTTCGCGGCCGACCGTCACCAGTCGGGTGAGGTGCCGGGGCGGCCCGAGTAATTCATCCTGATGGGCAACGTAGTAGATGGCGTCCGGCTCGAAGGCAAACACCTTGCGCTCGATCAGGACGCGGCGGTGGATGACGTACGACATGCCGGCCCCGAAGTTGAGCACCTCGTAGCGGACGCCCTCAGGCCGGCCGGCGTTGAGACGTTCTTCCAGCAGGCGCGGGAAAGGCTGGTCGTCGGCGACACCGTAGCCCATCACCACGCTGGAGCCGACGAAGGCGAGCCGACAAACGCCGGCCGGTTTCGTCAGCGTGATCTCCTCGCGGTCGCGCATGCCCAGCCGATTGATGGTGAGCCGGCTGCCGGCCAGCTCGCCGCGCCAGCCGGGTTTCAGCTCGCGCTCCAGGAAGTCGTCCGCCTCCTGGGTGATCTCGATATAGTGGACATGGGCCTGTCGGTCGCCACGCCCCGATCCTCCGAACAGCGGGGCGGCCTGGGTGCCGGCCTCCGCGATTTCCTCGTAATAGCCGCGCACCACGTTGGCCACCTCCAGCGCCGTAGGGGAATCCAGCCGCAGCGCGGCCAGCCGGTCGTGAACCCACGGCCCCAGCGCCTCACCCACGGCGGGAAGGCCGGCGACGGCCAACAGCGCCAGCGCCGCGGTTTGAAGGACGGCGGAGCGGGCAAAGGACGGCGGCAGCGGCAGCAGTCCCCGGCAGTAAAGCCGATGCCGCGCCAGCTGCACGATCACGCCGATTGTCACCATCCCCACGATGACAGCCATCACCAGGCCAATCCCCGTCATGGTGTCCGCCGCGGGGAAGGAGAGTGCCTCCAGGTAAGCCAGGGAGCGCGGCTCTGACCAGGCGGCGAAGAACAGGCTGACCAGGGTGAACGTGCCCATGATTTGCAGCGACCGGACCGCCGCGCCCAGGATCTCTTGGATAGGGGTCAGGGGACAGGGGTCAGGGGTCAGTGAAGAGTCCCTGACCTCTGCTCTATGGTCTCCTTGTCTGCACCTTCTGACCTCTGACCCCTGTCCCCTGATCCCTGCTTGGGCCCGTTTCAGGTCGAGTTGCAGGTTGATCCCCACCAGCACCCCGGCCGCCAGCCACAACACGGCCTCGTTCTCCCGGAGCGGCAGCTCGCCGAGCAGCCAGAACGCCTGATATGAATGGAGCAGCCAGGTGACCACAAACACCCCCAGGCCGGCAGCCGCCAATGCGAACTGCGTCCCCCACCGGCGCAGGGCGAAGAAGGTGGGGAAGAAGAAGACCTTCGCCAGGAAGTCCTTCCAGTAGATGTTGATCCGCCGCCAGATGTCGGTGAAGCTCGAGGCCAGGAAGTAGTTGTGGTGGGTGCGCGGCAGGTTGAAGCCGAACAGGTGGAGCATCCCCGTGATGATGTGAAACCATCCCGAAACGTGCAGATAGAGGGCGTAGTTGGCCGCCAGGAACAGGGCGAAGTGCGGCAAGTCGCCCAACTCGTGCGGCGCCGGCAACAGATAATACTTGACATAGCGGTAGGCCAGCAGATGGGTCAGCCCGCGGACAATCCATGCCACACCGGTCTGGTAGATGGCGTAGGCGTCCTCATCGTAGTAGGTCTGGCGGAACGTCTTGAAGTCGATGACCGGGAACAGAGGGAAGCAGACATTGGGCAGCAGGAAGAAGTATGTCAGCGACGGCAACAGCGGCGGCCGGCGCTCGTGGCGGATGTCATACAGATAGACGATCAGCCGGAACATGAACATCGAGCCCAGGACCGGCCAAAACGGGGCGGTGCGATACTCGACGCGCGCCATGACCAGGAAGAGGCCGGCCAGCCCCAGCAGTAGCACGCGGAAGACCAGCGGCACCGGCAGGTAACAAATCCCGATCAGGGCGCTGCCGATGCCGAGGACGCAAGCCCCCTCCACCCAGCCGAGGAACAGGACGACGGCTGCCGCCGACAACAAGCAGAAGAATGCCAGGCGGAAGCGCGGCGGCAGCCAGGCATGGACCACGAATCCCCCCGCGGCCAGGCACATCAGAATGAAGAACGGGTGCTGCTCCCCCACCTTCGACAGGCGAATATCGATCTGGAACAGGCGGATGGTCACCAGGATCAGTGCCAACTCGCCGCAGATGACCAGGAAGCGAAACACCGCCCCAGGAGAGGACCAGGTGACCAGGTGACCAGGCGACAAGGTGGCCAGCTGAGGGGAGGTAGAGACGTCAGGCGGATGAGGAGAGGAGCTAACGGCGCCTCCGGAATTGGAAAGATCCCCAGACTCGCGTGCATCGAGCGGATTCATGATGCTCGCCTTAGTGTCACGTTCCCCTGTCTGTCACCGTGTCATCTTCTGCTCCGCCAGGAACCGCGCCAGCGCCTCGATGGTGGGGTGCTCCTCGAGAGGGTTTTCCCGGAACCGGTAGCCTAACCACGCTTCCAGGTCGGTGGTCAATGCCACCAGGGCGACCGAGTCGAGCCCGTAGCGGAGGAGCGGCTCGCTCACGCTCACCGCTTCCGGAGGGAGGCCTGTCAAGGCGCTGACCCGGTTAACCATCCAATCCGCGATTTCCTGTGCCGAGCGGCTCATGCCTTCCCCTTCCACCGGCGCAGCGTCCCCTGCTCATAGCCCTGGCGGCAGGCGTGCCGTTGGATCTTCCCACTCGAGGTCTTGGGAATGCTGCCGTACTCCACCAGCTGCACGTCATGGACTTGCAGCTCATGGCGTTCAGCGACCGCCTGACGAATGTCGCCGACCAGCCGGGCCACATCCAGCGACCGGCAGCGGCGCTCGACCTCCTGGACGATAACCAGCACCGGCCGGCCGTCTTTCCAGGTCTCGAAGGCGGCACCGCAGCCGGCCCGCAGTCCGGGATGGACTGCTTGCACCGTCTGTTCGATGTCCTGTGGGTAATGGTTGCGGCCGCGAATGACGATCAGGTCTTTGAGTCGGCCGGTGATGAATAGCTCGCCGTCCTGCACGAAGCCAAGGTCGCCGGTGCGCAGGAATGGTCCATCGCCGTTACTCAGAAAGGCGCGGAAGGTGTGCTTGGTTTCCTCCGGCCGGTTCCAGTAGCCCACGGCGACCGAGGGGCCCGCAATCCAGATCTCGCCGACCAAGCCGGCCGGGCACGGCACCCGGGTGTCCGGGTTGACGATTTCGAGTCGTTGCCCGAGCCACGGGTGACCGCAACCCACCAGCGCCCGGACGTCCGCCTCCTTCCCTCTGTCCCCTCTTCCCCCGTAGGAGGAGAGGGCAAGAAGCGCTTCTCTCCTCTCCTCCGCTTTGAGGGAGAGGGGTGGGGGGTGAGGGGGCGCGGCGGCAACGACCTGCCCCTGCTCCAGGGCCGATGCGCTGACGATCCGAATGACCGGCGGCGCGGACCGTGGACCGCTGGTCACCAGGAGGGTCGCCTCGGCGAGGCCGTAACCGGGGCAGAACGCTTCCGGCCGAAAGCCGCAGGGGCCGAACGCGGCGGCGAAGCGCTCTAAGGTCACGGGATGGATCGGTTCAGCACCGACAGCGGCGATGCTCCAGCTCGACAGGTCGAGGCCCGCCCGCTCCTCGGGTGCGATGCGCTCCACGCACCAGTCGTAGGCGAAGTTCGGCCCGCCGCTACTGACGGCCCGGTAGCGGGAGATCGCCCGCAGCCAGCGGATCGGCCGTTGCAAGAGGCCCAGGGGCGACATCATCACGCAGGAGGTGCCGTGGAACACCGGCTGCAAGACGCCCCCCATCAGTCCCATGTCATGATAAAGCGGCAGCCAGCAAACACCGAGGCCCGGGCCATCGTCGCCCAGCGCCGTCTGCATCATGCGTTGGTTGTGCATCAGATTGCGGTGGGTCAGCATGACTCCCTTCGGCGCGGCCGTCGAGCCCGACGTGTACTGCAAAACGGCCAGCGCCTCAGGATCAATCGGCCGCTGCCGCCAGCGTCGCGCCCCGGAGGGGTCCAGTCCATCGGTGCAGAGGACACGGAGGCCGCCACAGGAAGGGATTCCGGCAACCAGCGACGCCAGACCGCGGGTCGTCAGCACCACCGCCGGCCGGCAGTCAGTGACGATGCTGCCCAGCACCTGCCAGCTCTGGGCCAGCCGATCGAACCGCGGCGGGTAGGCCGGGACCGGCACGACACCGGCGTAGAGGCAGCCGAAGAAGGCGGGGATGAACTCCAGCCCCGGGGGATACAGCAGCAAGGCTCGGTCGCCCGGCCCGACGGCGTCCTGGAGGAGGGCGGCGACGCTGCGGGCTTCGCGGTCCAGGCCGGCGTAGGTCAGCCGCGGCCCTTCCTCCTCACCGTCAATCAGGAAGCAGAAGGCCAAGGCGTCGGGCGTCGTGTCGGCCCGCGCTTGCAGCACCTCGACCATCGAGTCTGCGGCCGCTGAGGGGTCGCTCGGGGACACCGCGCGTCTCCGTCGTTCTCCGATCCTTTCCCGGCGCTCGGTTCGGGACGGCCACCGGGGCGTCCCTTCATCCTAATCGAACACGCCAGCGTGTGCCACCGGCCGGGAGAGCCGACGGCCGCAGGAGCGCTCAACGTCGCCCGCCGACGGCGTACAACAAAAGGAGGACGAACCACCGTGGAACGAGGATGACCCATCCATGCGCTTTGCACTCCTGGGGAGCCATCCGGACGGGCTGGAGATGGCCTGTGCCCTGGTCGAGGCGGGCGGCCATCAGCTGATCGCCTATTCCAGCCCGTCGGTCCCGGCCGATTACATTCGCCGCTGGGGGCCGACGGCCCGGCCGGTGGGCGACCTTGAAGAAGTGCTGGCCGACCCGGCCGTCGAGGCTGTCGTGGTGGCAGGCAGCCCGGCCAACCGTCCGTACCAACTCCGCCGGGCCCTGCAATCAGAGCGGCACGTTCTGTGCGTCCACCCGGCCGACCAGAGCCCCGACCTCGGTTACGAGGCGGCCATGATTCAGGGCGACACAAAGTGCATCTTGCTGCCGCTGTTGCCCGAGGCGCTCCATCCGGGGGTCCGCCGTCTGGCCGAACTTCTCCATGATCCGGAAGGACCAATCGGGGCGCTGCAGTTGATCGAGATGGAACGTCGCTCTCCAGAGGCGGTGCTGCTCGATACCGGAACCGCGGGGTACAAGCCCGCGCTGCCTGGCTGGGACGTGCTGCGGCGGCTGGGAGGCGAGATCGCGGAAGTCTTCGCTTTGACCGGCGGCGACGAGGTGATAGCCGACAAGCCGCTCCTGCTGGCGGGGCGCTTCGAGTCGGGCGGTCTCTTTCAGGCCGCGTTGCTGCCCCGACAAGGCCAGGCTCACTATCGGTTGACGGTGATCGGCAACCGGGGACGGGCGGAATTGCTCTTCCCCCTGGGCTGGCCGGGCCCCGCCTTCCTGAGCTGGACCGACCCGGCCGGCGAGCGACAGGAGGAGGCCTGGGACGTCTGGGACCCGTGGCCGGCACTGGTCGAGGTCTTTGACCAGGCGGCAAATCAGAAGGTTCTTTCCTGGCAGGATGAGGTGCGCTGCCTGGAGCTGGACGATGCCGCCCGCCGCAGTGTCGAGCGCCGCCGGGCCAGCGCCCTGGAGTATCAGGAAGCGAGCGAGGAGGTCGGTTTCAAGGGGACGATGACCTTGGTCGGCTGCGGCCTGCTGTGGGGGGTGCTGCTGTTGCTGGTCCTGTCGCGCTGGTTCCCGTGGCTTGGCTGGGTGATCGTGCCGCTACTGTTGGTCTTCCTGGCGCTGCAACTGCTCCGCTGGCTTGTGCCTCGCCGCTCACCGCCTGAGCCACCACCGCAAGGCGAAAGCCGAACCGCTTCTCCGGCGGAGACGGAAAAGCGGCCTCGCCTGGACGAGGCCCCGCGGTTATGATGAGGGGAGTTATCCGTCCCCGGCGCGAGACCCTGGCATGATGCACAGAGCGAGTGCCCTGGTGGTGGTGTTGGCCGTCGTCCTGGTCCTGCTGGCGGTAGTCGCCTGGTTCGTCATGTCCCCATCGACGCCGGCCGCCCCCGAACCGCAACCGGCGAAG
>DATLYH010000247.1:0-7075 GCA_035575035.1 Gemmataceae bacterium
GTAAAAGTTGACATCATTCGCCCGGCCGCGCGGGCTGCCAACGACAACCACCTGCCCGCCGTCGCAAGCCAGCGCCATGGCCGCCGGCACCGCGGCGGGGATGCCGGTGGCGTCAGCCACCACCTCGGCGCCGCGCCTCCCCAAATAGCGGGCGAGCTGCTCGCGCACATCGCCGGCCGTCGGGTCGATCACGTGGTCGGCACCGCCGGCCCGGGCTGCTTCGCGACGCATATGCACGGCGTCGATGCCGACGACCGGGTAAGCGCCGGCCGCCCGGAACGTGCGCAGGGCGAACTGGCCGATCACCCCCAGCCCCAGCACCGCCGCCGACCGCCCCAGGGTGATGCCGGCCCGGATGGCCGCCCCCATGCCGTAGCGGGCAATGCAGGCCCACGCCGCCCGCTCGGCGTCAAGGTCGGCGGGCAGCGGCCAGAGCCGGCCGCGCTCGTGGCCCAAGGTAAGTAGCTCGGCCGAGGCGTGGTTGCCGGGGTAGCTGACGCGGTCGCCGGGCTTCCAGCCGCGGACCTCCGAGCCGACGGCGACCACGGTGCCGGCCGCGCTGTAGCCCGGCCGAAAGGGAAACTTCCAGTCAGGGAGGGTCGGATCCTTGAGCCACTGATGGGTGCCGGTGTAGACGGCCAACTCGGTGCCGGCGCTGACAGCGCTGACCTCGGTCGCCACCAGGATTTGGTTAGGGGCCGGCGGAGGCAGCTCCACCTCATGAATCTCGACGTGGTATGGCTCAACGATAACGGCCTGGCGTGCTTTCATGGTTCCCTCGCGGGCGTTGCCGATTGACCCGGCGAGCGGCCGGCGTCACCCTTCCTGCCCCCTCTGCAGTGAAAAGAATATGAACCCGACGTAAAATCGCTACAGTCGCTGCCAGGGGGCGCGCGCCTGCAAGTTTTGCGGCCTGCGTCGGCTCTTCGGGATAGCGAGGGAGGACAAAATGCGGTAAGGATAAGGAGCCGGACCAGCACATCAGCCGTCCTGTCGCATCGAACGGAGAAGCAGCATGGCCCATCGAAGCATCGAGGGATCGCGCATCCTGATTACCGGCGCTTCCCAGGGGATCGGCCGGGCGCTGGCCGTGGCCGCCGCCGAGCGTGGGGCCCGGGTGCTGGCCGCGGCCCGATCCGCGGACCTGCTCCGCGAGCTGGCCGGGGAGGTCCGGGCCCGGGGGGGCACTCTGGAGACGGTCGTCGCTGACGTCACCAGCCCCGAGGATCGGCAGCGCATGGTTGAGGCGGCCCGGCACTTCTTTGGCGGCCTCGATATCCTGGTGAACAACGCCGGCATCGGCGCGACCGGCCACTTCGTGGAGGTCAGCCCGGAACGGCTGCGGAAGATCATGGAGGTGAACTTCTTTGGCCTGACCGAAACGACCCGCGCCTTCCTGCCGCTGCTGCGCCAGGGCAACCGCCCCGCCATCGTCAATATCTCGTCCATCGCCGGCAAGCGCGGCATCCCGGCGCGGAGCGAGTACTCGGCGAGCAAGTTCGCCGTGCAGGGCTTCAGCGAGGCGCTGCGGGCCGAATTAGACAAGGACGGCATCGACGTGATCGTGATCTGCCCCGGCCTGACGCAGACCAACTTCTCCCGGAATATGTTGGAACAAAAGGCCCGGATGCCGCTGGACCATTTGCGCGGGATGACGGCCGAGCAGGTGGCGCGGAAGACCCTCCGAGCAATTGAGAAAGGCAAGCACGAGGTCTGCCTGACGCTTCAGGGCAAGCTGATGGTTTTCGTCAGTCGTTTCTTTCCCCGCTTGGCCGACCACATCGCCGCCCGGCGCGTGCGGGCACTCTTCCGGGATGAAATCGCCGCCCGCCGCCAATCCGGCAGCCCAGCCAGTCCGGCCCGAGTCTGAGGCCCACCTCCAGCTCAGCGGCAAACCCGGTGCGAACGCGCTGCCGGGAGACCTTGTTTTCTCCGGGGCCGTGTGGTATTTTTGCTTGACTTTCCTGACAACCTACCTTGCGGAGTACCAATGAAGTTACTCACCGCTGTGGCGGCCGGCATGGCCGTTTGCGCTTTCTACACGATCCTGCGTGCCGAGGCGACGAATCGACGACGACTCCTGCGGCACTTCCGCTGCTGGCTGTGCAAGCACTCCACGGCTTACCTCGTCAGCGATCGGACCAGGCATTGCGATTGCAGCTTCTGCGGCATTACCAACAAGCTGCTCCCTGGGGCGCTGGTGGGAGAGCTCCCTGACATCCGCGTGTCACTGGCGTAAGCGGCCCAGGCGGCTCGAGGCCCCGGTTGCCCGTTTCATTTGCCGGGTTTGGCATCGTCGTAACCTGCCGCGCCGAGGACCGGTGGGGGCGTGGGCGGCGGCGGGGTGACACCCGCAGCGCGCATCACGCGATGGATGGCCGCGACGGTGTCGGCGGAAGGCTTGAAGTTGCCCGGGCGAAAACCCTCCGCGATCAACAGCGGCGTCCAGCCGTACTTGTTCTTCCGGTTCCAGACCTCGATTTTCGCCCCCTTGTCGGCAAGGAGCTGGACCACTTTCGGCAGGTTCTTGTAGGCGGCGCCGTGCATGGCCGTTTCGCCGTTCCGGTCCACGGCATTCACGTCAGCGCCGAGACTGAGAAGGTACTCGACGGCGGCCAGCACCTCGGGCTCGGTCCCGGCCTCCTCATCCGGCGCAAGACAGCCGAGGCCGGCAGCAGCCATCAGCGGCGTGGAGCCGTCCTTGTTCGGCAACAGCGGATCGGCGCCCAACTCGACCAGGAGGCGCATGTACGGAAGGTCCGCTGTCTTGGCGGCGAGCAGGAAGGGAGTGGCGCCGGCCATGCTCAGCCGGCCGGGGCCGGACGGCCCCTTCTCCAACCGGGCGTTCACGTCGGCGCCGTATTTCACCAGTTCTCGAACGAATTGCAGACTGGTCAAATTGCCGGAGCCGGTCGGCGGCGGCAGGCCGTCGTCGCCATCGCCGCGGTTCGGCTTGCGGACCCAGGTCAACGTGTGCAGGGGCGTGTAGCCGGACCGCCGATCGTTCGGATCGGCGCCGGCCTTCAGCAATTCCACGGCCAGCTCGAAATGGCCGTTCTCGATCGCCAGGATCAACGCGCTCACCCCGTTAGCCGGCGCCTTGCCGCCGGCCCGTCGGTCGGTCTGGATGGCTTCGTTCGGGTCGGCCCCGGCCTTGAGCAATACCCGGACAACTTCAATGCGTCCCTCGCGTGCGGCAAAGAGCAGCGGCGTAAAGCCAGACTTCAGCCGCGCCCGCATGTCCGCGCCCGCCTTGAGGAGCAACTCGACGACCGCGGCATGCCCCTCGGCAGCGGCCCACATCAAGGCGGTCTGCCCCTTGCGGTCGGTCGCATCCACCTTGGCGCCGGCGTCGAGCAGCGCCTGCACCGGGCCGACGCGGCCGGTACGGGCAGCGGTCATCAGCGCGGTCTCGCCGCCCCGCAACGTGGTGTTGGGGTCTGCGCCCGCGGCGAGCAATGCCCGGACCAATCCTTCGTTACCGTTGGTGCAAGCCAGTGACAGTGGTGTGACACCGTATCGGTTCTCGGCCTTGGCGTTAGCACCGGCCGCGAGGAGGAGTTTAGCCGTTTCCAGGTCGTCGTGGTAGGCAGCCCAGTGCAGCGCGGTCATGCCATCCACCTGGGCGGCGTTCACGTCGGCACGTTCGCGCACCAGCGCCCGGACGCGTGGCCAGTCGGCCTTCTCCGCGGCATCGGCGAGCGGCGCCTCCGCCGCAGCCGCCAGCGAACCGACACCGCACAGGCCAAGGACAACGACCAACACAGCGAATCGGGACCGGATGAATGGAACCAGTCTGCAACCGTGGATCATCGGTGCGCCTCCTCGTCGCAATCCTGTGCCGGGCCCATCCTGGAGCAAATGCTCTCTTCCCGCTACCCTTGCTCTTGCTTCTCGCCTGCCGGGAAGGTTTCCGGTGCTCCATTACGGGCATTCATAGCAAGTGTTTGTGCAGCGTACGCGCGATTGATCTGTTCTTCAGCGATGTAATCGAAAACAAGTTCACCGCAATGCCGGCACTTGGGTACGGCAAGATTGGTTACGTTAATGGTCACGGGCTTGCCCCCGTATTCACGCTGGCATTGGTAGTCTATCGTCTCGCGCCACACTTCTTGTTGGCGGCAGCGCGGGCAAAACCAAGGAAAGGGTCGTGCCAACGTCTGCACCCGTTCACTGGCATTCGCATTTTCAGACATCATGGATACTCACTATGTGGATGGTCGGATCCTTGGGGTCGTCATCTTGCAGGATGGTCTCGATGTAGATATTCCGGTTGCCAAGGCGCACTCGGAAATCGTAGTGAAATGGCCATGCAGACCATTCTGGACGCTGTTCGGCAACTTGGTCAATCACGCCACCGCCCTGGAGATGATCGTGCATGATCTTGGCAATATCTTTAAGTGTCAGACCTCCTAGTTCTCTTGCTATCCAGTCTAGCACGACCTCCTTCGCTGTAACATAGCCCGTGTAGTTCCAGTTCCCCAATACAATCTTGAACTGGGCCAGAATGGTTGGGTCAGTGAGCGGCGGCATCTGCTCGGGCCTAAGAATTCATCCCGCCCCGGGTTGACAGCTAACGGGCGTTTTACCCAACGTCGGACGCAGTGTCTCGTTCGGCGAGACAAGCCAATACGCCCAGAATATCCTGGTCTTTCTTGCCCTCGGTCTTCGTCCAGGCTTTGATGAATGCGAGAAGCCGAAATCACCTTCCCAGGCTTCAAATCCCCACCGGTTCGAACAGCTCGTCCACCTTGCCGTTGCTGTCGGCGAACTTGTCGAGGTGGACGCCGACCTTGTCGAGCAGCGTCAGGTGCAGGTTGGCCAGCGGGGTTGGCTTGCTGAAGCGGATGTGCCGTCCCCCCTTCATGCCGCCGGCCGCACCCCCCGCGACGAGGATCGGCAGGTTGATATGGTCATGCACGTTCGGGTTGCCCATGCCGCTGCCGTACAAAAACAGCGAATGGTCAAGCAACGTGCCGTCCCCTTCCTTGATCGCCTTGAGCTTGCCAAGGAACTCCGCGAACAGCGAGACATGGAACTGGTTGATCTTGGCGATCTTGGCGATCTTCTCCGGGTCGTTGCCGTGGTGCGACAGCGGGTGGTGCGGCTCGGGCACGCCAATCTCGGGATAGGTGCGGTTGCTCGTCTCCCGCGCCAGCTGGAAGGTGATGACGCGCGTGACATCCCCTTGGAGCGCCAGCACCTGCAAGTCGAACATCAGCCGGGCATGATCGGCATAGGCGGCGGGCACGCCGATCGGCCGGTCGAGGTCCGGCAGCGGCTTCTCCGCGACTTCCTGCTCCGCCTTCTGGATGCGTCGCTCCACGTCGCGGACGGCATCGAGGTACTCGCTGACCCGGACGCGATCCGCCGGCCCAAGCGTTTGCTTGAGGCGGTCCAGATCATCCTTGACAAAATCGAGCAGGCTGGCGCGGCGGCGGAGAGCGGCTAGCCGGTCGGCCTTGCTCCCCCCTTCGCCGAACAACATCTCAAACACCACCCGCGGATGGGCCTCGGCCGGCAGCGGCGTCGTCGGCGACGACCACGACAGGTTGTTCTGATAGACGCAGGCGTAGCCGTTGTCGCACTGGCCGACGGTCTGCATCATGTCCATCGCCAGCTCCAGCGACGGCAGCTGCGTCTGGCGGCCAATCTCCTTGGCAGCGATCTGGTCCACCGTCGTGCCCAGGTAATAGTCGGAACTCTCGGTGTGCTTGGCGCGGGCACAGCTGAGGAAGGCCGCATTCGACGTGGCGTGCGTGCCGGGGTAGGCGCTGGGCAGTTCCATGTTGGTCAGCACCGTGACATGTTCCTTCACCGGTGCCAGCGGGCTGAGGATCGGCGACAGTTGCTCCAGCTTGTCCTTGCCGGGTGGGGTCCAGCGGGTGATGTCGCAGCCCATCGGAATGTAGATGAAGCCCAGGCGGCGCACCGGGGCAGCCGGCGTCGCCGCCAGAGCGGTCATGGCCGGGACCATCGCGTCCAGCAACGGCAGCGCGATGGCGGCCCCGACGCCGCGCAGGAAGGTCCGACGTGGCAGCGCCTTCTTGAAGATGTTCATGGGCTGGCCCTCATCTGGAACGGAGTGCTGTGGACAATCGCCTCAATGATCGCCGAAAACCGATAATCGGCGTCCCGCGCTGTGCGCACAATTTGCCGCACCGCGGGGCCGTCGTAGTACTCCATGCCGCGGCCGAGGGCGAAGGTCAGCAGTTTCTCGGTGAGCGTGCCGACGAAAACCTCCGGGCGCTTCAACAGAGCCTCTTCCAGTCCGTCCACACCGGTGAACCGGCTACCGTCGGGCAAACCGCCGGATGCGTCCACCGGCTGGCCCTCCTCGAGGGTGCGCCAGCGGCCGACGGCGTCGTAATTTTCCAGGGCGAACCCCACCGGGTCGATCAGGTTATGGCAGCTGGCACAGGCCGGGTTGGCCCGGTGCCGCGCCAGCCGCTCGCGCACCGGCAGCGCGGCAGAGACCGTGTTGTCGTCCAGGGCCGGCACATCCGGCGGCGGCGGCGGCGGGGGCGTCCCCAGGAGATTTTCCAAAATCCACTTGCCGCGGATCACCGGCGAGGTGCGCGTGGCGTAGGAGGTCACCGTCAGGACGCTGCCATGACGCAGCAGTCCGCCGCGATGGCTCCCCGGTTCCAGCGTCACCCGGCGGAAGCGCGTGCCGTACACATGGGGGATGCCGTAGTGCTTGGCGAGCCGCTCGTTCAGCCAGGTGTGGTCCGATTTCAGCAGTTCGAGGACGCTACGGTCCTCGCGCATCACTTCCTCGAAAAGGAGTTCGGTCTCGCGCCGCATGGCCTGGCGCAGGTTGTCATCGAAATCAGGGAACAGACGGGCATCCGGACTGACGGAATCAAGGTTGCGCAGGTGGAGCCACTGCCCGGCGAAGTTGGTGGCCAGCGACCGGGCGCGGGGATCGGCGAGCATCCGCCGGGTCTGCCGCGCGAGCACCCCGGGCCGACGGAGTTCGCCGCGCTCCGCCAGGTCCAGCAGTTCGTCGTCAGGAATGCTGCTCCACAGGAAGAACGACAGCCGCGATGCCAGCTCCAGGTCGCTGATGCGG
>DATLYH010000248.1:0-16085 GCA_035575035.1 Gemmataceae bacterium
GTCACGGTTCTGCACGAAGCTGTGCTGGCAGCGGGTGCAGACCATCAGGCTGGCCAGCAGCGAGCGGTTGACTGTCCTGGCCTTGCCGCCGTCGCGACGGCGTTTGGCAACCGCCTTCTGTGCCGCCGCCCAGGTCTCGGCGCTCACCAGCGGTTCATGCACGCCCTCGGCGATGATCCAGTCGCTCTCGTCGTTGCGCTTCCAACCCTTCTTGCGCTTGGGCCGCAGCTTGCCGTCGCCGTCGAGGCCGAACAGCGAACCCATCGTGTGGCGATTCCAGGTGATGGCCCCGCGATAGACCGGGTTGCGGATCAGCTTGCCGATCCTGGCGGTGTTCCACGGTAAGCCGGCTGGCGACGGGATGCCTTCCTGGTTGAGCAGGGCGGCGATGTAATGGTAGCCGTAGCCCTGGACGCACAGATCGAAGAGGCGGCGGACGACGGCCACGCGTTCCGGCGTGCTGGGCACGTAGCGGATGATGTCGCTCTTGGCCTTCTTGATGTTGACACCCGGCTCGACGACCCGCAGCAGCTTGCCGTCAGGTCCGAACCCCTGCTTGCTGCCATCGGGCACCCAGCGCAGGGTGCGGAGCACCTGACCGTCGGCGGTGAGGTGCTGCTTGTCGTAGCCGTAGGGGGCGACGCCGCCGGGGGCCGACTTGCGTTCGCGGATGTTGCTGATCTGGTCGCGGATGGTGTCGCGGGCCAGCTTGACCGAGTACTGACGCGCTTGCCAGGACTTGACGCCCTGGATCAGCTCGCCCTCGTCGCCTTCGGGAATGCCCTCGGCGGTGAAGACGACGTTGACGCCGGCCAGGTGCAGGCGGTGCAGGTAATAGCCGGTCTCGTTGGTGCCGCCGCGCGAGAAGCGCGAGATGTCGTAGCAGAGGATGGTCTCGAAGTCGCGGCCGTTCTCGGCGGCGGCGATGAGCTGCTCGAAGGCATTGCGGCCCCGAGCACTGGTGCCGGAGATGGCGTCGTCGATAAACCAGCGCAGGATGCGGTAGCCGTTGTCCCTGGCCCAGCGTTCCACGAACGTCTGTTGGTCGGGAATGGAGCGTTCCTGCATGTCGGTGCTGCGGCGAGCGTAGCCGACCGCCGGGATGAGTTGCTTGGTCATGGTCGTGTTCTCCTGGAAGGCGACACGCCCCGCCAGACGCGTTGCGTCAGCGGGGCGTGCCTGGCGTCTAGCATGGATGTTTGGCGAGGTCGAACTGGCCGCGAGCGACCTTCTTGAACCGTGCCTCCTTGCCCCTGGCCCGGATGTGCCGCAGCAGCGATGCGTAGAGCGTCGCCTCGGGCGTCTTGCCGCCGGGGCTGGTCCAGAGGCCCTTCGCGGCCATCGCCTCAACCATCGCCTTGCACGTCATCGGCTGGCCGGCCTCGGCCAGGACGCGCTCGGCGGCGGCGATCTGGCTCAGCTTCTCGGCCACCGGCATCGCCTTCGTCCTGGCAGCGACCGCCTTGCGATCCTGCCCGGCCTGCTTCTTGTTCGCGGTCTTCTTCGTGGTCGTCTTGGTCGCCATCGTCGGTCTCCCGTTCGGGGTTAGCTGGTTCCGGGGCGAACGTCGCCCCGCGTCAGGACAGTCAGTTACAGCCAGGGTGCCCGAAGTCCAGCTAACTTTCGGCGGAATCTCCAGATTCTTCTTCGACCACGACAAGCCGCTTGCGGCCGGCCCGGATGTCGGCCTCCAGCTCCTTGAAGAAGCGCCATTCCCACAGCGGCACGATGGCCACGATCCCCTTGCGGTAGCGCGTTACCACGACCGGCTCGTCGGACTCGGCCACGGTCCGGCAGGCGAAGCCAAGGCATTCGCGCAGGTGCGTGACGGCCATTTCGTGTTCGGTCAGCATGGCAAGCCCGGACATGTACAAGAAAGAAACTCTATGGTCCTTTGCGGCTGTTCCCGCCGGGGGCACGGGCGGCGGGTCGACCCGGTAGTACCTACGCGGGGTTGGCCACGTGGTGGGCCGGCGGGCCGAGGCGGGGCGTTGGTCGCCTCGGCCCAAGACAACGCCACGTGCGCAAACGTGGGCGAAACGGGCGTAGGCGGGGTTAGCCATTGGGTCCTCCGGCGGCTTGGATGAGCGCGAGGATTCCCGCCTTGATCGCCTCGGGTAGGCGATCCCACGCGGCCACGACGCGGGCCAGATCGGGGGGAAATTGGGGGCCAGAAACGGTCCCGGACGAGGACGGCACCTTTACGGGCACCTCTCCCGTGGGGTTTTGCCCTAACTCGTTGGCTATTTCTATACTTGGGAAATTTGGGCAGCGGATTGCAAATCCGCCATTCCCCGGTTCGAATCCGGGAGGGGCCTCTTTCCCCCAGTTCAAGCAGATTTGCCACGTTGCGCCCAGCGGTTCTTCCGCCTCAAACGCCGGGGATGGTCCGTTGTCATGTGAAGTGTCATGCTCCGGCTTCCCTTCCTGGCCCTTCTCTGTTGAACGGCTGTAGGCCTCCCAGACCACGTCCGCCGTCGCCTTGACGTTGCGGCCGACGTAGTACCGCATCGTCGTCTCGATACTCTCGTGCCGCATGAGCTGCATGAGGACGGGTGGCACCACGCGGAGAGCCCAACGGTCGCCGAAGGCCCGGCGGAAGTCGTGGGCCGAGGCGTACTTGACCTTGCCGGTCCGGGCCTCGACGTGGACGACGACTTTCGCCTCTTCCCCGATGGCACAGATGATCTTGATCAGGTGGTTCGGCGCCGGCCCTTTTTCGGCGTTGCCTCGCACTTGCGGTCTGAACACGAGGCCCGTTCGCTGTTCCGTTGGCGTCTTCAGCAAGAACTCAGCGAACTCCGGGGCGAGGGGGAGCAGACGGTCCTGATGTCCCTTCTCCAGTTCCCCCCGGATGCGGAGGAGCGGACGGCCTCCTGTGAAGTCGATGCGGAGTTTGTCGTCGCGGTCCCACCAGAGTCCTTCGATCAGGTGTCGCCACGGGCTGATCAAGGTGCCGCACGACTCGACCTTGTGCTACGCGGAGCAGCGGCTCCTGCAACAAGGGGGGTTCGGCCAACTCCAGCGGCGGGCGTTCCGCCGCGCGCGGTTGCGCGATCTGATCGGCGCAAGGTCCGCCGCCGTGAACGGCACCGGCCTGGACAGTCGCCACGCCTCCCGCCCCTATGTCCGCCGCAACCAGTCCCGCCATTTCCGCGACAAGCCGGAGACCGCCGCCACCGACGGTTCTACGGGCAGCACTGGCGACTCGTTTCACCTCGGCAACGGCAACGTCACCACCTCCCCGGTGGCCGCCGACCGGTACGCCGCCAGGAGCACCTCGGTGGCCAGGGCGGCTTCCGCGACATTAATTTCACTGTCATGGTTGGCGTCGAGGCAATCGAGGAAATAGCTCGCATCACTGGTCCCGGCCGGCGTCACCGGCACCCATGTCTTCTTGGGCCGGACATGCACCTCGGCCTGGGTGCTGCTCCAGAAACCCATCGGGTCGGCCGGGTTGACGTTGGGCGGCACCCACGGCGGCTCGTCGGTGTACACCTCCAGCCGCGGCCGGTTCGCGTCGATTACCACCGTCCGTTCACTGCCGACCAGCATCATCCGGTTGACCCCACCGGCCGGGTGCGTTGTCCAGCCGTAGCGGCCCGCCGTGATCGTCACCGGCAGCCCGTCCTCCAGCGTCGCGGCCAGCAGCCCGAAGTCCTCGACATTGTACCGCTGATGCTCCGCAAAGAAGTAGTTGGCGGTCACGCCCAAGACGGTGTGGAATTTCTTTCCCGTCAGCCAGCGTACCAGCGTGATCGGATAGACGCCGACGTTATCCAGCTCGCGCTTGGCCTCAACCAGTTGGTGCCGCTCCGGCGGATACTCCTCCTTGCGCGGCGTGCCGAGCTTCGCCGTCCCGACCTTCCCCTTGGCGAAGAAGACGTCCGCATGGATCGCCTGTAACTTGCCGAGCTTCCCGTCGGCCAGCATCTGTTTCGCCTGACGCGCCCAGGGCTGAGTGATGAAGCTGAACATATGGCTGCGAACACCCGCCCTGCGTACCGCCTCCACCAGCGCATCGGCCTCCGACAACTTTGGCACCAGCGACTTGTCCAGGTAAAGGTGTTTGCCCGCCGCGGCACAGCGAATCGCGATCCGGCCGCGCCGCTCCGGCGGGGCGCAGATACTCACCACATTCACGTCCTTGCGTTCCAGGGCCTTGCCCAGGTCCGGCAAGTATGGCACGCCCAGGGCGCGGGCCAGCCGCTCGTTCAACTCGCGCCGCTTCGGGTCGATGGCGGCTTCGTCGGTAACGGCGATGAGCTGGCAGCGCTTGTCGGCGGCGAAAGCCTCCGCGTAGTTCTCCTGGTGCGTGTGGCTGCCGGTCACCAGCAGGACGCCGTATTTCGCTTCGCTCATGGCTTGCCCCCCGTGCCGGCGGATTCAGGCTGATGGGAACGCAGGGCACGCTCGACCAGGGCGAGGACAGCCGGATCGGGCTGACCGGCCGGGACCAACGGCTCGTCCCAGAGCGGGGCGCTGCCGGCGTCGTGATAGATCGCCCCGTGATTGCCCAGCACCATCAGGTCAATACCGGCTCCCCGCGGCTGGCCACGGGCAAAGCTGACCAGCGCTGTCGCCCCTTCCCGGAACTTCAACGTCAGGGCGACCTGGCCGCTCGCCGCCGAGCCGATCGCATAAATCTGATCCAGCGGCTGACCCAACCATTGCTGGACCACCGCCATCGTTTGCGCCAGCCGCGGCGCGACCGCCTCGGGCCTGTCCAGCCCCTGCCAGGTCAGACGCACGAAGACCGGCTTGCCCAGCCGCTTGCTGGCGAGCGTGGCCTGGACGGCGCGGTCAAGGTCGGCGAAGGTCATCATGGCGCACCCCCCGGCTCAGGTCGCGGGGAACAAATCGTGGTTGATGATCACCGGGTTCCACGGCCGGAGCTGCCACTTCACGAAGATGCCGTTCTGGTGGAACGGGTCGCCCTGGAGCAGTTTCTCGGCCTCTTCGGCGGAGCCGGCCTCGTAGACGATCAGCGCCCCGCTGTCGTCGGTGAACGGCCCCGAGACGGCGAGCTGGCCCTTCTCGCGGAGGCTGGCCAGGTACTGGCGGTGGGTCGGGCGGAGGGCCTGGATCTTGGCCTTGTCCGGCGTGTATTCGATGATGGCGGCGAATTTCATGGCAGGGTCTCACTGAGGCTGGGGCCGCTTGCGGCTTGGAAGCATTGCCGAGCGGCGCCACGGCCGGCGTCTATGTTCTATAGTTTCGAGGCGACTGTGGCGCCACGATTCCCATCCGGGGACCGCCTTCCGTGCGGGAAGGGCGGACCGCTGCGCGCTCGCGCCGACCAGGAGCCTGCCATGAGCACCATTATCCTCGGCGGCGGGATTGCCGGCCTCTCCCTGGCGTATTTCCTCCGGCGCAGCTCTCTTATCCTGGAAAAGCAAAGCCAGGTCGGCGGCCTTTGCCGCAGCTTCGAGCTAAACTCGATCGCCTATGACATCGGCCCACACATCATCTTCTCCAAGAACCGGGAGATCCTCGACCTCCACACCTCCCTGGTGGAGACCAACCGCATCCGGCGCTCGAACAAGATCTACCACAAGGGACGGTTCGTCAAGTATCCCTTCGAGAACGGCCTGGGCGCCCTCGATGAGCACGACCGCGATTATTGCCTCAAGGAGTTCCTCAACAACCCCTATGGGGATTACCCTGCGGCCAACATGCTCCAGTTCTTCCTGAAGACGTTCGGCGAGGGGATCACCCGGCTCTACTTGCAGCCGTACAACGAGAAGATCTGGAAGTACGATCCCTCCTTCATGGACACCCAGATGGTCGAGCGGATTCCCAAGCCGCCGAAGGAGGACGTCATCAAGTCGGCCCAGGGTGTCGAGACTGAAGGCTACACCCACCAGCTTTACTTCCACTATCCGCGCGAAGGGGGCTTTCAGTCACTGGTCAACGCCTATGCCCGCAAGCTCGGGCCGAAGTGCGATATCCTCAAGGGCGTCTCCATCCGACGCCTCTTCAAGCAGGGCGGCCGCTGGCAAGTCGAAACCGACCGCGGCCACTTTGTGTGTGAGACGCTCCTCAATTGCATGCCGCTGCACGAGCTGTTTAAGGTGCTCGAGGCGCCCGACGAGGTGCGCCGCGCCGTCGGCCGGCTGCAATATAACTCGATCCACATTGTTGTGGTCCAGGCGAAGAAGGACAACCTCGGCGACAACTTCGCCCTCTACCTGGCCGACCCGACGGTCCTGTTCCACCGGCTCAGCAAGCTGAACTTCCTCGGCGAGAGCTACTGCCTGCCGGGCGGCGGCTCGACCCTGCTGGCCGAGATCACCTTCCGCCCCAACAGCTATCTCGGCAGCATGTCCGCCGACGCCATCAAGGACCGCGTGCTGGACGACCTGCAGCGCATCAATTTTGTCCGCCGCGATGATGTGCTCGCCGTCGAGCTGAAGACGTTCCGCTACGCCTATGTGATCTACGACCTGGAGCACCGCAAGAACACCGACTTCGTCCTTGACTATCTGAAGCGGATCGGCATCCGCTGCGCCGGCCGTTTCGCCGAGTTCGAGTACCTGAACTCTGACGGGGTGGTGGAGCGCACCCGCCAGCTGGCCCGCGAACTGAATGGAGAAAGCGATGCCTGAGAAGATCAAGATCTCCGTGGTCATGCCCACGCTGAACGAGGAGAAGGCCATCCCGGTGATGATCGAGCAGGTTCGCCGGTACGCCGCCGACTATGACACCGAGATCGTCATCGTGGACAGCAGCACCGACCAAACGCCGGAGATCGCCCGTAAATTGGGCGCCCGTGTGCTGCAGCAGCCCAAGCAGGGGCACGGCGTCGCTCTCCGCGCGGCCATCGCCGCCGCCCAACACGACATCATCATCACCACCGATTGCGACAATACCTATCCACTGGAATACATCCCGCAGCTGGTGGACCTGGTGCACAACCAAGGCTACGACCTGGTCTCTTGCAACCGCCTGACGCCGCAGCTCGGCACGGAGATGCCGTTGTTGAACAAGCTCGGCAACAAGGCGTTCGCGTTGATGGTCCGGCTGCTTTACGGCATCCCGGTCCACGACGTGACCACCGGCATGTTCGCCCTGAAGCGGAAGCTGGCCAACACCATCGTGTGGGAGACGAATTACTCTTTCCCCTGCGAGCTGATTGTCCGCTCCGTCCGCGGCGGCTTCCGGCACAAGGAGATCGACATTCCCTACCGACTCCGCATCGGCGAGGTAACGCTGAACCGCTGGCGGAGCGGCAAGGCATACCTCCGCTGCATCCTGAAGTATCGCTTTAACCTTGGCTTTAACCCCCGCTCTCTGTAGGCCACGGCCATGAACGTGCTCGTCACCGGCGGCGCCGGCTTCATTGGCAGTCACCTGATCGATTACCTCCTCGACGCGGGGCACCACGTCCACTGCGTCGATGACCTGAGCCTGGGCCGGCGGGACAACCTTCGCCACCGCGAGGGCCACCCGCGATTCGCCTTCACCGAGCTTGACCTGCTGCACTACGACCAGCTGCACGAGGTCTTCTGGGACGGCGCCTTCCAGTGCGTCTTCCACCTGGCGGCCAACTCCGACATCCAGGCCGGGACCGGCTGCATGAACATCGACCTGAATCGGACCTTCCTGAGCACCTACACCGTGCTGCGCTGCATCCGGGATCACCGTGTCAAGCAGCTGGTCTTCGCCTCAACGTCGGCAATCTACGGCGACCGTGACGAGCTGCTGCACGAGGATTTCGGGCCGCTGTTCCCGGTGTCGTTCTACGGGGCGGCCAAGCTGGCGTCGGAAGCGTACATCGCGGCGGCGGTGGCCAATTTCGGACTGCAAGCGTGGATCTTCCGCTTCCCCAACGTTGTCGGCGAGCGGACCACTCACGGCGTCGTTCATGACTTTATCACCGCCCTGGAGAAGAACCCGCGGCAACTCACCATCCTGGGCGACGGCAAGCAGAGCAAGCCTTACCTCTACGTCAAGGACCTGATCGAGGGAATCATCTTCGGCTGGGAGCGCGCCCAGGAGCCGTTGAACTACTTCAACCTCGGTGTCGAGAGCACCATCACGGTACAGCGAATCGCGGAGATCGTGGTCGAGGAGATGGGGCTGAAGCGGGTGGAGTTTGCCTTCACCGGCGGCGACCGCGGCTGGGTCGGCGACGTGCCGCGCTTCCGCTATGACCTGGCGAAAATCCATCGGCTCGGCTGGCGGGCGAAGCGCACCTCTGAGGAGGCCATTCGGCTGGCGGTGCGTGCGGAGCTACAGCGGAGGGGTTGGAACCGATGAAGGCCGTCATCCTCGCTGGCGGCAAGGGCACCCGCCTGGGCCGGCTCACCGAGAGTCTGCCCAAGCCGATGGTTCCCATCGCCGGCAAGCCGCTCCTGGAACACCAGGTCGGCGTCCTCCGGCGTTATGACATCAATGACATCATCCTCTCGGTCGGCTACCTGGCCGAGCGCATCGCAGCGCATTTCGGCGACGGCCGCCGGTTCGGCGTCTCCATTCATTACGTGCGCGAGTCGGAGCCGCTCGGCACCGCAGGGGCCGTCAAGCAGCTGGAAGGCGAGCTGCGCGAGGATTTCCTCGTCTTCTACGGCGACGTGATGCTCGACATGAACCTACGCCGGCTGCTGCGGTTCCACCAGAACAAGGGGGGCGCCGGGACGCTGGTACTCCATCCCAACGATCACCCGCACGATAGCGACCTGGTGGAGGTCGATGCGGAAACTTACCGCGTCGTCGCCTTCCACCCCAAGCCGCACCCGCCCGGCAAGCGCTACCGCAACCTGGTCAACGCCGGTGTCTACGTCTTGTCGCCCCGCGTCTTCACCTACATCGACTGCGGGGCGAGGGCCGACCTCGGCCGTGACATCTTCCCCCGGATGGTGGGGAGCGAAGACCTCTACGGCTACCTCACGGCCGAGTACCTCAAGGACATGGGAACGCCCGAGCGGCTGGAGCAGGTGACGCAGGACTTCCTCTCCGGCCGAGTCGCGCGCTTCAACAACGAGCATCCACGGAAGGCGATCTTCCTCGATCGCGACGGTGTCATCAACCGGCACGTCGGTCTGCTGAGCCGGCCTGGCGAGCTGGAATTGCTGCCGGGTGTGGCCGAGGGAATCCGGGCGATCAACCAGTCCGACTATCTGGCCGTCGTCGTCACCAATCAGCCGGTCGTCGCCCGCAACCTCTGTTCGGTCCGGCAGCTCGACCAGATCCACGGCAAGATGGAGGCCCTGCTGGCCCGGCAGGGGGCGAAGCTCGATGCCATCTACTACTGCCCCCACCACCCCGACAAGGGGTATGCTCGCGAGAACCCGCGCTACAAGGTCCCCTGCGAGTGCCGCAAGCCCGCCATCGGGATGATCCAGCGAGCCGAGGAGGAGCTGAACGTCCAGCTGGACGGCTCGTACATCATCGGCGACTCGGCGCGCGATGTCCGCTGCGGCATTCGGGCCGGGCTGGGGACCGTGGCGGTCATGACCGGCGAGCAGTGGACCGCCTGGGACTGCGAGCCCGATTACACGTTCCCGACGTTCGGCGAGGCGATCGACTTTATCCTGCGCGACCCGTTCCGCTCGTGCTTCGAGCGGATCTACGAGGATTTCCTCCAGGCCTTTTACCAGGGCCCGTTCATCATCACCATCGACGGCCGGCTGACCCCTGCTGCTCGCAACTTTGCCAACTACTTCGCCCGCTCCTTCCGCGAGATGGGCCGATCGGTGCGGCGCGTGTCGTTTGACGACTGGCTCCTGCAGCAGGTCAAGGACGGTAGCCGGGAACGGAGCGCGGCGTCGGCCGGCCCACCGCCGGAGTTGACGCTGCTGGACGAAATCTTGTCGGCCGGCCCGCGCCGCGCCGGTGATGCCGAGGGAGTGCCGGACGTGTTGATCATCGACGGAGCGGTCCCGCCGAGCCTGGAGCGGCTGCGGCAAAAGTCACGCTTCCGCGTTTTCTGCGAGCTGGAGGACGGTACGGCCGCTGCCCGGCTGGAGAGCTTCCTGGCCTGGCGCGGGTTTGATGCCGCCGCCGTCGAGGCCCTCCTGAGTGTGCAGCGCCGGCAGCAGGCCGATGCCGATCGGGCAGCCGACGGCGCCAACTTGATCATTGCCCTGACTGAGGGGGGGAGCGTCCGTGATCATCACGCGCACGCCATTCCGGGTTAGCTTCGCTGGCGGCGGTTCGGACATCGAGGAGTTCTATTCCCAGTGCGGCGGGGCGGTGCTAAGCACCACCATCGATAAATACATGTACATCGCCTCGCACCGCTTCTTCGACGAGGACAAGGTCCGCGTCAAGTACTCCAAGACCGAGACGGTCACCCGCCTGGAAGACCTGGAACACCCTATCCTGCGCGAGGTGTTGATTCGCTTCCAGGTGCGGGGGGCATTGGAGATCAGTTCCAACGCCGACATCCCCGCCGGCTCGGGGCTCGGCTCATCGTCCTCATTCACGGTCGGCCTGATCCACAATCTCCACGTCCGGGCCGGCAAGTACGTGACCAAGGCCCAGCTGGCCGAGGAGGCCTGTGACGTGGAGATCAACCGACTCCAGGAGCCGATCGGCAAGCAGGACCAGTATGCCGCCGCCTTCGGCGGGTTGAATGTCTTTCACTTCCATCCATCGGGCACGGTCGGCGTCGAACCGATCCACTTGAAGGCCGACGTTTATCAAGGGTTGCAAGAGAGCCTGCTAATGTTCCACATCGGCGGGCAGCGGATGGCCTCCTACGTTTTGGCCGAGCAGAAGGCGAACCTGCGCTCGTCGCCGAAGCGTGAGGTGCTGAAGCGGATGGTGGACTTTGTCTGGGAGCTGCGGGACGCCCTGTACGACGGGAAGCTGGAGCGGCTGGGCCAGATCCTGGACCGAAGCTGGCGGCTGAAGCAGCAGCTCGCCTCGAAGATCAGCAACGACACCATCAACCGCTGCTATCAGCTGGCCCTGGAGAATGGCGCCCTGGGAGGCAAGCTCCTGGGCGCCGGCGGCAGCGGCTTCCTCCTTTTATTCTGCCCCCGTCCCAAGCAAGAGGGTCTGCGCCGCGCACTGGCACCTCTGCGGGAGCTGCGGTTCCGGTTTGAGATCGAGGGCTCCAAAGTGATCTTCGCCGATGGTGAATAGGGGAGTGAACGGAAGGAGAAGGAAATCCTCACCACTCTCCGACCGGCCTCATAGGCATGAGAGGGTGAGTTCGGGAGTATAGCCCTGCCGCCTTGGAATGAAGGTGCGAAGACAGCCGGACGCAGTTCGTCGCCGTTGTGTGCTAGAGTTTTTCTAAATTCCTTACCGCCAAGTTGAGATAGAACTAACAGGATCGGGATATGAGATCGTCATACCGAGCGCGGAGCAAAGAATGATAGTCAGCAAAGAGCACGGAGGTCTGGCAAGTGGCTGGTGGGTGCTAGCATTGACCGGCCTGTTCTTTTTTGTCTTTGCTGTGGTGGCCCTCTCGGGACCGGGGCGGATCGACATCGTGGACGGGCAGACTCGCTACGAGGTAGCCCGGAGCCTGGTCGATCACGGCGACCACATCATCCGCGACCCGGATGTCTGGTTCGCCGTCCGCCCGGGACGGGATGGCCAGAGGTATACCGATTATCGTTTTCCCCAAACGGTCCTGGGCGTGGGGGCGATCCTTGCCGCTGACGTCACTGGCCCCGTCAACGAAATGCGCCGGCACTTCTTCTTCACCCTCATCAGCCCGTTCGCAGCCGCGGTGCTGGCGGTGACCTACTCGCTTTGGTTCCGCGGACTGGGCCACTGTCCGGGGGCCAGCCTGTTCTGGGCGACAGCAGGTATCTTCTGCACGCCAAGTTGGTACTACGGCACCAGCACGTTTGACGACATCCTGGGGACCCTGGCGATCGTTCTGGCTGTCGCGGTGATGTGGCTCTCGCGGGATCGCCGGCCCCTACTTGGAGCCACCGTCGCCGGGCTGGTGATGGGGTGGGCGTTTAACTGCAAACCACCGTTAGGGTTCTTCGCTCTGCCGGTGGTGACGGCTGGTTACCGGCCCGGGCAGCCTCTCCGTCAGCAACTTACCCAGGCAGGGTTGGTCTTCTTCGGGTTAGCCTTGGGCGTGGTCGCCTACAAAGCCTACGACCTTTACAAGTTCCCGCCCGGTACTCCCAATCCTTACCTGGAATACGAGGAGTGGTACGGTCCCATGTGGACCAGCAACCCGATTCCGGGGCTAGCTAACTTGGCCTTGAGCCCCTCAGCGGGAGCCTTCTGGTACTGTCCCCCGCTGCTGCTCAGCTGCCTCGGTTGGCTCGAGTGGTGCCACAACTACCGGCGGTTCTGCTGGACCGTCCTGGCTGCTTCTCTGATGTTCACATTGTTCCTTTGCTTCCTGACATTCTTCAAGGGCGAACCAAGTTGGGGCCCGCGTTACCTGACCCCTGTCTTCGCCCTGGGGTGGGTTTTCGTCCCGGCAGCGGTCGGTAAGCTACACCGGGCAGTAGTTGCTTCCGTGCTGACGGTAGGCGTGCTGGTCCAGTTGCTGGGTCTAAGCATCGACCCGCAGCGGCTATTTCTGCAAACGCCGATCTCGCTCACCTACTACTACGATCATCCCTGGCTGGGGTTTAACCTGTCCGCCGCACACCTCCCTCGGCGGTGCTGGGAAATTGTCGAGGTCTTGACGCCCCGGCAGGAGCGGGCGCCAGACTTCAACCCGGCTCCGCTGCCGACTCACGCCGGGGGAATCAATGCCCCTGGTCCAATCCTTCTCACAAGCTTGATTGGGCTGAGCGGTACGTCTCCCGGTGCGGGGCCCCTGTCGGCCACCTGCAGCACGCGGCCAGCCCTCATCGTTCTGATGACGACTACCTACCGCGAGGCGGCGCAACGCTACCACGTGTTCTCTTCCCTCCGCCCTTGGTGGATCAGCCAGCAGTACCTCCCCGTCGAGAAGAGGCCGGTTGACCTGCCTCGCACGGCCACCCTGCTTGGCCTGACCATGAGTCTTGGTTTCCTGTTGTTGATTCTCGGATGCTGGCGAGTTTCGCGCCCGGCTGCGTGCGGGCCGTGCCAGGCGGCCGTGTCGTATGAACCGGCGGCCTTGCTGGAGGCCAGCGAGTCATGAACCCCTACCGCTGTCGCGTCCTCGACTTGTTTCGCGCCTGTTTGCAGCCTTTAGCGCCCGTGAATCGGGGCCTCGATTTCGGCGCGGGCGACGGTTGGTTTGCTTCGTCCTTCGTGCGCGAGGGGATAGCCCACGAGGTAGTGGCCATCGACGTCCAGGTCCGGCCGCGCACCTTCACCGAAGTCATCCTGTACGATGGCCAGCGCCTGCCCTTCGCCGACCGCTCCTTCGATCTGGTGAGCAGCGTCGATGTGCTGCACCACTGCCCCGACCCGCAGGCCAGCCTGCGTGAAGCCCTTCGTTGTGCCGCTCGCTTCTTCCTGCTCAAGGACCACACCTACCGGAGCCTGGCCGGCAGGCTGACTCTGTGCGCGCTGGACGAGATAGGCAACCGCCGCTTTGGCATCCCCTCTCTGTACCGTTACCAGAAGCGGTGGGACTGGTTCCCCGTGATCGAGGAGGCCGGGTTCACCCTGTGCCGGCTGATCCACCCGGCACCCTGCCACGTCGGCCCGCTGGGATGGGCGACGAACTCGCTCCAGTTCATAGGTCTCTGGGAAAGGACGTCGTCATGACCCCGAAGGACGGCGAGCGGCGTCTAGAGCCACAAATCTGGCGCGATTACGATTGGTACGTTTTGCGCTGCTTACGCCGGCAGATCGAGGTGCTCCTCGACTCAACGGCGGCCCTCCGGGCGGGCCAGCGCGTCATCGATTTCGGCTGCGGCGATCGGCCCTACGAGAGGCTCATCACCGCCCGAGGGGCACAATACATCGCCTGCGACCTCGATGGCGACGTGGACGTGCGCATCAAGCCGGGCCGGCCCCTGGATCTGCCCGATGCCAGCGCCGACGGTGTCGTCTCCTTCCAGGTGCTAGAGCACGTTTGGGACCTGGATTGGTACCTGGGCCAATGTTACCGCCTGCTAAAGCCGGGTGGCTGGCTGCTGCTATCCACGCACGGCAACTGGCTGTACCACCCACATCCCACAGACTACCGACGCTGGACCCGTGACGGCTTGGTCGAGGAACGCCGGGCCCGAGATTTCCGGGTAGAGACGGTGATGCCAGCCGTAGGCCCCCTGGCCTGGACCACTCAGTTCCGCTTGCTGGGGCTGCACCACGTATTCCGGAAAATACCGATCCTCGGTCCCGCTATCCTGGCTCCCGTGGCTTGCCTGATGAACCTGCGGATGGTCCTGGAAGACCTGGTTACCCCTACCGCCATTCGCCAGGCCAATGCCTCGGTGTACGTTACGCTCTCACGCAAACCGGAGAGCGACAAAGAAGAGGCATTCTATGCGCATTCTGGTAACGACACACTATTACGCTGAACACTGCGGCGGCGTGGAGATTGTCGCCGAGGAGTTAGGGCGCCGGCTCACTCACCGTGGCATTGAGGTTGTGTGGGCTGCAAGCAAGTTGGAACCTGTATCCGTAGATACAGCCTTCCGCCGACTGCCAATGCGGACCCTCAACTTCACCGAACGCAGACTCGGGTTCCCTTACCCTCTCTGGGGACCATTAAGCCTACTCCGGCTCTGCCGCGAGGTGAGGCGCTGTGATCTCTTGCACATCCACGACAGCCTCTACATGGGCAACGTCGTCGCTTTCGTGTGGGCCCGGTTGCTGGGCAAGCCGGTAGTAGTTACGCAACACGTCGGCTGGATTCCCTATTCCCGGACAGTACTCCGGGGCCTGCTGGCCCTGGCTAACCATACCCTGGGCTGGCTCGTGCTGGCCGGAAGTAACAGGTCCGTTTTTTGTAGCAAGAAAGTACAGACATACTTTTCCCGGTTCATCCGCTTTCGCACCCCGCCGCGCTACATCCCTAACGGCGTCGCGACTGAAACCTTCTGTCCCATCGGCCCGGAGCAGCGCCAACGATTGCGTGCCCGGTTCGGTTGGCCAGCCGACAAGCTCATCATGCTCTTCGTGGGTAGGTTCGTCGAAAAAAAGGGATTGCGAATCTTGCGCGATCTAGCCGAGTGTTTCCCTGAGTGTGAGTGGGTCTTTGTTGGTTGGGGACCAGACAATCCGCTCCGCTGGGGATTGCCGAACGTCCGCTGTCCCGGGTCCCTCAGCCGGGAGGAGATTGCCCCTTATTACCAGGCGGCCGACCTTCTGGTGCTTCCCTCAGTCGGCGAAGGGTTCCCGCTGGTGGTTCAGGAGGCGATGGCATGTGGCACGCCAGCCCTGATTTCGAAGGATACCGCTCTGGCCGTCCCTGGCATCGAGGACGTAGCGCTGGTGTCAGACCTAGACCACCAGCATTTGACGACCATCATTCGGGGGATTATCGACGCGCCTGCTAGTC
The DNA here is from genome assembly GCA_035575035.1 of Gemmataceae bacterium. GTDB lineage: Bacteria > Planctomycetota > Planctomycetia > Gemmatales > Gemmataceae > DATLYH01. Next base: position 15,377 of record DATLYH010000248.1, read on the forward strand.
TGCAGGCCCGGCGCGAGGTCGTGGCCGATTTTGCCCGCCAGCACTGGGACTGGGAAGTCTGCGCTGATCAATACGAACAGCTGTTCGCGGAGGTCTGTGCTGGGAAGAGAGAAGAGACGCTCGGCGACGAGGCGATTTTTGTTGGCACAGACGCCCGGCTGAAGCGGCCAGTACATCATCATGGGCGATGCCGACGACTTCTATGACTTCAGTGACTTGGAACCGCTTATCCGGCGGCTGCGACAGGGGGACGATCTCGTCCTGGGCAACCGCTTCAAGGGTGGCATTCGGCCGGGGGCCATGCCCTGGTTGCACCACTACATCGGTAACCCAGTGCTGACCGGCATCCTCAACCTGTTCTTCCGTAGTCCGATCGGCGATGCCCACTGCGGTTTGCGTGCCTTCCGCAAGGACGCCTACGAGCGGTTGGGGCTGAAGACGCCCGGCATGGAGTTCGCCAGCGAGATGGTGGTCAAGGCTTGCCTCAAGGGGCAGCGGATCAGCGAGGTGCCGATCGTGCTGCACCCCGATGGCCGCGACCGTCTGCCGCACCTGCGCAGCTTCCGCGACGGCTGGCGCCGCCTCCGCTTCCTGCTGTTGATGTGCCCGCACTGGCTGTACCTGATCTCTTCGGGCCTTCCGCTGGCAGTCGGCCTGGGCCCGCACGCCCTTGCCGGGAGATTGCGAGCGGGGCCTCGTGCGGGTGAAT
>DATLYH010000249.1:0-37228 GCA_035575035.1 Gemmataceae bacterium
TATACGCCGGGCCTCCGGCATCGGTTCGCCCCCACCGAACCGAGGAAGCCGCGGCCCAACCTGCCCGTTCCAGGAAACCGGCAGGAAGTGTCATTGTCAGTCGCTGGCTGGCCTTTTGCAAGACCGCTCCCCGCGCTGGCCTCACGCCCCGCCAGCGTCTTCCCGCAGGTTCGCCATTTCCGCGACAATAGGGGGCCGCCTGCCGCTGCCCGGGCATACGTTGTTCAAACCTTCGCCCCGTCGTGCTTCACCACCTCGGGGCCGCGCCGGCGCCAGAGGTGTGCCAGCAGCGGCGACAACCGGCGCCGTAGCGGCTCGACCGCCATCGACAGGAAGAAGAGCACCACCGCCGACACAATCATCGTGCCGCCGATGCCGAACTGGATCGGGTCACGAGGGTTGTTCGGGTTAGGGAAGGTCACCTGGTAGCTGAGCCAGACCCCGAAGACGCTGATGAGCAGGCAGAGGACGATCGTCCCCCAGAAGAGCTGCCGCATGTTCCTCGCCACGTTGCCGACCGTGGCCGCCGGCACGATCAGTAGTGCGTTGATCAAGAGCACCCCGACTGTCTTCAAACAGACGTTGACGATCAGGGCCAGCAGGACGATGAAGGCGTAGTTGCACAGCCGGACTCGGACCCGCCGCGAGCGGGCCAGGCTGGCGTTGAAGCTGGTGAACACCACGTCGTTGTACATCCAGACCAGCAGGGCCGCGGTGATGGCCACCAGTACGAACAGGAATACCAGATCCCCGGCCGAGACCGTGACCGGGTCGCCGAAGAGGAAGTCCTCGAGGTTGAACAGCCGCCGGCTGCGGATCACCTTGCGCAAGAGGGCGGCGAAGCCGATCGCCCCGGCGAAGAAGACGCCGATGACCGTGTCGCTGGCCAGGTTGGTCTGCTCCCGCACCCAGGCGATGCCGACCCCGACCACGATGCCGAAGACGATCATGATCGGCGTAACCAGCGCCCAGAACTGCTGCTCGTCACGGACCCCACTCAGCAGCGCGAACAGGAAGCCAAGCGCGATGCCAGCGAAGGCGCAGTGGGCCAGGGCGTCGCTGAAGAAGGCCATACGGTTGCCCACAACCAGCGAGCCGACCGCCCCGCAAACCAGACTGGCCAACAGCACTGCCAGCAGACTGCGGACCTGGAAGTCCAGACTGAAGTAGGACCACTCCGGCCACAGGGCCGTGAATTCCCGAATCAGCCGGTCCAGCCAGTGCACGTCCTCCTGCGCCCCGAAGAGAACGGCCAGCACGCCCACCGCCTGCGCCAGCCAGCAAGTCGCCATGCTCACCCTCTCTCGGATCGATACGTGCCCCAGGAATCGTTCGCCTTGACGGCCGCCCTGGTTTACCATCATAACACCAGCGGCCGTTGCGGACAGCGGCCCCCTCACCCCGACCTCGCCCCGGACCGGCCACCTATGGGTTGGATCAAGCAGGCTGTTAACCGGCCGGTTCACACCGGCCGCTCGCCTTCCGCCCCGCCAATACGGCCCACCCACCGGCGCTACGTCTTCCTGTTCTACGCGGCGGCGTTGTCGCTGGTGCTGTACCTGGACCGGATCTGCATCGCCGAGTCAGCGGACGATATTGTCAAGGTGCTCGGCCTCGACCCGGTGCAACGGGGCTGGATGTTCACCGCCTTCACCCTTGGCTACATGCTTTTCGAGGTGCCGACTGGGGCATGGGGCGATCGCTATGGGCCGAAGCGGGTGCTGTGCCGGATCGTCCTCTGGTGGTCGCTGTTCACGGCCCTGACCGGCTGCATCACGGCGTTCACGCTTGACAGCAGCCTGACATTCCTCGGCGTGCCGCTGCTGCTTGACGGATTCATACTGCTGCTGGTGATCCGTTTTCTATTCGGGGCAGGGGAGGCGGGGGCCTACCCGAACATCGCCAAGTGCTCGTCACGGTGGTTCCCGGTGCGCGAGCGCGGCCTGGCCCAGGGAGTGGTAGCGACGGCGGGCCGGCTCGGCGGCGGCATCGCTTCGGCAGTGACCATCGCGGTGACGGCCTTCGTCAACGAACGGCTCTGGCCGGGCATGGGCTGGCGCGTGACGTTCTGGCTGTTCGGCCTGCTCGGTGTCGTCTGGGTGGTGGCGTTCGCCTGGTGGTTTCGCAACGACCCTGCCGAGCACCCAGCGGTCAACGCCGCCGAGCTGGCCCTCATCGAAGAGGACAGGGCAGGGGAGAGGGCGGAAGCCGGTACTCACCTGTCCGGCACGCCGTGGCGGGCGATGCTGACCAGCGGTAACCTGTGGGCCTACTCGGCGATGGCTTTCTGTAGTGCGTTTGTGGTCTACCTCTATTTCACGTGGTTCCCGACCTACCTGCGGCAGCGGCATGACGTGCCGCGCGAGACGTGGGGGTGGGTGGCCGGCCTGCCGATGATCTGCGGCGCCATCGGCTGCACCCTGGGCGGCCTCTGCACTGATTGGCTGGTGCGCCGGACCGGCAGCCGCCGCTGGGGCCGGCGCATCATGGGCCTGGTAGGCAAGGGGGGGCGGCGGGCTACTGCTCTTCGCCGGAGCAAGCGTGGACAACCCGGTGCTGGCGGTGGCGCTGATCGCCCTGTCGGCCTTCACCAGCGACCTGGCCCTGGCGGCCCACTGGGCGGTCTGCACCGACGCGGGCGGCCGGTTCGTCGGCACGATCTTCGGCTTCATGAACACGGTGGCCGCGATCGGTGCGGCGCTGTCGCCGGTCCTGGCAGGCTATCTATTGGGGTGGCTTTCGCCGGAAGTCGCCGGCGTCCCCATCGACCCGGCCGCCCGCGAGCACGCCTGGAACGTGGTACTCTATGTTTTCGCGCTCACGCTGGCGATCGGCTCACTCTGCTGGCTCCGTATTGACGCCGAGGAGTCAATGGTCGGTGAGCGGCCGGCGCAGTAGCGAGCAGGGCAGGGGGGTCAACGCGCGCCGGCCATTGCGGGACGCGGCGCCGGCGAGCTGTCCTTGATCAATGCTGTCAACAGCCGGTGCATCAAGGTCATCGCTTCCCTGGCCTCCGCCTCGGTGATGACCAGCGGCGGGGCGATGCGCACGACTTTCTTCGCCAGCGGGCCGAGCAGGTGGATGCCGTCGCGGGATTCGGGCGCTGAAGCTCCCGGCTCGCCCAGGTAGCAGGCCAGCACCGCGGCGTTGGCCCAATCGGCGGCGGTGCGGCCGGCGTGGTCGGCAAACTCCACTCCCCAAACCATGCCGCCTTTTTCCCCGCGGACGTGGGCCACAAACGGCAGCTCCTTCAGCCGTACCAGTCCCTCCTCGATCACCGCCGATGCCCGGCGGCATGGGCCAAGCACGTCGCGGGCAGCGAACTCGTCCAGCGTTGCCAGCACCGCCGCGCAGCAGAGCGGATTGGCGCTCCAGGTGTCGGAACCCTCACCATAGTCGAGGCTGGCGAAGATGTCGGCCCGGCCGACAGCCGCCGCCACCGGCACGCCGTTGCCCAGGCCCTTGCCCAGTACCACGATGTCCGGCTCCAGACCGTAGGTTTCGAAGGCGAACAGCTCGCCGGTCCGGCCGAAGTTGGACTGCACCTCGTCGAGGATGAAAACGATGTCGTGCGCGCGGCAGAAAGCTTGCAGCATTTGCAGGTATGCTTTCGGCGGATGGAACGAGCCGCCGCCGCCGAGGTACGGCTCGGTGATCAGCACCCCTAGGCGAAGGCCGAACTGGTGGTACAGCGCTTCCAGCTCGCGGCGATAGGGGGTGGGATCGAAGGGGCGGTCGCGCAGGCTGACATCGATGCACTCGGCCATCGGGAAGCTGATGAAGCGGACGCGCGGATCGCGGTCGCGGTCGGTCTCGCAGCCGGTCACCGCGCCGGCCAGCCCTTTCTTGCCATGGAAGCCGTAGCGCGTGGCGATGATGATGTCTCGTGTCCGGTCGCGGGCCAGGGCGGCCCAGAGCGCCTTCTGGATCGCCTCGGAACCGGAGGCGGCCCAGAAAACCTGTTCCAGCCGCCGTCCGCCCGGCCGGCCTTGCAGCAGCCCGGTCAACCGACGGCAGGCTTCCGTCTCCACCGGGGTGATGGCGTTGTACGCGGTCATTGGCAGGGCGCCGAAGTAATCAGGTGAGGGGACGCGAAGATCAGGCGCTGGCCAGCCCATGTACGCTGCGAACCGCCGCATCCATGAGCTGGGGTTGTGCCCGAGGTTGGCCACCAGCACGCCGGAGGTGAAGTCATACAGCCGCCGGCCTTCGGGGGTCCAATGGTAGATGCCGGCGCTCTTGGCCAGCACCGCCTGGGTCGGCGTGTAAGTACGAAGGCTTTTCGGCTCCAGGGAGGCGACCTGGTCGCGGGCGGCGTTGGAAGCGGCTTCGTGGGGGTGGTGCAGTGGTGCGGTCATGAGGTCGGGTTGCTCCGGGCTGGGAGACCACTGGTGCAATCGTTTATACCAATCAAACGCGGCCTGGGTAGAGAACCACCGGCTCGGCCTGCCCCGGCGCGTGGAGCACCAGGCCGCCGTGCCGGTCGTTGACAGTCACGACACAGCCGGGCTGGCCGGCCGCGTGCCGGGCCAGGATTGCCTCCAGCGCCTGGACCACAGCCACCGTGTTGCGGTCGGCCGACAGGTCGTTATAAGCAAGGGCCCGCATCTGCTCCAGTCGTTCGTGCCGTTTCTCCGGCGGACCGCCAAACTCAACGAACGCCACCTCCTCGAAGAACCGGCGCAGGACCTCGATGCCGTAGCCGCGCTGTGAGCGCTCGCCCCACGGCTCCAGGAAGGTGCCGTTGTAATGGTGGTTCGGGGTGATTTTCAGTTCCAGGGGAGTGCGTCCCTCGACCGTCACCTCGACACCGCGCTTGCGCTGGTGGGCGTTCCAGACGCCGTTGTCGAAGCGGAATTGCACCTCCTGCTCGACATAGCCGGGGAAGTTGTCCGGCGTCACCCAGCTGGTATGGATGTCAAACGCCGCTTCCCGGCCGTCGGGATAGGCGTAGACCACCTGCAACTGGACCGAATCCCAGGTCGGGCCATCGGCCGGCCCCACCAGGCCGCGCTGCCCCGTGGCGCTGACTCGGGCCAGCCGCCATGCCACCCCCTCACCCCTACCCCTCTCCCCCTTCGAGGGGGAGAGGGGAGAGCTACTTGCTCCCCTGGCCCCCGCTTCGGGAGAGAGGGGAGAGCTACTTGCTCCCCTGGCCCCCGCTTCGGGAGAGAGGGGAGAGCTACTTGCTCCCCTCGCCCCCGCTTCGGGGAGAGGGGCGGGGGGTGAGGGGGACTGAACGTGAAGTCAATGAGTTTGATGTAATGGACGGCGACATAAGTGCCGGGGTTGCGGCCGGTGATCCACTCGGCGAACTGACTGCCGCTGATCTGCTTTGGCTCCAGCAGGCTGCAGTAGCCGTTGTTCACATGCTGGAGCACGCCGTCCACCACATGGGTGCGGAGCTTCTTGTGGTCGGGGTCGGCCAGTTTGTGATAGACCACCTTGGCCAGGACCTCCTGGCGGCGGGCCAGGGCTTCCAACTCGTCCAACTCCTGCAGTCGGAGAACGGACGGCTTCTCAATCAGGACGTGCTTGCCGGCGGCCAGGGCCAGGCGGGCCGGCTCAAAGTGGCGGTCGTCCGGCGTGGCGATACAGACCGCATCGACGCCGTGAGCCAGCAGCCGGCTGACGGCATCCGCACCGCTGAAGTTGGCGAAGTCGGCGATCCGGCCGGCAGCGCTGCGCTTGTAGCGCTCGGCGCGGGTGCCGGTCCGGCTGGCGGCAGCGGCCAGCTCCACATCGACCAGGCCGAAATCGCGCCGGTACAGTCCCTCGCTGTGGAGCTGCTCGAACAGCGGCCGGTAGGTCTCATCGAAGATCATGCCGAAGCCGACCATGCCGGCCCGAAGGCGGTGTTGGGTGAGGTTCGCTGGTGTGTGCATGGGGATTAAGATAGCGGCCGGCCGAGCAGAAGGCATCATCGGTTTGGCCGCGAGTCCTCTTACCCCCGCCCCATCAGGTAAGCACGCAGGTCGCGGAAGATCCGGTCGCAGAAGGCCTGCCATTGGGGGTCGGCGGCCTGCTTCCGGCCCCGCTCGGGCCGCAGCAGGACGGTCAGCTCCAACAGGTTCTGGGGGCTGGAGCCTTTCTTCTTCATGTGCAGCTCCATCTCGGTCGGGTGGTCCACGGCCGGCGCCTCAGCCTTTTTCAGCTTCAGCCAGGAGAGGAGTTTGGTTCCCGAGGCGGAGGCGGCCTCGCGCCGTTCCCCCAACCGCACCCGGATCATGCCGGGGACGCTCTCGACCGCCTCGCCACCGATGTCGTCCACAAAGCCGCGGAGTTTCACCACCGCGATCTTCTCCGGCATGTACGCCTCTAGGCGGCGCACCACCGTGTTTGGATCAATGGTCATCGGAACGGCCGGCTCATCCGGTTGGGCCTCCGACGGTGGGACAGGGGCCGGCTGGTCGATCGGCTCCTTAAGGAGTTTTTGTCCCAGCGCCCGCTCGTAGCGCTCCGCCAATTCGCGGGCGCTCTGCGGCCGCTCCACCGGATACTTGCCCAGGCAGGACCGCACCACTGCCTCGATCCCCGGCGGCACACACCCCCCCATCTCGGCCAGCGTCGGCGGCCGCTGTTCGGTGTGGGCCTGGAGCAGCTCCGGCACTGTCCCCTCGAACGGGAGTCGGCCGGTCAGGAGCTGGAAGAGGATCACGCCCAGGCTGTAGATGTCGGCCCGATGGTCCACCGGGTCGCGGCGGATCTCCTCGGGCGACATGTATTCGGGGGTGCCGGCGGCGTAGTCGTGGCCGGTCCGGGCGAGTTGCTCCAGCGGGATGTACAGCGCCGTGGTCAGTTGCGCCAGCCCGAAGTCCATTACCTTGACCTTCTCGGCGGCGGTATCCGGGTGGAGCACCATCAGGTTGCCCGGTTTCAGATCGCGGTGGGTGATCCCCTGGTTGTGGGCGGCCTGAAGCACCCGGCAGATCTGGACCAGGAGCCGACCCACCCGGAGCGGACTGAGTCGGCCGTAACGCTTCAACAGATCGTCAAGGGTGATCCCCTGGATGTACTCCATGACGATGCACGGCCCCTGTGGGTCGGTGGCTGAGGCGTCAAGGAGGGTGACGGCGTTGGGGTGCTGGAAGCGCTTCAACAGCATCAGTTCGCGCTGAAAGCAGTCGCGGAACCGGGGATTGGCGGTCAGGTGCTCCTGCAAGACCTTGACCACCACCTGCTGGCCGCTGTTCAAGGCCCGCGCGAGATAGACCCGACTGGTGCCGCCTTCGCCCAGCAAACGGATGGCCTGGTAGCGGCCCAGGAAGAGGCGCTGCTCCATGATTCTTCCCGTGGCTGAAAGGTTGCGGGGACTTCGCCGGTCCACCATCCAACTTTAGGTCGCGGTTGCCCCGTCTGCCACTGCGACGGCCGTTTCTGTCCCGGCCCGAAATAGCTGGCCTGAAGTGAACATAAGAGCCATTATCAGACGTTGGCCTGGCCAACCCCGGGGTTGCAACCCCAAGGCTGGGGGTCGCTGCAACGTCCGATAATGGCCGTTATGTTTAATTGAGGAACCGGGTCGAAGTGCCGGCGCCGACGCCGTTTACGCCTGGGAACCCTCACGGATGGGCTTGGCAGAGGGGGTGGGTTCGGCCTCGGCCAATCGGCCTTCGAGGAAGACGCCCATTCGCCGGTACTTCTGGTAGCGCTGCTCCAATAGCTCGTCCACCGGCTGGTGGCGCAGGTCGCGGAGGTAGCGCAGCAGGTAGGCCTTCAGGATGTTGGCCATCTCGCGGTGGTCGCGGTGGGCGCCGCCGAGCGGCTCCGGGATGATGTCATCAATGATCCGCAGCCGGAACAGGTCGCGTGCCGTCAGCTTCAGGGCCTCGGCGGCGAGCGGCTTGGTCTCGTCGTTGGCCTCGCGCCAGAGGATGCCGGCGCAGCCCTCGGGGCTGATCACCGAGTAGTAGGCAAACTCCAGCATGGCGATGCGGTCGCCGATGCCGATGCCCAACGCCCCGCCCGACCCCCCTTCACCGATGACCACACAGATGATCGGCGTCGGCAGGCGCGACATCTCCAGGAGGTTGGTGGCGATCAGCTGGGCCTGGCCGCGCTCCTCCGCCCCGATGCCGGGGTAGGCGCCGGGCGTGTCGATCAGGCAGATGATCGGCAGGTGGAACTTGGCCGCCAGCCGCATCTTGTTCAGGGCCTTCCGGTACCCCTCCGGGTGGGCGCAGCCGTAGAGGCACTCGTTGCGCTCCTGGACCGTGTGCCCCTTCTGGTGGCCGACCAGCATGACCCGGTAATCGCCCAGGCGGGCGAAGCCGGTGCGTATGGCCCGATCGTCGCCGAAGGCCCGGTCGCCGTACAGTTCCACGAACTCGTCGAAGATCAGCTCGACGTAGTCCATGGTCTGCGGCCGGTCCCGGCAGCGGGCAACCTCGACGATCTGCCAGGCGGTCAGATTGCTGTAGATTTTGCGCTTGAGGTTCACCAGCTCCCGGCGCATCCGGCGGACTTCGTCGAGACTGGTGAGCTGGCCGTTGACGTTGGCCTCCAGCTTGGCCAGCAGGTCCTCCATCTCATAGATCTCTTTCTCGAATGACAGCCGTTGCGGAGGCATCTGCTTATCCTCCTGTGAAGGTCCGACGCCCGCCCGTCCATGAACGGCCCAGGCCGGGGAGCAGCCGGTCGGCTTCCCCGGCGCGAGGACACCCGGAGGCCCGGGAAAGGAGGTGGGGCTCTTAAAACGGAGAGTTTAGCAGGTTGGGCGGAAACTTCCAGACGAAGCACCGGCCAGTCAGCTCTTCGGCGGCGATCCGCTGTCGGGCGCCTTGGGGAGCGGCCCCTTGCCGCCCGGCCGTCGCATGGCAGCCAGTTCCGGGTGCAGCATCAGCGGCCCCCCCTTGGGCGGGGCCGGGTCCTTGGTCTTGAAGATCTTGATCTTGCGCAGCTCCATCAGGACGTCGTGGAAAGTCTTCGGCCGCTCCTCACGCTTCTTGGCCAGCATGCGCAGGATCAGTTTGGAGAAGTCGTCGGTCAGGTCGGGGCAGTAAACCTGCGGCGGGGTCGGTTTCTCGAAGAGCTGCTTGTTGAGCAGTTCATTGGCCGTGGCCGCGCGGAACGGTTGGCGGAAGGTGACGATCTCGTAGCAGGTCGCCCCGAAGCTGTAGATGTCCGAACGGGTGTCGAGTCGCTCGCCGCGGATCGCCTCGGGGGACATGTAGCTGCGCGTGCCGGCCGGCTTGGGCCGACGGCTGAACCATCCCTTCGAGATGCGCGTGGCGATGGCGAAGTCGATCAATCGCACTTCGCCGACGCTGTTGACCAGGATGTTGTCGGGCTTCACGTCACGGTGGAGCCAGCCGCGGGTGTTCATGTAGGCCAACCCGGTGGCGGTCTGCTTGAAGATCTCGTAGGCGAACTCCCTGATGAAGTCCCACTCCTTGTATTGGATGCGCTGCCGCATGCTGCCGGAGGGGAAGAACTCCATCACGAAGCAAGGCTGCTTGACGTCCTTGAAGACCTTGATGATCTTGATGACGTTGGGGTGGGCCATCTCGATGCCGACTGCCGCCTCGTGGAACAACAGGCGGCGGGACTCCGGGTTATTGGCGTGTTCCGGCAGGAGCATCTTCAGGGCGAAATGCCGGCCGCTGGAAATTTCGGAGACTTCCCAGACCTGACTGGTCAGGCCGGTTTGCAGTTGCCGTTCCAAGCGGTAGCCGCCGATCACGTCGGCCGACTCGGACACCTTCGACTTTTTCCCGCCGGCGTGCTGCAGCGCCACATACACCAGCAACGCCAGGCCACCCAGGACCACTACCCCGATCACCACCCCGATGATGATCGGCAGGGCGCTGGGCTCCTCTTCCGCCGGCGGGGGGGGCGGGGGAGGCAGCGGCACCGGTGTGGTCGCAGGCCCCTTGCCGGGCGCACCCGGCTGGACCGGCCCAATCCCTGGCCCCACCCCAACGGGCTGCCCCGGTTTCGGCTGGGCCCAGACCGGCAGGGGGGCCAGGGTTGCGCAAACGGTCAAGGCTGCGGCGATCAGGAACGCCCGCCGGAGGCGGCGATTGGCGCTGGTTGTCGGATTCATCGCTCTCGTTCTCCCCGAATTCGGGAGTCACCGGCGGGTCACCAGTACTCCTCGAAGTGAATGTTGCCTTTGATCTTCAGAGCGGGCTGATCGGCCTGGAAGCCGCGCCGCTCTAGGATCTCGATGACGCCGGTCGGCTGGGGATAGACCCGCTGGCCCGTCTCCTTGTCCTTGACCGGCAGCCCGATCATCTTGGGGTTGCCGCAGAGGAAGACATGCGTCCGGGCCGGATCGAGCGGCTGGCCGAGGCGCTCCTCCAACTGACCGCTGGTGATCAGATCCTGGATGTAGACTTTGTGCTTGACCGTGTCGGCCTCTCGGGTGGTCAGGCAAAGGTACGTATAGTTGGGATAACGCCGCATCAGCTCTTCGTGGGTCGCTAAATAGCCGAGGTCACGGCGGTAACGGACGCAACAGGCCGACAGGATGCGGCCGTCGTGGCCCCGCCGGAGCAGGTCCCAGATCATGTAATTGTGGGGGGCCTCGCCGGTGCCGGTAGCCAAGAACACTACCGTGTCGCCCGGCTTCACCGGGTCGAGCGTGAAATGGCCGGTGATCTTCTCCCCCAGGTAGAGGCGGTCCCCTTCCTGGAGCATGAACAGGCGGGGCGTTAGCAACGGCGGCTTGTCGGGGTTCTCCGTCTCCCGCACCAGGACGATGTAAAACTCCAGCCAGCCGGTGCGCTCGTAATCAATCAGGTTCCCATCCTCGTCGAGGATGGGGCAGCTGATCGAGTAGGAACGGCGGGCCAGCTTGGTCTCATCGCCGGGCTTGATCACCTCCGCCTGGCAGCCGGGGAGGCGCGGCTCCCAGTAGCCAAGGCCGAGCGTCGAGTACTGGCCCGGCTTGTGCGGCGGAATCGGGAAATCGGGCCGGACCCGCATGACCCACAGGTCGGGGTTGGGCCGCCGCACCCAGATCAGGGTGGCGTTGTAGCGCTTCCGCCTCAGGTCCGCAATCTCGTCAGGAGTCATGGTCGCATCCCGGATGCCAAAGAATTGCCGCCCGGCGCGGCCGCGCGGCCGGCGCCCGGGGGAGACGGCCAGTGGCTCCCCCCGCCCCATTATAACTGGGAATGTCGAAAGACGAAGCAGGAATGACGAAAGAATGACGAATGACGAAATCCGAAGGACGAAAGGAGGCCGAATGACTAATGACCAAGGACGAAACGGCAATCGGGGGTGCCCCCCTGCCGGGGGTGAACGGACGGGGAACTAACTCACCGCTTGCCGTCGCCCCCCTTCGTCATCCGTTATTCGGATTGCGTCATTCTTTCGTCATTCCTGCTTCGTCCTTGGGCATTCCACCCAAGGCGGTCAGGCGAGCTTCCGGACCGACTCCTTGAGCACCTCCACGCAGGCCCTTATGTCGGGTGAGGGGTCCTGGGGGTTGGCCTCGTACTCGATGCTGATGTAACCCTTGAAGTTCACATCGCGCAGGGCCCGGAGCACCGCCGGTACGTCGAGGACCCCCTTGCCGAAGATAACGTCGGTCTTCTTGGTGTTGTCGTGGTCCTTCAGATGCATGCCGAAGTTGCGCGCCCCCATGAGGCGGACCTGCTCGGCGGGGTCGAGCTTCTCCTTGAAGGGAGGCTGGGCGGCTCGGATCAGATGGCCGGTGTCCAGGCAGGAGCCGATCAGCGGGTGATGGTCCTTGACGGCCTTCAAGATCACCTGGGCCGAGTACCAGCGATGCAGCTTGCCGCCCACCGGGCCGTGCGGGTGGATGGCAATGGCGATCTTGTACTCCTCGCAGAGCTTGTCGAGGCTGTCGAAGCTGTCCGGGTCGGGGTCGGCGCTGAAGGTCTTGATACCCAGCGCCTTGCCGAAGTCGAAGAGCCGCTTGTTGTCGTCATGCTTGGCGGTGAAGCGCTGGACGCCGTAGGCGATCGGGGTGATGTCGTATTGCTTGCAGAGGTTGAGCAGAGCGCGGATCTGCTCAGGAGTGGCGCCGGACGGCGCGTGCTTCTGGTAGAACTCGATGAAGTGCAGCCCGAGATCCTGGGTCCGCTTCAGCGCCTGTTCGGTGTCGAAGTTGCGGAAGCAGTAGCTCTGGACGCCGACAGTGAAGCCGCCGAACGGGTCGTCCTTCTTGTCGTCGGCCGAGAGCAGCGACGGCAGGACGGCAAGCCCGAAGGCACCGGCAGCGCCGGCGCGGAGAAACTGACGCCGGCTAGTGCCGGCCGGATTATGCCTGGTCATGGTGGCGCACTCCTGTGGACGGGTCGGATGGCAAACGATGTGGTATGGGGTAACGCGCCGCGGACAGGGTGTCAAGTCGCCAGTCCGGTACGGGGCTTAGAGCCAGCCCCCCTCCCCTACCCTGCTGCGGCTGCTCTACTCGCAAGAAGATGCCCTCCCTGGTCAGCCCCTCCCTCCGCCGGGTGGAACAGCGGGCGCGTATAATGGGCAGTGGTATCTCCACACCCACACCGCAGGAGGCTCTCGTCATGCCGGTGCACGACTGGACTCGTGTTGATGCGGGTGTTTTCCATGACTTCCATCATAGCTGGATCGAAGAGATCAAGCGCGCGCTGAATCGGGGTCTGCTGCCGCCGGACTACTACGCCCTGGCCGAACAGATTGCAGGGGGGTTGGGTCCCGACGTCCTCACGCTGCAAGGCCCAGCAAACGGCCCGTCCACCGTTGGGGCCCCGACAGGAGGCATCGCCTTAGCAACGGCACCGCCAAAGGTCCATTATCACGCCCGGACCGAAATCGACCGCTACGCCGCTAAGGCTAAGGCTGTCGTCATCCGCCACACGAGCAACCACCGGGTCGTCGCGGTGGTGGAAGTCGTCTCCCCCGGAGATAAGAACAGCCGACATGGGCTACGCGCCTTCGTGGACAAGGCCGTGGAGCTGCTCCGCGCCGGCATCCATCTGCTAATCGTGGACCTGTTCCCCCCCGGACCGCGTGATCCACAGGGCATCCACAAGGTCATTTGGGATGAGTACAGCGATAGCGATTTCACTCTACCGCCTGACCGGGCGCTCACTCTTGCTGCCTACATCGGCGGCTGGTGTCCGGAAGCGTTTGTCGAGCCGACCGCGGTAGGCGCCACGCTGGCTGAGATGCCCTTGTTCCTGACGCCTGAGATGTACGTCTTGGTGCCGCTGGAAACCACCTATCAGTCGGCCTGGGAGGCCGTGCCTGCCTACTGGCGCAACGTGCTCACGAATCCCGCCGTGTCCTGAAGTGCAAGGCACAGGTGCCGCCCTCGCACTCCCCCCCCTGCCCTGCCCTGCCGAGGATGCGATAGCGATTGGCCGCGACCAGGGCGTACAGCAGGTCGCACAGCAGCCTCACGCCCGGCACGTAATAGAGGCGTGCGATCCATCCCAGGACGGGCCGGGTCGCCAGTGCTTGCACCACGGCCTCGAACCCGCCGAAGACCCGGCCGTCCGGCGTCACCAGGATCATCTGCCGCATGCACGCCTCCCGCGTCACGCCCGGGAACCGGTCGAGTATCCCCGGCTCCTGGAAGCTCAGCGCCTCCAGGGCGCCCGGCCGGGCCAGCGCTAGCAGCCGCTTCATCCCCACGATGCAGAATCGGCAGTGGCCGTCGTAGAGCACGACGGTCCGGCCTGGCGGAGCCGTGGCGCCGGCCACCGGGCCAGCGGCCCCACCGGACACCGGTCGTCCGCGGAGGGCTGTCAGCATCTCTTCGACTCCTGGGGCCGGACCGCGCCGGGCCGTCCTGGAATGAGGTCGGGGCACACGACTCACCGCCACCGTCCGTGGCTCGGCAGGTGCCCCGGCCTCAGGGAAGGAACCGCGGAACATCGCCGTCCTTAACCGAAGCACGAATGACCCGCCGTGTGCAGCAATTATCTCGCACCGGGACCGAGCGCCAAGGGTATGACCGAGGGCCTCCCCCCTGCCCTGCCCCGTGGCGCCGGCCGCCGGCCCGGCGGCCCCACCGGGCGATGCTTGCAAGCGGCTCATTTCTCGATTACAAAACAAGCGCTGCGGAAAGTAGCAGGCGTGGAAGTGCACCTACTATTTTCTCCTATTCTCATCCTCGAACGCCCCCACTCAAGGAGAGCGGTCATGGCCGGTGCCAAAGGTGCCGCAGCCATCAGAACGATCATCAAACGACTCAAGAAAGCGTATCCTGACGCCACCTACGAGCTGAACTGGAGCACGCCGCTGGAATTGTTGGTGGCGACCATCCTAGCGGCCCAGTGTCCCGACGAGCGGGTCAACCAGGTGACCCAGACGCTCTTCAAGAAATACCGCGACGCTCGGGCCTACGCTGAGTGCGATCTGGCCGAGTTGGAGCAGGACATCAAGCCGACCGGCTTCTACCGCAACAAGGCCAAGGCGATCCAGGGAGCTTGCAAGGTCCTGGTGGAGCGCTTCGGCGGCCAGGTGCCGCGGACGATGGAGGAGATGCTCACGCTGCCGGGGGTAGCCCGCAAGACGGCCAACGTGGTACTGAACGTCGCCTACGGCCTGCCGTCCGGCATCATCGTGGACACCCACGTAGCCCGTGTCGCGCAGCGGCTGGGGCTCACGCGGGAGACCAAACCCGAGAAAATCGAGCAGGACCTGATGAAACTGGTGCCGAAGGAGGAGTGGACGTATTTCGGCCCGGCCCTCGTCCTGCATGGCCGCTACACCTGCACCGCCCGCAATCCGAAATGCTCCGAGTGCATCCTGGAGGATGTCTGTGAGAAGAACGGCGTGGTGTAAGCACCGGTTATGCCCCTCTTGCCCCAAGAGAATAAAGGATAGAAGCGAGGAAGGCGCGACGGTTACCGGTAGCTAAACTCGGGCGAGTTTGGCTGCCGGCAGCGACTCGATTTTGCCTTGTTCCCTGTCCCGCGATACGATCGGGTCATGAGCCGAGTATCTTTGACGGGTGAGCAGGAGCCGGCCGTGGCCGCACCGGTTTCGCGGCCGGTCCTATTGGATTACTTCCTGTTGCTTGCCGGCTGCGCCCTGTCGTTCGGTCTCGTCCGGCTTGACCAACCGACGGGAAGGCCCGGCCTTCGTGCCCCGGAAGCAGCCGTGCGATACATTGGCCATCTCAAGGTCGAGCCGGGTCCCCGGGCCAACTCCCCTGCCCTGCGCTACCTGGTCCTGACCCTGCCCGACCTCCTGCGGCTGCCGGAAGGGATCATCCTCCTCTGGCCGTTTTTCTTCGGCATCCAGCGCATCATGGGAAGGAAACAGGGACTGACCTCCGGCGAGTGGTTGTGGGTCTTCTCCTGGCTGGGGGTAGCGCTGCTGGCCATCCTGGCGGCCTGGAACCACTGGGGCCCCTTACCCGAGTTCCTGGCCGGCCGGGCCTCATGGGTGCCGGTCGTCTGGTACTTGATCCTCGTGCCGTCCATCGGGCTGATCGCCGTGCTCGTCCTGCTACTCGGACTGCTTGGCCGTCAGCCATTCCCCTGGACCCACGGGCTCGGGCTGGCCTTGACCATCTGGCCGGCCGGCCCTCTGGCGGGCATCCTGACGCTGGGCAAGTATGGGTGGTCCTCGCTAGGTTGAGCGTATGCCGCGCTCGGTCCTTGGTCTCGACATTGGCGGCGCCAACCTCAAGGCCGCCCACACCGACGGCGGCGCCCGGTTGCTGCCGTTCGAGCTGTGGAAGGCCCCCGCCCGTCTGCCGGCCGCCCTCCGCGCCCTGCTGGAACAAATGCCCGCCCTCGACCTGCTGGCCGTCACCATGACCGGCGAGCTATGCGACTGCTTCGAAACCAAGCGCCAGGGAGTCGAAGCCATCCTCGACGCTGTGACCGCAGTGGCGGGACAGGCCCCCGTGCGCGTCTGGCGAACCGACGGCCGGCTGGTGGGGATCGAGGAGGCCCGGCGCACTCCCCTGCTGACGGCCGCTGCCAATTGGCTGGCGCTGGCCATCTACGCCGGCCGCTTTGCCCCGGAGGGCCCTGCCCTGCTCCTCGACCTCGGCTCGACTACCACCGACATCGTTCCCCTGCTCGACGGTCGGCCGGTGCCGCGCGGCCGCACCGATGCCGAACGCCTGCGCTGCGGCGAGTTGGTCTACACCGGCATCCGGCGGACCCCAGTCTGCGCTCTGGTCGGCGACGGCGTGGCAGCGGAACTGTTCGCCACCACCCTGGACGTTTACCTGGCCCTGGAATACTTGCCAGAGGACCCGCTCGACCGGGGGACTGCGGACGGCCGGCCGGCCACGCGCGCCGGCGCCCACGCCCGGCTGGCCCGTATGCTCGGCGGCGATGGGGAAACCTGCCCGCTGGAGGAGACACGCGACCTGGCCCGGCGAGCGGCGCAGGAGCAAATCGCTCGTATCCGCGCCGGCTTGAAGCGCGTGGCCGATGCATTACCCGGGCCGCCCCGGACGGTGATCGTGTCCGGCTCGGGCGAGTTGGTGGCCCGCGAAGTCGTGCAAGGGTGGCAAGCGGCCACGCTGGTTTCGCTTGCCGAGAAACTGGGGCCGGCCGTCTCGCAGGCCGCCTGTGCCTATGCGCTGGCCGTGCTCGCCGCTGAACAGGCCGGGGAGGAAGGTTGAGATGTCATCGCCCGGAATGGTGGTGAAGGTGGGCGGCAGCCTATTTGACCTGCCCGACCTGGGCCCGCGGCTGCGGCGCTGGCTGGACACACGGCCCACGGCCGACGTACTGCTGGTGCCCGGCGGCGGTCGCACGGCGGACGTGGTCCGCTACCTCGATCAATGCCACCGCCTTGGTGAGGAAACCGCGCACTGGCTGGCGCTGCGGGCCGTGAGTCTGAACGCTCATTTCCTGGCCGCCCTGCTCCCCGGCTGCCGGGTGATCGGCGATGTGCCAGGGGGCGACGGGCTGCGGGTCCTTGACGCGTATGACTTCGTTCGTGCTGACGAAGGCCGGTCTGGAAGCCTGCCCCATACCTGGCATGTCACCAGTGATTCGGTTGCGGCGCGGGCAGCGGTGGCGGCGAGGGTCCCGCGCCTCATCCTGTTGAAGTCAATCAACATTCCCAAGGGAATCAGCTGGGCCGAGGCGGCACGGCGTGGCTTGGTCGATCCGTTCTTTGCCGACGCTGTGAGCTCTACCCTGTCGGTGGAGGCGGTGAACTTCCGGGACTGGCAGCCGTGATGGGCAATCCGGCAACCAGGTCAGCCAGGCGGCGCACCGCCTCCGGGTCGATGGCAGCGTCGCGGCGTCCGCCGTGGCAGACGGCGCCGCGCACGGCGAACCAGTCCGGCTCGGCCGCACGCAGCTCAAGGATTTGCGAGCGACCAAGCGAACCGGCCAGGGCGACGCGGATGCCCGCTTGCCGGCAATCCCGACATAGCCGGATCACGGCAGCGGCTGACAGCCAGTCCAGCAGCGTGGTGCCATCCTTCCGCCAGGTGTCGAGTAAGAGGGTGTCGCAGTGACTCAGGAGGGCAAAGGTAAACAGGGTCTCCGGCTGTGGTGCCTGGGCGCGGCCCCAGTCGGCATAGGCGACCAGCACCGGCCGGCAGCCGGGGGCGACTTGCCGCAGGCGCTCGGCCGCCGCATGCCACCGCGCCGGCCAGTCCGGGCATTGGGCACAGCCGGCGAGACCCCACTTGGCGTAAGCAAGTGGTATTCGAGCCAGGGGGAGGTTTGTTTCCAGCAACTCCCCCAAGGCGGCACTGACCGGCCGCCGACCCGCCACCTGATCAATGATAGCCCGGATGGTCTTGTAAGAAGCCGGCCCCAGCGACCCGCGGCGAGGTTCCTTGATATCAATGAGGGCTGCTCCGCCTGCCAGGGCGGCCTCGGCTTCTGCCACGGAACGCACGCTTACCAGCAATCCAGAGCGTCGGCCCTGAACCTCTTTATTTCCTGGGTGTTTATCCTGCCTGGAGCCGAATGATTCAGCGTTCGGCTCATCAACCGGAAAGAACCGCATCCACCCAGGACAGGGGCGGAACGGCAGGACGGTCAGATTGGCGAAGGTGAAGCCGTAGAGCACCGGCCCGTCGAACCAGGATGGCTTGTTCAGATGGGCGGCCTGGTCGGCGGCGAACGTCTCTCGGTTGGCGTATCTCTTGCAGCCGATCAGGTCGCCTGCGCCGACAATGCCGCCGCGCAGCTGGGCGGCCTCGTGCAGGTGAGACGGCACCAGGTTCCACGCCTCCGGCCTTTCGTCCGGCACCCGGGCGGCGTGGATCAGGATGCGCTCGCGCCGGGCCGTCGGCCAGCGACGCACTTCGATCGTCTTCAGGCCGTGGACCAGCAGGGCGGCCCACGGCTGTTTCAGCGATAGGGCGTGCATGCCCCCTCAATGTATCCTCTCTTCTGGTCGGATCAATCCCGCCAGTGATATCGGCTGTCAGCCGGTGTCACCGGCGATGGAAGCACCCTCGGTGTGCTGCCTGTTTTTCGGCCCGAATCAATTGTGCGCGGTAGATTTGCGGATGGAGCAACAAAAAGCTATGGTTGTGCAGTAGGCAGCGGCAGGCGAGCGGCTAGTGGGAACCGGCCGGTCTCATTTGCGAGCGGCCGGTGTGAATCGGCCGGTTAACACCGGCAACCGGCCGGCTGACGCCGGCCGCTCGCTATTTCCAGGCCGGTGGGAACCAGCCGGTTGACACCAGCAACCGGCCGGCTGACGCCGGCCGCCAGGCCGGTGGGAACCAGCCGGTTGACACCGGCAACCGGCCGGCTGACGCCGGCCGCTCGCCATTTCTAGGAATGTTCGCATGGCGGTGCGGATCGAAAGTCAGGCCGAGCCGATCCCCGGCTACCGGCTCATCGAGCGGCTGGGCGGGGGCGGCTTCGGAGAGGTCTGGAAGGCCGAGGCCCCCGGCGGCTTCCTCAAGGCGATCAAGTTTGTCTACGGCGACTTGCAGGACGTCGGCGAGGATGGCATTCGGGCCGAGCAGGAGTTGAAGGCCCTAGCCCGCGTCAAGTCGGTCCGCCATCCCTACATCCTGTCGCTGGAGCGCTTCGACATCGTGGACGGTCAACTCCTCATCGTCATGGAGTTGGCCGATCGCAACCTCTGGGACCGCTTCAAGGAGTGCCGCAGCCTGGGCCTGCCGGGCATTCCGCGCGAGGAGCTGCTCGGCTACATGGAGGAGGCAGCCGAGGCGCTGGACCTGATGAATATCCAGTATCAGCTGCAGCACCTCGACATCAAGCCCCAGAACCTCTTCCTGGTCCACAACCATGTCAAGATCGCCGACTTTGGCCTGGTCAAGGATCTGGAAGGCCGATCCACCGCCGTCACCGGCGGCGTCACCCCCGTTTATGCCGCTCCCGAAACCTTCGACGGCTGGGTCAGCCGCTTCAGTGACCAGTACAGCCTGGCCATCGTCTTCATGGAACTGCTCACCGGCCAGCGGCCGTTCCCCGGGAACAACATCCGCCAGCTGGTTGTGCAGCACATGCAGGGCAAGCCCGACCTCTCCGCCCTGCCGCCGGAAGACCGCCCGGTCATCGAGCGTGCCCTGGCCAAGAACCCCGACGACCGCTACCCCACCTGCCGGGCCCTGGTTGAGGGCCTGTGGGCCGCCACCCTCAACCGCAAGGGCCAGCCGGAGACCCGGGAAGTTCTTAAGCCGACCGAGGACCTGGACAGCGACGGCCCGCTGACCACACCCAACCGGGTGACGCCCGATTTCTCGACCGGCACAACGCAGTGGCTGCGCAACCTCGACAGCCAGCGGTCGGTGCCGACGGTGACGGCGCCGGCCTCGCTGCTGCCGCCGGAGATGAGTGGCGATGGGGCCCTGTTCCCCTCCCTGGTGGTGGCCCTGGGCTCGCAAGGGTTGAGCGTGCTTCAACAGCTGCGGGAACACCTGGTCGAGAAGTTCGGCTCCCTCGAGGCCCTGCCCCAACTCCGGCTGCTGTTTGTCGATACCGACCCGGAGGTTCTCCGCACCGCTACCAAGGGGACACTGGGGACGGCGCTGACCGCAGGGGAGATCTTCCTGGCCCAGCTGAACCGGCCCAGCCACTACCTTCGGCCGCGCGACGGCCGGCTTCCCATCGAGTCGTGGTTCAATCCGAAGATGCTCTACCGCATCCCGCGCACCCAGGTGACGACGGGGGTGCGGGCCCTGGGCCGGTTGGCTTTCGGCGATAACTACCGCAGCATCCTCCGTCGGCTCCGGCTGGAGTTGTCGGCCTGTCTCAACCCTGAGGCGCTGGCCACGGCCGTCGCTCAGACTGGACTGGGGCTGCGGAGCAACCGGCCGCGGGTCTACGTCATTACCGGTCTGGCCGGCGGGACCGGCAGCGGCATGTTCATTGACCTGGCCTATGCCATCCGCGCGCTGCTGCGGGAGCTTGGCTACGACCAGCCCGACATGGTCGGGGTGTTCATCGTGCCGGCCACCGATCGGCAGCGTGTGCGGACCATGTCGCTGGGGAACACCTTCGCTGCCCTGGCTGAGCTGTACCACTTTGCCACGCCGGGTCAAGAATACACCGCCCGCTTCGACGAGCGCGAGCCGCCGCTGCGCGACAGCAGCGCGGCGTTCAACCGCTCGGTGGTGCTCCGCCTGCCGGATGAGGCGGACCCAACGGCGCTGCGCCAGGTGGCCGGCCTGGCGGGCGAGTTCCTCTACCGCGATCTGTGCTCGCCGATGGGACGCACCATCGACCTGGCCCGAGCGGAGCGTCCGGGGCCGCCGTGGGCGCAGCGTGGCCAATACTGCCAGACGTTCGGCCTGTTCCGCTTCTCCTGGCCGCGCCGCGCCATGACTGAACAGGCGGCCCGACGCCTCTGTCAGAACCTGGTGCGGCAGTGGATGTCCAAGGACAGCAAAGCCGTCCGCGATCAGGTGTACAACTTCGTGCAAGAGCAATGGGCCAAGCAACGACTCGGCCCGGAGCACTTTGCCGCCCGGCTGGAGGCGGCCTGCGAAAAGGCCCACGGGCAGGCGATCGAGCCGGTCTTTGCCGCCTTGGCCGAGGAGCCGGTCCGGGCGCCCAGCGGGGAGTCGCGCCCTTCAAGTACCGGGCTCGGCTGGAGTCCTTCACTGCTGCGCGAGGCCGTCCAGAAGATCCACGAACTGCTCGGCCGGCCCGGCGATGAAGGGACTGTCGGCCGATCCGGACCGCTGGTCGAGGCGCTCCGCAAGGCCAGCGAGGAACTGATCGCGCAGTGGGGCCAGAAGCTGGCCGAGTTGGTGGTCCGGCTCATCGAGCGGCCCAATTTCCGCCTGGCCGGCGCCGAAGAAGCGATCCGGCAGGCCATCGCCCTGATCGAGCAGATACTTGACCAGCAAGAGCAGGCCGTCAAGGACCTGGCCGAGCGCGCCGCCGAGACCTTCCAGCGCATCCACGCCCTCATCGAGCAGCCGCTGCGTGGTGCCGGCCGCCGGGTCGGCGGCTCCACCGGCCGGCGCGGCCCGGCCTCCCCGGCTGAGGTGGCCGAGTTGCTCCACGGCTACGCCCGGCTGCGTTTCCAGAGTTTGGTGGTCAATCAGGTAATTGCCGCCTACCTCAGTCTGCGCGGCCATCTCTCTGACGAGCTGCGCGAGGTCAACTTCTGCCGGGTGCGCATGGGCGAGTTGCTGCAAGCCTTCGAAGTGCCCGAGGAAGGCAAGGAACTCCGAACGCCCGACCTGACCGCCGAGCCGTCTCGTCAGGCCGCGGAAAGCGTGGGCCGGTCGCTCTTCCCTCATGGCTGCCGCACCCTGGAAGAAGCGGTCGAGCAGTTCCTGGCCGAGATCACGCCCGGGGACCTTCAGGAGCTGGACGGCCGGATACAGGCGATGATCCGGCAGCAGTTCACGGCCCTGGTCCACGTCTGCCTGAGTTCGTCCGGCTTGCTGAAGGGGCTGGAAGCGGCCATGATGCAAGAGGCAAAGGCGTTCGTGGAGAGCCGGCTGACCGCGACCGATGCCGCCGAGATGTTCCTGACCCAGTTCCCCGACGAGGAGCAGGCGAAGGCTGAGATTGTCAACGCCTTCCATGAGGCCGTCCCGCAATTGGTGGTGGCGGGCCGTGGTGCCGGCCACGATGACGAGGGCATCTGTGTGGTGGCAGCGCCGTCCGGCCCGGCCGGCGAGCGCTTCCGCCAGCTGGCCTGCGAGGCGCTGCCCGACGTGGAGATCACCGATGGGGTTAGCTCGGACGACCTTATCATCTACCGTGAGTGGCCCAACCTGCCGCTGACCGATCTGGAGCAGTTCGGCCCCGTCGGCCGGGAGGCGTACCGCCAGATGACCTCGGTCGAGCACTTCACGCCGCACACCCGCATCGACATCGTGCGCTGGAATGCCCCCGGGACGGACCGGCCGGCCCCCTCACCCCTCCCCCTCTCCCCCGCGGCGGGGGAGAGGGGGAGGGGTGAAGGGGCCGGGAGCCGAACCCGGCCGCCCGCTAACGGCGAAAGCCGCGTTGCTCCCACGGGCCAGGCCTGATATCCTACCCCCCTGTCATGGATTATCAGCTCGACCTTCCCGTCTTCCGTGGCCCGCTTGACCTGCTGCTCTACCTCGTCAAGCGCAACGAGGTGGATATCTGCGATATCCCCATCGCGCAAATCACCGAACAGTTCCTGAGCTACTTGCAGGTGCTGGAGGTCGTGGACGTGGAGCGTGTCGGCGACTTCCTGGTGATGGCCGCCACCCTGATGGAGATCAAGGTCAAAATGCTTCTCCCCCGGGCCGAGGAGGGGAACGGCCCGGAGGAAGACCCGCGGCGGGAGTTGGTGCGGCAGCTGATGGAGTACAAGGCGTTCAAGGACGCGGCGGCGTTGCTGGAAGCGCAGGCGGAGCGGCAAAGCTGCCGACTGGGCCGTCAACCGGTCGCTATCCCCGCCGGTCCTGACCCGTCCCGCCAGCCGCTGCGCCACGTCGAGTTGTGGGACCTGGTCAGCGCCTTCGGCCGGCTAATGCGCGAGACGCTGGCCTTGCAGCCGCAGCAAGTCACCGCCGACCCGACTCCCATTCACGTCTACATGGAGCAGATCGTTCAGCGGCTGGAGCGGGAGCCGAGCCTGCCGTTCACCCGCCTGTTCACGCCGCCGCACACGCGCGCCCGGCTGGTGGGGCTTTTCCTCGCCTTACTCGAACTGATCAAGACCAGACGCCTTGTCGCGGAGCAGCCCGAGCCGTTCGGCGAGATCTGGCTGTCCCTGCGGGCCGACCTGCCCGAGGACAACTCCTACCTGGGATCGCCCAGCATGTCCCCTCCGGAGTAGCCGACACCTGTACACGAAGGACAAGAATCCTGCCCTCTGGCCGGATTCTCCCGGCGCACGTACTGATGTCTGTAGCCGCGCGCCCAGGACGGCAGCTCCCTCCGCCCGCCCAGCCGGAGGCGGGTGGCTAGGAAAATCGCTTTGTCATTGCAAAACGCCCCCTGAGCGGGCAGGATGGTGGCGCGGAGGATTTCGCGCCTTGAGTCATTCGGATCGGCGGGCAGGAGGCACGCCGCCGAACCTGCGGGAAGGACGCTGACATGACCCAGGTAATCGACCAGACCTCGCCCGATGCACCGTCGGGCACCGACCTGGTAGCCGCCATCCACCGGGTGCTGGCCGGCAGCCCCGAACCCTTGACCGTCTCCAAACTCCGGTCGCAGCTGCCGTCCGACTTCCGCCAGATCAGTCCGGAGGAACTGACCGAGACGCTGCGCCGCCAGGTGGCTGCCGGCGCCCTCTACCAGTACCCACCCTACCGCAGCCAGCAGGACCGGTTCTGGGACCGCTCGATGCCGGTGCACCTCGCTACCCTGTTGCGGTCGGTCTTGGAGGCAGGCCCCCTGCCCTGGTCGCAGATCCGCCGCCGGCTGCCGGCGTATGCCCTGGCCCAGGCCGAGTCGGTGCTCCAAGAGCAGGTGGCCCAGGGGATGATCTACCGTCACCCGCGCGGCGAGGGCCGAGGCGGCGACCTGTTCGGCCTGCAACCACCCGACCCGAAGGAATATCTCAGCCGGGAGTTGTCGGCAGTGTTCCACCGGCTGGAGCAACTCGGCTTCAGTCGAAGCCAGGTCCGCGCCGCCGCTCTGGAACTGCTCCATGACGAGGAGTGGGCGCCTGCGCCCCCAGCACAGCGACCCCGGTCGCAGGCAGAAGCGGCCGCCCCGGCCGCGGCGCCTGCCGTGGAGGAACAGCCTGCCCCGCCGGTCCAGCCCCAGGCCGCCGAGCCGGGCGGGGCGCCAACCCCAAACGTGACGCCGGGTGGTGAGCCGCCCTCCGCGTGACCCGGGGGAAGGAACCGACAGATCGTACCAGTAGTGACACCGGCCGACAGCCGGTGCCACCGAATGCGGCGTTCCCAGGAGGTGCTTCATGCGTTGCCTCGTTATGCTGGCCTTGGTCTGCGCCCTGGCGGTGGGGACCGCGGCCCGGAGTGCCGATGACAAGGGCGATTCCTTCATCGGCAAGGACCTGGAGGGATGGGAGGGCCTCAAGCAGTATTGGACCTACAAGGACGGGGCCCTGATTGGCGCGACGCCGGAAGGACTCAAGTTCAACACCTTCCTGTGCAGCAAGCGCAAGTATCGCGACTTCGAATTGAAGTTCCAGGTGCGGCTCAAGGGCGGCCAAGGGAACAGCGGCGTGCAGATCCGCAGCGAGGTTTTCGACCGGGACAAGTTCGCCGTCCGGGGGCCGCAGTGCGACATTGGCGCCCAGTACTGGGGGAGCCTATACGGCGAGCACTTCGGCGGCATGATGCAGGCGGCCGATCCCAAGGTAGTGGCCAAGGTCCTGAAAAAGGACGACTTCAACGACTATCACATCCGCTGTGTCGGCAAGCACGTGACCATCAAGTTGAACGGCGAAACCACCGTGGACGCCGACTTCCCCAAGATGCCCGACGAGGGAATCATCGCTTTCCAGCTGCACGCCGGCCCGCCGATGGAGGTGACCTTCCGAAACCTCCAGTTCAAGGAGCTGAGCGCCAAGTGAACGACACGTCTTTGGTCAGCGTCCGGCGGTGACACCGACTGTCAGCCGGTGCCACTGCCGGACGCTGAAACGCCCCGGGCTCTGCAAGACAACCACGTCCCGCTGCTGAGCGTCCCTTCGGTTGCCTCTTTTTCCGGGTCCCTTTAGAATAGAGAAACCTTTCGGGGCAGGCACGGGCCCCGAAAACGCCCCCGGAGACCACCGCCTGATGTCGAACCCAACGTCATCGACCCGCCCCGTTCCCCTGGCCGCGCAGCCTACCTCGCTCTGGGCGGGGTTCCTCAGCTATCTGGTGCCTGGCCTGGGGCAGATCTACCAGGGCCGCGTCGGCAAGGGACTGTTGTTTCTGGTTTGCATCTACGGACTGTTCTTCCTCGGCATGTACCTAGGCAGCGGCGAGGTAGAGGTCAACGACCGGGTCTACCGCATCACCAGCAATGTCTACCTTCCCGACACCGCGGCCAAGAACAACCCCTGGGGCCTCCCCTGGCGGCTGGCGGCCAACCTCTACAATCGGCCGCAGTTCCTCGGCCAGTTCTGGGTCGGGATCGTCGCCTGGCCGGCCATCATCCAGTACATCACGTACAACCCGGCCCAGGAGAGCGGCCCGATCTTCGGCACGTTCATGCGCGAGCCGCCCGAGACGACGATCAACCGCCTCCAGACGGCCGGCGATAAGCGCTGGGACCTGGGCTGGGTCTATACGGTCATCGCCGGGGTGCTCAACATCATGGTCATCTACGACGCCTACGCTGGGCCAGCCTTCGGGCCGGCCGGGTCGGAGCGTTCGCGCGAGGGCGATGCCAAACATGCCAACCCTTCTGCCTGAGCACGTGGGGCCGCTGTTGGCGTCCAGCATCTACTGGCACCTCCCCGTCCTGATCGTGGTCATCAGCTTGGTCTACAGCGCCACGCGCTATGATGAATGGGACTCGATCCTGCGCGAAGCCTTCCGCTGGGGGCTGCGGCTGACGGTCTTTTTGGCCGTCATTGTGATTGTCCTGTACGCGCTGGCGAGCTGGATCTGACGGGTAACGGGCCATGAGCGACGAAGGTCGCACGCCTGAGCTTCCGGTCCCGCCGTCCGCCGGAGACAACCCTTCCCCCGGCTCCTCTGAGTTTCGCTGGCAATCATTCTTCCAGCGCAGCCGCGACCCGCTCTTTCTGCTCGACCGCCGCCGGCGGCTCCTCTTTGTCAACCGGGCGTGGGAAGACCTGACCGGGGTGCCGGCCGACCAGGCACGCGGGCTGACGTGTACCCGCCGGGCGCCGACGATGCCCGGCCCCTGGGACGCCGTAACGCGGGCGCTAGCGCCGCCGGCCGAGGTGTTCGAAGGCAAACCGGCCCGTGCTCGCCGGCTGATCGCTGGTCCGGGGAGCGGGCGTCCCGCCCGCCGAACGACGATGGCGCAAGAGACGGCCGGGATGGCCGCGCCTCCAGGGGAGCGCCCCTGGGAGCCTGGTTGTCGCTCCTGGGATATTGATTTCTTTCCTCTCGTCGATGAGCACGGTCTGCTCGGCATCCTGGGACGAGTCAGCCCGGTGGAGCCGGCCCCGGTTTGGGGCGACCTCTCTTTGACCGCCGCGCTTCTCGCCCTGCACCAGCAGGCCCAGAAGGAAAAGGCAAAGGCAGGGTCTGATGAACAGCTCTGGGAACCCGACGTGCTCGTGGCTTTGCGGCAGCGCATGGCCCAGCGGCACCGCCTTGACCAACTGGGCAGCGACCTGCCTGCCCTGCGCCAGATCGCCGACCAGGTGCGCCTGGTCAGCCAGGTCCTGGTGCCCGTGCTGATCGTGGGCGAGCCAGGCACGGGGAAGGAGTGGCTGGCACGTACCATCCATCACCACGGCGTTGCCGCGGAACGCCCCTTCGCCGTGCTCGACTGCGCCCACCTGCCCCCGGAGGCACTGGCCGCCGTCCTCTTCGGCGAGGGACGGGCACCGCAACCGCACTTCGGCACGCTTTACCTTCGAGAGCCCGCCTTCCTGCCGCGCGATTTGCAGGCCCGGTTGTGCGACCGCCTGACCACGGGCGAAGGACAGGCCCAGGCTGGGCCGCGGCTGATTGCCGGCTCCAGCGCGGACCTGGCGGAGCATGTGCGGGCGGGCCGGCTCGTGGAGGAATTAAGCTGCATGCTCTCCACTGTGGTGCTGCGGTTGCCCCCTCTGCGGGAGCGCAGGGCTGACCTGCCCTGGCTGGTAGAGCGGATGCTGGAACGTGCCGCGGCAGAAGGACGCCGGATCACGGTGCTGGCGCCCGAAGCGTGGGAGTTGGTGCGGGCCTATTCCTGGCCGGGCAACCTGCGTGAGTTGTACGAGGTCCTGGCCGGGGCCTGCGCCCGCGCGACCGGAGAGCGGATCGAGGCGGCGGACTTGCCGTTCTACCTGCGGCGCGCAATCCACCTGGAGCAGACGCCCGGTCCCGAACCGGCCGGCGCCCTCCCGCTCGACCGGCTGCTGGCTGAGGCGGAACGCCGACTAATCCAGCTGGCGCTGGAACGGACCGGCGGCCATAAGGCGCGAGCCGCCGACCTTCTGGCGATCCCGCGGCCGCGCCTCTTCCGCCGGATGAAGGCCCTGGGATTGGCCGCGGGCGATGAGTCGGCGGACGAAACCGAGGTGCAGATCGAGCCGGAGGAGTGAGGAGCCATGCGCCACCCGCGGCTGCTGGTTTGCCGGGACGAGGTCGGGATCGGCGAACGGCTGCGCGACCTGGCCCGGCAGCGCAAGTGGTTCTTCCGCTCCCGGCGACGTCCGGCCGCCTGCCTGCGTCTGCTGCGCCGCGGCTGCCCGACCGTCCTGGTCCTGGGTGTCGGCGGGCGGTTGATCGGCCGGGCATTGGAGGATGAGTTCCGGCTGTTGGAGCGGGTGGCTTGGCTATTACCCGACACGATGATGATCGTGGTCCTCGGCCGCGAGGATCCCGCGCTGGCCGCGCTGGCCTGGGACCTAGGGGCCCGTTATGTCCTGACCACGGCCCAGGCACGCGACTGGCTGCCGGACATCGTGGTTGGACTGATGAAAGCGGCGATGTCGTGCTCCATGAGCGGGGATTAGCCCACCGCTGGACTGTTCCCTGAACGGCTCATCGCCATGGCCGAACTTCCCATCCTGGACGAGGCACGCTGCACCGGCTGCGGCGATTGTGTGCGTGTCTGCCCGACTGACTGCCTGGAGATGGCCGGCCCCTTGCCGTGGCTGGCGCGGCCGGGCGATTGTATCCGCTGCGCCCTCTGCGCTCAGGTCTGCCCGGCCGACGCCCTTCACCTGGAAGGGTCCGAGGCCGGTTAAATGCAAAAGCCGCTTGCGGCGCGGCACTTAAGCCGCAAGCGGCCCCTAAGAAACCTCAGCGCGAACCAGTCCTAACGGCGGGCGGTCGTCTCGGGCGTGGCCCGGACGGCCGCCAATTCCAGGTCGTGGAAGTTGGCCTGGACCTCGGCCCCCGCGCGGACCACCACCTGCTTGGTGTCGGTGTAGGTCTTGCCGTCGCGGACGATCTCCGCGCGGAGGATGTAGTAGTATCCTTGCCCCGGTTCCAGGGGCGGGGTGTTGAATACTCGCCGGGCCGAGGTGGTCTTCATCAGCTGGTCGTCGATGTAGAGTTTGGCGTCGGCGGGCAACTCGACGATCAGCCGGGCCTTGCTCGGCAGGGCGGTCTTTTCCTCCAGCTTCGGCTTGGGGGCCGGCTCAGGGGCCGGCGGGGCTCCCGCAGGCGGAGCAGCCGGTGCGTAGTACATCGGGGCATAAATGCCCCCGTAGCAGCCGTGGCAAGCCCAGCCGCCGTAACAACCGAAGCAGCCGTTGCACCACCAACCGCCATAGCAGCCGTGGCAAACCCAGCCACCATAGCAGCCGTAACACCCGTGGCAGCCCCAGCCGCCATAGCACCCGTGACAGCCGTGTCGGAACCAGCAGTCCGGAGCACTGACGCCGGTCGTCAGGGCTGCCGCCAGAACCACGCTATACATGCGCTGTTACCTCCACAAACGTTATCTGGGAAAGACCAGAGACGCTCCGCAGAGAAAACCTGGGCGCCACGATCGCAAATTTGGTCTGATTGGCCTAACTGGGGTGGATGGTAAATTTGGATAAGATGTACGTCAACCCAGTTCAATCTGTTCTGATCGATCAGGCCCAACAGAGGCGCGGAATAATCGGCAGAGCCGGGATAACAAGAACTGCCCGATCGGTTTTCACTGCCAGCCGCGTCGTCGGAAGAGGAGCACAGCGGCCGTGATCCATGCCAGGGCTAGCACCGCGGCGGTGGCTAGGTTCCCCCAATGGTACGCCCGAATGGTTCCCTCCATCGCGGCGTGAAGCATCCGCGGGCAATGGTATTCGAGGGCCAGATAGGAGACGGGCCAGAGGTTGTTCTGCTGGCAGACGAGCAACAGCAAACTGACGCCCAGCGTATAGCACAGAGCCCCCATGCTGGCGGAACGCTGGGTGCGGGCCAGGCTGGCGATGGTCAGCCCGATGCCCAGCGCGCCGAGCGCCGCCACGGCCAGGGCCAGCCAGAAGAACGGCCGGACCAGCGCCGCCGGACGGCAGATGCCGGCCAGCAGCGCGGCCAATCCGAGCCCGAGCAGGAGGTAGAACAGGAACTTGGCAGCCAGGATCTCTCCCGGCGAGGCGGGCGACAGCGCTTGGGCCAGCAAGATGCCGCGCTCGCGCTCCTCGCCGGTCAGCGACGGCAGCAAATAGACGCATCCGAAAAACAGCGCGAACAGTACCAGGGCGGTCGCCATCGCCGAGCGCGGCTCCAGGCCGCCGTCGAGCGGCGAGCGCTCTTCCTCCAGGTCCTCATCCGCCGATCCGCCGCGCATCTCGGGATCGATCCGTTCCGGTACGGCGGTCCGCTGAAGGTAGCGATATGACTCGCGCCAGAACCAGGCCTCGAACGGGGCCAGGGCGGCGCCGTCCTTGCCGGGGTGCCAGAACCACACCTTGTAGCGCGGCCCGCCGGCGTCGGAGGCGCGGGGACGGATCTGGATGGCCCCGGTGCCCGGCGGGTAAACGAGGATGCCGTTCACCGTCGTGGCCGTCGCCGCCGGCCGGAACCGGACCCGCCCTTCGAGTTCGCGGGGGACGTTGTGGCGCAGGTGCTCGATCCACGGGTCGTCTTCCCAGTAATCGATGAAGCAATATTGCACCCCGCCGACCAGGCTGCCAGCCGGCGCGTCGTCCCGGCCGAAGAACGACAGCACCATGGCCGCCACGAGCAGCAGCGCCGCCAGCGCCAGGCCGCCGCGGTTGGCGAGGTGGCGAAGCAATTCCTTGTGCAGCAGCGTGCGGACGATGTGCCAGTTCCTAGGCAAATTCGGTCCCCGTCAGCTTGAGGAACGTCTCGTGGAAGTCGAACTCCCGGCTGTGCAGGCTGGTTACTTCGCCGGCGGCAACGTGCCGGCCCAGCAAGGCGCGCTCGTCGGCGCGGTCCAGGTCGAAGGTGCGCCGGCTGCCGCTGCTGAGGACCACGTCCACCTTGCGCTCGGCGTGCCGCTGCCGCAGCGCCTGCGGTGTATCCAGCGCGGCCAGACGCCCGCGGCAGAGGATCGCCACCCGATCGCAGATCTCCTCCACCTCGTCCATGTTGTGCGTGGTCAGGAGGACCGTCACCCCCGAGGCGGCCAGGCTGCGCAAGGTGCGGCGGATGACCGCGGCCGAGTGAACGTCCAGGTTGGCGGTCGGCTCATCCAGGTAGAGCAGCCGCGGCCGGTGCAGCAGGGCGCGAGCCAGCAGCAACTTCCGCCGCATCCCCAGTGAATAGGCCCGCACCGGCAGGTCGGCCGCCTCGTCCAGCTCGACCAGTTTCAGGCATTCGTCGATCCGCCTGTCCGGGGCGGCATAAAGGCCGGCGAAAAACCGGAGATTACGGCGGCCGGTGAACTCCTCGAAGTGGTTCTCCCGGTCGGGCACATAGCCGAACAGCGGCTTGACGGCGGCCCACTCGCGCACCACATCGTAGCCAGCCACCGTCACCCGGCCGCCGTTGGGCCGGCGCTGGCCGATCAGCACCCGGATGGTCGTGCTCTTGCCCGCCCCGTTGGGTCCGAGCAGCCCGAACAGCTCCCCCGAGCGCAGCTCCAGGTTGAGCCGGTCCACGGCCACGAACGCGCCGTAGCGGACAGTGAGGTTTTCGATGCGGATGATCGGCTCGGACTGCATTGCTTTCCCGCGCGGGTCTGCGGACCGGATCTGTGCCACCCTGCAAACATAGCACATGAGGTTCCGCGGGAACGCGGCTGGGGGAGCGTCAAGCGATCAGGACAACATGGACCTCACCCGGCCCATGCACTCCCGTGACCAGGCGCAGCTCGATGTCGCCGGTCTTACTTGGGCCGGTGATCAAGGTCAGGCAGGACGGGGGGCCGCTGTGCGGCTGCCAGTCGGGGCATTCAAAGAGGTCGAACAGGTCGGGGAGGATCTGGGCGCGCTCAGCGACGGCGATATGGACCGGCGGCAGAAGGCTGAGGGAGCGCGGTTCTCCGGGCCGTGCCTGGAGCACGATCGAACCGGTCTCGGCGATCAGGTAATCGACGCCGGAGATGCCCACGTCGGCGGCAAAGAACGGATCGCGGCAGTTCTCTTCGGTAAGCTGGTCCACGACGACCGCCTCGATGCCGGCGGTGCGGAGGCGCTCGGGCAAGCCGAGCGCGTCCAGGAGGGGTCCCCGGCCGACCAGGACACTGCGGGCCGACTTGCTCTGGACCAGCTCCAGTACCCGGGCGGCGGCGCTTTCGCGGTCAGGGACCGGATGGGCCTGACCGCCGGCCGCGGTCAGCTCGGTGCAGAAGCGCTCGGTTGGGTCGGGGCCGGCCCCCTGGTAGCCGACGCCGCCGCGCGGCTCGATGGGTTTGCCCTCCCCCGGGCGGTTGCCGGCGCGGACGGCCTGCCGGACGCGCCGCAAAAAGGCGTCGCGCTCACTGCTCATGGTTGGTTCCCGGCGCCCTTCCGGCCCTGAAAGTAAGGGCCAAGCAAGTGGACCAGATTGGTTTGCGTTTGGGGAGAGCGGCGAGGGCTCACCGCACTCCCCCATATCCAAATCATCTCACGGAACAGCGCCCTCATCCCCGTCCTGTCCGGCAGCGCATGCTCCCTCGTGGGCTGGGGTCTTTCCCTTCAGCTGGATGGGATAGGGCGCGAAGTTGGAAAGGCAACCGTCGGTAGGGACCAGCGCCCAGAAACGTCCCGGCACCAGCCACCGCCTTCCTCTCCGAGAAAAGCGCTTGGACAAGGGTCCGGGGCATGATCTATCTAATGGATGCTCCGCAGCACCGCTGCCTACCCGCCCGGCGATGGGATCGCCCCTGCCGCAAGAGATCCTCAGCAATGACCCGCCTTCTTTCCCGCTCCGCGGGTTACTTGTTACCCTGGCTACTGCTCGCTGTCCCGGCGGTAGCGGCCGACGCGCCGGCCGTCGAGGAACTCCCGCCACCGGTCAGGCGAAAGGTCGATTTCATCCGCGATGTTCAGCCGATCCCGACCAGGAACTACACCACTTGCCACGGCCCCGACAAGTAGCGCGGCGGGCTGCGGCTCGACCGCAAGACCGATGACCACCGGAAACTGACGTACCGCTTCCAGGGACGCGACTTCCGCCTGACCGACGTGAGCGGGAAAATCATCGAGCGGCTGCTGGCATAGCGGCGCGCCGCTCCCGTTGTCTCCGCGCTAAACCGGTTGCACCTCGTACCCATACCGCCGGATCACGTCTCCCCAGCGCCGCGTGATCTCCGCGCGCTGTTCCGGCGACAGCTCATAGCGGTTCGTCTGGTAGCCGGCCGTCCCTGCCAGGTACTCCTGCAAGCGCGGCCGCACCTGCTCAAAGCCACCCAGTCCCAGGTGCTCGTACAGGGCCTGCATCTGGCCCACCGGGTCGCGCACCAGGTCCTCATAGCGCAGCTCGTAGAACCGGCTCGGATCGACCAGTGCCTTGCCCTGCTCCAGTTTCTCGTACAGATGGGTGAAGGTGCGGAAGACATACTCCTCCAGCCCCGCGAACGTCGGCCGCTGCAAACCATGCGTTTCGTAGAGCGCCTTCCAGAGATTGATCGTGGATGGGAAGACCACATACGGATCGCGGACGATGTGAACAAAACGAGCGTCGGGAAATAGCTCCAGCAACGTCTTGATCCGGCAGCTGTGGGTCGGCGACTTGAGGACCAGCCGGCGGGGGCATTTGAACGTCAGCTGCTGGAGCAGGCGGTAGAAGGTGTTCTTCCACGAGGCCCGGGCCGCGGCCGACAGACCCTCCAGGTCAAGCGCCTCGGGGTCCTGCGGCGGCCGGTTGGGGAAAGCAATGGTCAGGTAGGGCGACGGCTGGCCGAGCATGCACAGGGCAAACTCGTCTTCCTGCGGCCGGTCCCAGCCGGCGGCCATGTTGTCCATCGGCCGGCGCGACGGCATCAGGAACCAGAGCCAGCGCGGCAACCAGCCCTCCGTCAGCAGGAAGTGGTTCGCCGCCAGGCACTCGTAGGTCGTAGGGAAGGTATGCCGCGGGTCGAGGATCAGCAACTCGTGCAGCAGCGTGGTCCCGGTCCGCCAGTGACCGACGATGAAGATGGGTGCCTCGCGGATGACCGTCCGCCGCACCCGGCCGCCGTACCAGATCCACTGCAACAGCCCCAGGACGCTGTTGAAGACGCTGACAAAAGTGATGATGACAGCGATGTAGAGATAGGGCCAGCCGACGGCAAAGCGATTGCGGATCAGTAGCCGCAGCCAGCCATAGGTGTTGATCCCCTCCCAGATACGGGGCGTCCACTCTCTCTGCCGTGGGGGCATCTGGACCGGCTTCTCGATGGCGGCAGTGGTCATGACCCGACTCCTGTGCCGACATGCCGCGGTGGCAGCCGTGGTCAACCGGTGCCACCGCGGCACGGGCGCTTCCGGCGTCAAACCCCTGACGGCACGCACCGCCCGCAAACGGCACTGTGCTTTCTGAGGGGACCCCTTGACCGGTTGCGCCAACTGGTATAATAGAGAATGAGGAGTCGCTCACGGAGACGGATGTCCGAACCCGGAGGGCGGCTCATCTCAGGCCGCGGCGTGGAGCAGTGGTAGCTCGCCAGGCTCATAACCTGGAGGTCGCAGGTTCAAATCCTGCCGCCGCAACTCAAAACCTCGGTCATGCGTTTCCCCGATCCCCCTGCTGGAGACCCGCGGCCGGGTTGTTTCCTAACCCTTCAATCCCCGAAATTCGTTCCCACCCGGCGGGCAGCGCGCAACAAAGGATGATCCGGCGGAACCAACTTAAGTTTGCCGGCGACCAACTCTATCGGCACGGACGTCACCTCCGACCCCTTCAGACAGACCATACGGTTGTACTTCCCCTGGGCCAATAGCTCGGCGGCATGGGTGCCAAAGCGCGTCGCCAGGATGCGGTCGGAGGCGGTCGGCACCCCGCCGCGCTGGAGATGGCCCAGGACCGTCACCCGCGTGTCCATGCCGAGCCGGCGGCTGATCGCCTTGGCCACCAGCGAGCTGGCCCGGCCATCGCCGGCGTCGTCCAGGCCAGCCTCGTTGCCGTTGCTCGCCGGCGGCGGCCCGGCCTTGGCCTTGCCGTCCTTGGCGTCGCGTTTGCTCTTCTTTTTGTCCTTCTTGCCCTCCCGGGCGGCCACCGCGGCCAGCTCGACGGCCGCCGCGATCGGCTTGCCCGACCGCCGAGGCACCGCCCCCTCGGCCACCGCCACGATGCTGAACCACTTGCCCCGGCGGCGCCGCTCGGTTAGGTGCTGGCAGATACTGTCGAGGTCGTAGGGGATCTCGGGGATCAGGATGATGTCGGCACCGCCGGCCAGCCCCGCCGCCAGCGTCAGCCAGCCGGCCTTGTGGCCCATCAACTCGATCACCATGACGCGCAGGTGGGCCTCGGCCGTCGAGTGCAGCCGGTCGATCGCCTCGGCCGCCGTCGCCACCGCTGAGTCATGGCCGAAGGTGGTGTCGGTCTCGACCAGGTCGTTGTCGATCGTCTTGGGCAGGCCGAGGACGTTCAGCCCGTGCTGCATCAAGTTGTAGGCGACCTTGTGAGTGCCGTTACCCCCCAGGCAGACCAGGCAGTCCAGGCCGAGCCGGTGGTAGGTCTCGACCGCCCGCGAGGTCAGGTCAACCGTCTGGCCGTTGGGCAGCGGCATCTTGTGCGGCTTCTCGCGGCTGGTCCCCAGGATGGTGCCGCCGGCCGCCAGGATGTTGGAGACATCGTTGAGGTGCAGCGGCCGAGCGTGGTTCTCCACCAGGCCGCGGAAGCCCTTCTCGATGCCGATGACCTCAATGTGGAAGTCGCTCAGGCAAGGCTTGACCACCCCGCGGATGGCCGCGTTCAGGCCGGGGCAGTCGCCGCCGCTGGTAAGGATGCCGATGCAGCGGGCTCGAGCCGGCGAACCCATACTTGCCTCCCTGGACCGTTTCTCGTTCGGATGTTGCGCGGGAGTTGCACTTCCCCTGCTCCCATTATGGCAGGTCCGGCAAGGACCGCATGGCGAATTGGGGCGGTAAGATTCGTCCCCGGGCGGCAAGGTCGGCGCAGCCGCGACAGCCGATGCCGGCATTACAGTTCTCACCGCGGCGGCTTCAAAGGGCCGATGGGCCCGCGCGCGATCACCACGTTGTCGATGAACAGGTGATGGTCACTCCGCGCCGGAGTGGTGCCGCCGTGGTAGACGTTCATCCAGACCCGCTCGACTTTCAGGGTGTCCACATCGCGGAAGCGGATGTCGGTTTTCTCGAACGCCGGCCGGCCATCGATCCACGCCCGCAGGATGCCGTCATTCTTGCCGCGGCCGCCGTTTGTCCCGGGCGTGTTCAGCTTGATGTACTGCTCGACGCAGTACCAGCGGTTGTTCTCCAGCTGGCCGAGCCCTTCGCGGTCCCACCCCCAGATATCGCCGTAGCGTCCCCGCATGTCGGCGTGGTAGCAGTAGAAGCCGAGCAAGGTCCGGCCGTCCCGGGGCCGCCGGTACGAGCCGCGCGCCGACCAGCCGTCGCTGCCGTTGACCTGGCGGCCGCCCCAGCCAGCCCGGTTGTAGGTCCCGGCAAAGCCCGGCATCTTACCGCCGTCGGCCATGTCCTTCCAGTCGTCGCCGAACCGCACGTAGTAGCGGAAGTATATCTCCTCGGGCTCCTCGCCCAGCATCTTCTTAAAAAAGAAGGAGAGGTTAAGGCCGGTGTTCTGACCCTGCGGGATGCGGACCTTGAGTGCCTTGCCCGCCAGCGGCTCGAACTTCAGTGCAGCATCGGCCGAGACAGTTTCGGCGGTGGCCGGCGGCGCCTTCAGGCCCCAGTGGGCGGGCCAGTCGTCCGTCTCGAAGTCGCAGAAGAAGACGATGTCCTTGCGCTGGCGCAGGGCGGGTTCCAGGTTCGGGCTGCCCTTGTGTTGCTGGGCCGACACCGGCAGGGGTGCCAGGAGCAGAAGCAGTAGGGGAGGAAGTTTGGCGTTCATGTCGCGCTCTCGACCGGAGTTGCAAAACGAGGGAGGATTCCAACTCATTGGACCACTTCGCCCCCTCCGGAGCAATCTTAGACAGGAACAAGGCGTTGCCAACCCACGAAAGGAGCGACAGGACAAGGAATGAAGATAGCAGCCGGCTCCAGTCTTTCAAATGGACCGGCCCAGTGCCCGGCGGAGCACCATGAAGTGGGGACGCTTGACCCAGGTGTCACCGTAGAACCGGAAGAACGTCTCCACCGCGTTGCCATCCGGCACGCCGTCCCGGTCGCCGTCCATTGCTTGCGCCGCCGCATCGATGATCCGGTCGCCGTCGATAGTCAGGGTGTAACTCCCGCCGGTGATCTCGCGCCCCCGGAACAGTAGCCGGGCCACTGTCCGCGTGCCGGTTTCATCCAGGGAAGTGAGCACCCGCAGCCGGGCAGGGCCGCGCGGCCCGAGCAGGCGAAAGGCCTCGGCCGGACTGCCCCGGAAGTGGACCGCCGTGCTGAAAACCACGGTGAGGCGCCGGGTGCCCCGCGCGCCGGTTTTGACTACCACCCGCTCCACGGTCGGCGGTATGGGGCCGGCCACGATGATGCCTCCGTCCAGGGCATCACCGGCCGCGTTATCGGGAGCCGGGACCAGGACGAGGCCACCTTCATTGAGCTGAGTCACCGTGGCGGCCAGATCGCGCCGCAGGTTGATAATGGCGGCCCCGGGCGGCGCATCGGGCCGAATGCGGAAGACAACCTCGATGACACTGCCCGGCCCCTGGCCATTGATCGGCCCGGCGCTGCGTCCCAGCCCCACACGGATCGTGGCGGACTGCGGGTCGGTGTGGACGGCGAACAGGTCGAAGTCGGCGGTTAGACTGCCGCGCCGCACCTCGAGCGCCTCCAGCCGCTCTCCGTCATAGGAGATCGCCAGGTCAGCCGACTCCAGCCC
>DATLYH010000250.1:0-8639 GCA_035575035.1 Gemmataceae bacterium
CCCCGTCTGCGGGGGAGAGGGGTCGGGGGTGAGGGGGCAGCCGCTTGCAGCTTAGTGTTCTTCCCCCCAACCTCTCTCCCCCGCAGACGGGGGCGAGGGGCGAAAGACACTGCTTGCGACCGTGAGGAGAACCGTGACCGGCTCGCATGTGAAACTGGTGATTCCAGGCGACTTCCCGCCCCAGCTGCAAGGCACGCCACATCTGGAACGGTTGAAACGCTACGGCGAGGTAGTGCTTTACACTGACCGGCCGACGACGTTGGCGGAAAAAGTGCGGCGGGCCCAGGACGCGGTCTGCCTGCTGAACACGCGCGGCGCGGTGACGTGGCCAGCGGAGGCGCTGCGGCAACTTCCCCGGCTGAAGATGATCTCCGTCTGCGGCATCGGCACCGACGCTATCGACCTGAATGCTGCTCGCGAGTTGGGGATCATGGTGTGCAACATCCCAGATCGCACCGCCCCCATCGTCGCCGAGCACGCCCTCGCCTTACTTCTGGCCGTCGCCCGGCGAGCATGGTATCAGACCAATGAGCTGAAGCAGGGGCGCTGGACCAGCCGCGACAACATCTATCTGCGCGGCAAGACGCTTGGCCTGCTCGGGGCCGGCAGCATTGCCGCAGAGATGGCCCGCCTCGGCCAAGCCATCGGCATGAAGGTGCTCGCCTGGACGTTCCATCCCTCGCCGGAACGCGCCCGTCGGCTGGGTGTGGAGTTCGTCTCGCTGGAAGAACTGCTCCGCCGCTCCGACGCCGTCAGCATCCACCTGAAACTCACTGACCAGACCCGCGGGCTAATCGGCGAGCGCGAGCTGAGTATGATGAAACCCGGGGCGCTGCTGGTCAATACGGCCCGCGGCGCCATCGTGGACACCGCTGCGCTGGTGGCTGCCTTACGGTCGGGACACCTGGAAGGAGCCGGGCTGGACGTTTTCGACACTGAGCCGCTGCCGCCCGACCACCCGATCCTGACCTGCGAGCAAGTGGTGCTGTCGCCGCATAACGCCGATCAGACGCCGGAAGGAATGGACATCCTCAACGCCGGCGTGGTGGACAACGTGATCGCCTTCCTCGAAGGCCGGCCACAAAACCGCGTCGTCTGAACGCCTCCCTCACTGCCCGATCAGCAAGACCTCATCGGAGTGGGTGTTGGTGGACAGGGCGTACTGATACTCCCCGTATTTGACCCGCGTCACGCTCCGCTTGACCCGGCCAAGCAAGGCGGCCAGCTCCTCCTCGGAAGGGATGCCGTCGCTGCGGTAAGAGACGACGAGGATCGAGTCGGCGAAGCGCTCGAACAGCCGGGCGAACGCCGCATGGATGCACCGGGGATCGGACCAGGGGGACCGTGGCCCTCGCAGCGGGCGATGCGGCCGGCGATAGTCGATCCGCTCGCCCCAGCGGGCGTAGTCGGTTATCCCTTCCAGGAAGTGATAGAACTGCAAGTAATCGACCCCCACGCCCCGGCGGTTCAGGTACGGCGGGTCGATGTAAACCAAGTCGTAATTGCCGGGCACTTCCAGGGCATCGCGGCAGAGCGCCCGGCAGGCGCTGCCCGAATCAAACACGGCAGCGTTGGCCTCCGCCACAAAACGGCGAAAGTGCTCCTCGAACGGCGCGTCCCAGGATGCCTTGTTGCCGAAGCTCCGGGCCACCTGGGCGGTGCGCAGGTAAAGGTTCTTGCGGTGGAACAGGTTGTACGGCCGTTTGATCAGGCACGCCTGGAAGAGGGCATGGTAGGCGAGGGCGCGGCGGTAGCGGCCAGGCAGACGCGGAATGTTCTGACAGACCGTATCGAGCCAGCGATCTTCGGCGGCGGTGAAGTAGATGTCGCGGAAGGTCCGGCTGATGAAGTCGTCGTAGGCGGTCTCCGGATCGCGGCGGAGGACCTGGCGAACATCGTCTTCCGACAGGCGGACGCGGCGGTTCTCGATCAAGGCAGTGGCGGTCTGGTAATTGCAGCGCAGGTAATCGTTGCAAGTGACCGCCTTGCCCTGGGCCTTGAGCAGATAGGAGACAGAACCGGTGCCGCCGAAGGCATCAAGGACGGTGTGAAACTCCAGGCGGGCCAGCTGCTCAGCGAGCCACGGCAGCAGCTTGAGCTTGCTGCCCTGATAGCGCGTGGAGGGCGGCTGTCGGAAGAGCGCGGGGCGGACCGAAGGGCTCATCAAGCGCGATGGTCTCCGAAGAGCAATTGTAACATCCGGGCACTTGCGAACCGTTAGTTATAGGTTTACCGCGCGCCGGCGGCGAGCGCGCCGCGTCCCGGCGAAATGAAGGGGTCAAGGTGCCGTCCAGGGACGGACAGGCGTGGTCGAGTTGGTGAGCTGTTTCTCCAGGCGATTGTTAGCTGCGGCCGCTTGCAGCAAGGGGACGGCGGCGTCGAGGTCGGCGGCGTGGTAGCCGGCCTTCAGCAAGCAAGTGCGGGCCAGTGCCTGCGGGTCGGGCGGCGGGGGCAGGGCCGACGGCCGGCGGCGCTGCTGCTCGTACTTGCCCAACTCGGCCAGGTGGGTCAGATCGGGGGCGCCGTAGGGGCCGCCACTATCATTGCCGACGCGCAGCGTGATGGGCGGATCCCGCTCGGGGGCCCGCGCCTGCGGTCCGGCCAGCGCCTCGCGCTCCGCCACCATCTTGCCCAGCTCCACGCTCAGTACCGCTGCCAGCTGCCCCTCCGTGGTACACTGCTTGACCAGCCCCTCGGTGATACAGACCTGAGAGGTGCCAATGTGGAAGACCTCCGCATCAGGCGAGCCGATGGTGCGGAACAGCGGCCGGACGCCCAGCTGTGGGTTGGCCAGTAGGAGCTTCTGCCCGACAAACCCCACCCGTTTGGCCGCCTCCTCGGAGGCTGGCGAGCAGGAGATCTGCTTCGGCGGTTGGATGATCGGAGCGTTGCCAAATGGATTGCCTGACACCAGCGGCGTGCTCGACTGCTCGGTCAGACAGCCGGCCGCCGCTAGCAGCCCTACCGCCACGATGCGACGGACCATGACCTCCTCCTCCCCGCACGATGAGAGGGGAGGATATAGCCCGGCGGTCAGCCTCCGTCCAGACATCTTTGTCATTCCCTTCGCGCGGCAGTTCCGAAGGACGGGGCCGACGGCGACGAAATCGGCGGGCGCCGCAGCCTTAATAACTTGCAACGGCACGGCCCCCCCGCTACGATGAGCAAAAGGAGAGGGAATGGTAATTCTTTGCGATCGGCGTTCACTTGATTGCGGCCGCCGCTCGATCGGTCCATCCTACACCTGGTTCCTCGGAGACATATCATGTTGACCCTGGTGAAACGGCTCGGCGTGACAGTTCTGGCCGCCGTAGGCGTGCTTGCCGTGGGGGTCCCCCCGGCCGATGCTCAGGTACAGTCCAACGCTCCAGGCGCCGTCAATCCCTTTTTCCGGATCCCCTCGAACATGCCGCTCGCCGCTCCCCCAGCCCCCACGCCGTTTGTCACCCCGCCGTTCCCCACGGCGACGCTCTCAAGCTTCGGCTACATCGGCGGCCTCGGCGGCGCCACGCTCTATTCCAACCCCTACGCTGCTTCGCCGGGCTATGTCCCGGGCTACTACACCAACCCCTATTTTCCTTGGGGCTACCCTTACTACATGAACGACCCGTTCTCCGGCTATCTGACCGGCGCCGCCCAGGTGATCTCGGCACAAGCCCAGTTCATGAGCACGCGGGCCCAGACCGACCTGCTCCGCGAGCAGTACCGGCAGATGCGGATTGACACCCACCGCCGCATCCTTGAGGAGTGGCAGTACGA
Source organism: Gemmataceae bacterium (assembly GCA_035575035.1). GTDB lineage: Bacteria > Planctomycetota > Planctomycetia > Gemmatales > Gemmataceae > DATLYH01. Next base: position 3,760 of record DATLYH010000250.1, read on the forward strand.
GCGCAACCTGCTGGCCAACGTCCCCGACCCGCGCGACATCGAGCGCAAATTCGCCACCCATCGCGCCCTGAACGACCCGCCGCTGACCGAAATCCTCTCCGGCGAGTCGCTCAACCGCATCCTGGTCAATATCCAGGAGCTGGAGCGCAAGGGGGCGACCGGCCCGACCATGCCGCTCGACGAGGACCTTCTCAAACAGATCAATGTCACCAACGGCGAGCGGGGCAACATCGGCTTGTTGCGGACCAGCGGCGGGCGGCTGAGTTGGCCGCTGCCGCTGCAAGGGCCGACCTTCGACGAGGAGCGGAAACGACTCGATCAGTTCGCCCCCGAGGCAGTCAAGCAAGTGGAATTCAACGGCCAGGTCAACCCGAAGATCCTGGAGCAGATGCGGGCCGATGTCAACGCCCTGGGTCGCAAGCTGAACGAGAACATCCGGGAGCTGACCCCAACCCAGTACGTGGAGGCCCGCCGCTACCTCAGCCAGCTGGAGGACGCCCTGACGGCCCTGGAGCAGCCGGGGGTGCAGAACTACTTCAGCGGCAAGTGGGGGGCGCGAGGGAAGACCGTTGGCGAGTTGGTCAAGAACATGGCCGGGCTGCGCTTCGCCCCGGCTACGCAGGGGACCGAGGCGGCTTATCGGGCGCTCCACCAAGCCCTCACCGCCTATAACATGGCCCTGGAACAGCAGGTAGCCCAGAAGTAGTCCACGACCCGAAATGACAGGGGCGCCGGTGCTCGACGTGCCGGCGCCCCTTTTTCGTTTAGCCGGATTCTGGAGGCGGCCACTGGGCCGGCTCGTCCGGTGCCGGGGCGGCAGGGGGGGACAGGTCGAGGCGCGTCTCGGCCGGCGCCTCTATCCGCGTCGGCGTCGCCGCCGTCCCGCCGTAAAGCCGTACGTCCACGCGCTGCGCCTTGGACAGGTCGATCCCCTCGTTGGCCAGGTCGAACTCCAGCCGCGGTTCCTCGCTGAGTTGCAGCGGCAGCCGCACCGTGAAAGTGCTGCCGCGACCCAGTTCGCTTTGCAGCGCCACCTCGCCCCCCAGTAGCTTGGCCAGCTCGCGCACAATCGACAGCCCCAGTCCGGTGCCGGCATGTTCGCGCGTCAGCGGCTTGCCCCCCTGGCGGAATTTCTCGAAAACCAGTTCCTGCTCCTCCGGCGCGATGCCGACCCCTGTGTCGCTGACCGTCAACACTACGTGCATCGGTCCCGCCTCGGCCCGGAGCACGACCCGGCCCCCCTCCGGCGTGAACTTGATGGCATTGGACAGCAGGTTAGACAGGATTTGTTGCAGCTTGACCAGGTCCTGACGCAGCACCGGCACCCCTGGCTCCAGCTGGCCGCGCAGGTCGATGTTCTTCTTCTCGGCCAGCGGCCGGAACATGGTCAGCAGCCCTTCGCAGACATCGTAGATACTGAACTCCGACAGCCGCAGCTGCATCTTGCCCGCCTCGATCTTGGCCAGGTCAAGGATGTTGTTGATCAGGTTCAACAGGCTCTTGCCGCTCGACTGGATGTTGCGCACCCAGTGCTGCTGCTTCTCGCTCAGGCCGTTGCTCGACAGCAGTACCTCGCTGAAGCCAAGGATGCTGTTCAGCGGGGTGCGCAGCTCGTGGCTCATGGTGGCCAAAAAGTCGCTCTTGAGTCGGTTCGACTCGTACAGCGCCATGTTGGCCTGGGCCAACTCGTCCAACTTGCGGTCGAGGTCGGCGTTCACCTTGCGCAGGCGATCCTGCATGCTGACCAGGTTGCGGAGCATGCGGTTGAAGGCGTGGCTGAGGTCCTCGAACTCGTCGCCGGTCTGGATCTCGCTGCGGACGTTCAGCTCGCCGGCGGAGATGGCGTCGGAAACCTCCTTGAGGTGTTTGACCGGCTTGACGATGACGTAGCGGACAATGATGTAGCTGCCGGTCATGATGAACAGGGCGGTAACCAGGGCGGTGGAGATCAGGAAGGCCCGGTTGCGCTGAACGCCGTCATCGATGGCGGCGGTGGGTACGCTGATCTTGACAACGGCAATGAGATCATTTTCCGCCAGGGCCTCGCCGGTCTCGGAATGGTGGCAAGCCAGGCACGATTTGCTGGCCCGGATGGCGCCGTAGTAATGGTTGACCCCCTGAGCCAGCAGCAGCTGGGTGTCCTCGACCCGATCCGGGTTGGCGAGGAACTCGCGGAGCTGCTCGGAGTCGTAGGCATCGGCCGGCCGATGTTGCGGGTTGGTGGCGTCGGGCTTGATGAAGCAGTAGGTGTACTGGCGCAAGGCGGCCGGCCAGTGCTCCTCCCAGTGGATGCGGAAGTCCTCCAGGGCCCGCCTGCGCTGGTCGTCGTCCTTGGGCATGTGGTGGCGGGCCACGATCGGATTGACCAGCAGCCGGCAGGTAGTGGTGATCTGGTCGTAGGCCAGGTGCTCGGTCTGGCGGGCATACAGCCAGAAGCTGACGGTGATTAGCAAGAGGATGAAGCCGCCGAACAGGAAGCGGCACTTGCGCTCCAGGCTGGTCTCGCCGAGCAGGCGTTTGAAGGCGCGGTAGGACATACCTCATCCCCACCTGGTTAGCGGCGACGGGCCGCCGCACGCTTCCTCACCGCATTCCGCGACGCGCCGCCGCCGGTCGGGGGTTGACACTGAGGACAAAAATGCGTCGAACGGCCGGCCAGGCGGATACGGGCAATGGGGGTTCGGCAGCGCAAGCATGGCTCACCGGTACGGCCGTAGACGCGGAACTCATTCTGGTACTCGCCCTTCACCCCCGAGCCGCTGACGTAGTTGCGGATGCTGGAGCCGCGCTTTTTGATTGCCCGCTTCAACACTGTGGGGATTGCCCGGCGGAGGCAGGCGGCCTCTTCAGGGGTGAGGTCGCAGCCGAGTCGGGCAGGATGCAGGCCGGCTTCGAAGAGCGCTTCATCGGCGTAGATGTTGCCCACGCCGGCAATGATCCGCTGGTCGAGCAGCACGGCCTTCAAGCAGCGGCGCGTCGCAGCCAGGCACTTCCGCCAGTAGCCTAGGTCGATGCGGACCGATGGATCCGGACCCAGCCCGTGAGGTCTGATCCCCGCCACCAGGTCGTCGCGGTCAAGCAGTACCGCACCGCCGAAGCGGCGAATGTCCCGGAAGCGCAGCTCCCTGCCATCGTCCAGAGGGAGGACGAGGTGCGTATGGGAAGCCCAGGGCTCGCCGGCCGGCCTGAGCATGAGTTGGCCGGACATCCCCAGGTGGATCGCAAGGGCGCAGCCCTCATCCAGCCCGCGATCATTCAGCCCGAGAATGATCCATTTGCCCCAGCGCGACACATATTCGATCCGGCGTCCGACCAAGCACCTTCCCCACTTTGCCGACCACGGCCGGCGCAGACGCTTACTGCTCGCCTTGACGGCGCTGATGCGTCGGCCTTCCAGGTGAGGGCGCAGGTCCCGGACCACGGTTTCGACTTCCGGCAGTTCAGGCATCTTCGACAGTTCGCGGGGCCTCGGGTGACACTCTCGCCTCGAATTATAAGGCTCTCTCCGATACGGCACCACATCGGTTGGGCCCGCCGCCAGCGGCCAAAGCAGGCTTGACCCCGTTCCCCTGACCGCCTAGGTTAAAGTTTCGCCCCCCGACCCTTGCCGATGAGATTCCCATGTCCGGCGTGATAAGTCCCGTCCCCGACGTCCACGGCCGGTTTGGCCCCTACGGCGGCCGGTACGTGCCGGAAACGCTGATGCACGCGCTCTGGCAGCTCGCGGCTCAGTACGAGCAGGCCCGCGAGGACCCCCACTTTCAGGAGCAGTTTGATTATTACCTCCGGCAGTATGTCGGCCGGCCGTCGCCGCTGTACTTCGCCGAGCGCTTGACCAAGGAGGCCGGCGGCGCCCGCATCTATCTGAAGCGCGAGGACCTCAACCACACCGGCGCCCACAAGATCAACAACTGCATCGGCCAGGCCCTCCTGACCCGGCGCATGGGCAAGCCGCGGGTCATCGCCGAGACCGGGGCCGGCCAGCATGGCGTCGCCACCGCCACCGCCGCCGCTCTGTTCGGCCTGCAATGCACTGTCTACATGGGCGAGGAGGACGTGCGCCGCCAGCGGCTCAATGTCTTCAAGATGAAGGCCCTCGGTGCTTCCGTCGTGCCGGTCAAAAGCGGCAGCCGCACCCTCCGCGACGCCATCAACGAGGCGCTGCGCGACTGGATGGCCACCGTCGAGAACACCCATTACATCATCGGCAGCGTGGTTGGCCCGCACCCTTTCCCGCTGATGGTCCGCGACTTCCAGGCGGTCATCGGCCGGGAGACGAGGCAGCAATGCCTGGAGCAGATCGGCCGGCTGCCCGATGTGGTGGTCGCCTGCGTCGGCGGCGGCAGCAACTCGGCCGGGATGTTCCACCCGTTCATCGGTGATCCGGGGGTGGAGCTGGTCGGCGTTGAGGCGGGCGGCCGCGGCCCGGCGCCCGGCGAGCACGCCGCCACCCTGGGCCACGGCCGGCCCGGCGTGCTGCACGGCAGTTACAGTTATGTCTTGCAGGATGAGGATGGCCAGACGATGGCGGTCCACTCGGTTTCGGCCGGCCTCGACTATCCCGGTGTTGGGCCGGAGCACAGTTACTGGAAGGACAGCGGCCGGGTGAAGTACACCAGCGTCCCGGATGAGGAAGCGTTGGCCGGCTTCGATCTGTGCGCCCGGTTGGAGGGCATCCTGCCGGCCCTGGAGACGGCCCACGCCGTGGTCGAGGCGATGCGCCTGGCCAAGCGCCGGGCCCGCGAGGACGTGGTGGTCATCTGCTTCTCGGGCCGCGGCGACAAGGACTGCTTCGAGGTGGCCCGCCTGCGCGGTGAGGAGATTTGAGGCGAGCGGCCAGCGTCAGCTGGCCGGTCCGAATCACCGGCCGGCTGACGCCG
>DATLYH010000251.1:0-7856 GCA_035575035.1 Gemmataceae bacterium
GTGTCCCAGGTGCCGGAAGCCGGGTGGTAGCTCAGGTCGATGGTCACGAACGCCGTCCCCGCCTCGACCAGCCGCCGGGCCAACAGCGCCTGCTGACACCACAGGTGCTTGCCGTAGCGTTGGCGCACCGTCTCCGGCTCACGCGACAGGTCGAACGCTTCCTGCGCCCGCCGGCCGACGAGCAGCTCGACCGCCTGCTGGCCGTAGCGGTCCATCGCCTCGGCCTGGCCGGTATGGTCCAGCTCGCGGCGTAGGCCGTCGAACGCCCGGACCAACTCCTGCCGCTCCTGGATGCGTTCGTAGGTCAGCCCCTGCGGCAGGCTGAAGAGGTTGGCCTGGGTCATCTGACCGGTGTCCTCGCCGATCACCGAATAAATGGGCAGCCGGGCCGCGTGGTTGCCGGGGAAGGGATCATACTGCCGGCCCAGGTAGCCGCCAAAGGCGATGTGCGTGGGGGAGCGCATGAAGGCGACATAGGGAGGCATGGCCGGATGGTTCGGCCCGCGGAACTTGGCCACCACCGAGCCGATGGCCGGGTACATCCGGGCGTTCGGGTTGGTACGCGGCTCGGCCTCCAGGTTGGCGGTCTGGAAGACGGTGTTCGGCTCGTGGTTGCTGTGGCGGGCATCCACCGAGCGGATCAGGGTGAAGCGATCGAGCATGGCGGCCATCTTCGGCAAGTGCTCGCAGATGACGACGCCGGGCAGCTTGGTGCGCGTGACGCCGAAGGGGCCGCGATTTTCGAGCGGACGGTCAGGCTTGGGGTCCCAGGTGTCGATGTGGCTGGGGCCGCCCGTCATCCAAAGGAGGATGACGCTCTTGTGACCCTTGATCGACCGGCCCGCGGCGGCCGCCTCGGCCCGGCTGCGGAGCAGGGCCGGCACGGTCAGCCCGGCGATGCCCGCCAGACCCGCCTTGAGCATGTTGCGTCGGCTGAGGAGCACCAGCCCCTCGCGGTCAAGCGGGTTGAAATGGGTGAAAGCATGTTGATGCGTGTGTGCGAGTCGGTGGATGGCATGCATGGTGGCGCCCCTTGCCTGCGTGCGAGGGCGAGAAACCGAGGGCCGGCCGGCCCCGGCTGTGTACTCTACCGGCTTCCGCGCTCCCCTTCAATTTCAAAAAGCAGTCGGCCTACGCCGTGAGTAGGCGTCTCGAAAGTGGGTGGATGATTGGTACACAAGCGGGCAGACGGATGCGTCCGAGGAAAATCCCCCCTTCGTCACGGAGGCCCCCTGTCTTCCCCCTCACCCCCGAACAAAAGGCCGAGCCCCAACCAACAGCTTCCGCCCGAACGCCACTGAGTGAGCCTGTTAGGCCGCATCCCCTGCCCGCGCGCCTACTTCTTGCGCTGGGGAGAAGACGGGGTACATGCCGTCTGCCAGGTGCGTGTGCTTTACCGGAGCGAGAAAGGGCAGTGGGACGCTTTCTGGAGCCGGCAATGCACGAGATCAGGCGTCCCATCAACTATTGCGACGCCTACCCTTTCCCCGCGGTCGATGCACCCCCGACCCGCTTTTTGCTTGCGGGGGGACGGGGAACCGGGGTGGGATGCGGGCGGTTGGTCCCGGCTGCTGCCTCGAGGGAGCTAATCCCATGTCCTCGCCCGACTCCATACCCCTCTCCCCTGCTTACTCGCCGCGGCCGACCGGCTCTGTACTGGCCGCCGGGGACCGTCTGAAACCTTCGAAGAGCCCCGCCCTCACGGGCAGGGGTGACGCCCTAGTCACGGGGATCGACACCCCTTCGTGGGGGGACGCAGCGACGCAGACGGGGAGCGTGCTGGGCACGCTGGCGTGCATGCCGCCGGAGCAGACCGGGGGAGATTCGCAAGCTCGATGCCAGAAGCGACGTGGTTGACCTGGGGGCGATTTTGTATCAGATTCTGACCGGCCGGCCGCCCTATCGTGGCAAGGAGGCAACGCGGTACGGTTGCAGGCGGTGCGCTGGGAGAGGGCTGACGCCTTTGGCCAGCTGGATGCATCTAGGGCGGAGCCGGAGTTGATCGAGCTATGCAAGCGGTGTCTGGCCCGGGACCAGGCGGACCGGCCGGCGGACGGGCGGGCGGTGGCGGCGGAAGTGGCGGCGATCCGGCAAGCGGCGGTGAAGACCGCAGGCCCTCCGCGACCTCGGCTGGGACCCGCCCGCCGGCGCCTATTAACGCCGCCTGCGCTGGGAACTCACCCGGTCCCCTTGACCCGTCGCGGACGCGCCATCAACCCGTCGCTGACGCTTCGGGCTCGGAGGAACATCACCCGTCGCTGACGCTCCGGGCTCGTTGTACCTTACCCGCCGCCGGTTTTTCCTTGACACCCCGGTCGGGCGGGTCTAAAAGGAGCGGTGGGACCTTTCTCTTCTCGCGGAGATCGTTCGCGGTTGTGGTTTTCCTCATTTCACCTGAGTGGAGGGTTAGAGCCATGCGCCAAACGGCTACTCCTCGCCGGCGGTCCGGCTTCACGCTGATCGAGTTGCTGGTTGTTATTGCCATCATCGCCGTCCTGATCGCGCTGCTGTTGCCGGCCGTCCAGAAGGTGCGCGAGGCCGCCAACAAGACGCAGTGCGCCAACAACCTCCGGCAGCTGGCCATCGCTGCCCACAACTTTCACAATGCCTACCAGCGGTTCCCCGTGGGGTTCCAGAACCGGAACAATCCGGCCGACCCGGGCCGTGAGACAAACCTGTTGGTGGAGCTGCTTCCTTACTTCGAGCAGGACAACTTGTATCGGCAGTGGAACTTCACGGACCACAACTGGAACTTCGATATTGTCCCGGGACAGCCGCCACGGCCCGGCACCCAGGCCATCAAGATGCTGCTCTGTCCTTCCGACTACCTGATGAACCGCCCGGTTGATTCGTTTAGCAGCACCACGAGGCAATATGGCCTCACCAGCTATAAGGGCAACGCCGGGACCCGCGCCTACCATAACAGTGTCCAGTCCAAGGATGGCGTCTTCCACGAGTACAGTGGCATCCGTTTTATGGATATCACCGACGGCACCAGCGAGACCTTGCTCTTCGGCGAGGCCTACCATCAAGACCTGGCTGGGGAGCAGACCACCACTCGTCAGCTATTCCTCTTTGCCTGGGCCTGGTGGGGCTTCCGAGCGCCCGGCGATGTGCTGCGCGGTACGCCGGTACCCATCAACTATCAGCTTCCTGCCAGCTACATCACCATGCCCGATGGCGCGGCAAAGGTGGAGCTACAGCACCTGCGCATCAATGCCTTCGGCAGCAAGCACCCGGGCGGCGCGAACTTTGCTTTCGCCGACGGCTCGGTGCGCTTCCTGGCGGAGAGCATCCCGCTGATCACGCTCCAGGAGCTGAGCACTCGCGCCAGTGGCAATCCAGTCCCCAGCTACTGAGCCTTCCCCGGAGGAACCGGCACTCGGTTTGTATCCCAAGGGGGTTGAAGATTATGGTCAACCGTGCCTGGCGAGTACTGACAGGCTTCGCTCTCCTGGGCGCTCTGACGGCGGCTGGTTGTGCCCGGGGCCCCGAATTCGCGGAGGTCGAAGGCACAGCCCGCCTCAACGGCAAGCCGTTGGCCAACGTCCGGGTGGAATTCATGCCTGACCCGGAACAGGGGACCGAGGGACCGACCTCCTCGGGGATAACCGATAAGGACGGTCGCTACAGGCTGTTTTATGCTGATCAGCGCCCCGGGGTGGTGGTCGGCAAGCACCGCGTGCTGATCCATGACCTGGCGCCGTATGAGAACCTGCCCCCCGGGCGGCTGCCGGACAGCTACAAGCTCAAGCCCCCGCGGGTGCCTGCCCGTTACTACGACTCCAGCAGCACGCCGTTGCGCAAAGAGGTCAAAGCCGGCGGCCCGCAGACCATCGACCTGGAAGTGACCACGCCGTAACGCCTCGGGCCCGGCGGCAAGAGGCGTTCACCAGCCGCTGACATGAAGCGGCGCCTCAAAGTGGGCGGTCTTCTGGGCGATACGGTCGGTGATGCTGACCCGGATCGTGAAGTCGCCCGGCCGATTTAACAGCAGCTGGGCGCGGTAGGTGACTGCAGTCACCTTCCGGACTACCTGGGCGTCGTCGTTCTTGACCTCGGCGGTGATCGGCCGGGGGAGCACCTCTTTGCCCGCGGCGTCAAGCACCTGGACACTCATGGCGGTGTCGATTTTCTCCTGGGTGCGGTCGATGCCGATGGCCCGCAGTCGGAAGTAGAGTAGCTGACCGACCACGCCGCGGCCCGGGGCCGGCAGCTTCCCCTCCGGGTCGTAGGAAAACTCCGGGGCGACCAGGACGAACTCGGACGGCTTGCAGGTGATCGTCCGCTGGAACGAGGCCTTCTCCGAAGACCGTTTATCAGTGATGGTGATGGTAAGGATATACTCGCCGGGGGTGGGTCGCTCTCCTAGGGCGAGGCGGGCGTTCGCCGGGAAAGAATCGCCCCCCAGGCTCAGGTTGACCCGCAGCGGGTTCTCCTGGTGCAGCAAGACGTCTCCCTGGGCGTTGGTCAGCTTCATGGCGATGAGGGCGTCCACCCGGCCGTCGGCATCGAGCGTGGCCCCACGGACCGTGAAGCGGAAAAAGATCTCGTCGCTGGGATAGACGTCGAGCGATTTGCGTTCCGGCCCCAGCGCCCCGTAGGCAGCCTGGATGTCGAGGATTTCCAGCTTGGCCTGGGCTGCCGCCGTCGCCAGCAAGAGCGCCGCGGCCGCCAACCCGATGCGCGTCATGATGGATTCCCCTTGAGTAATTCTCCCCTCACCCCCACCCCTCTCCCCCTCCAGGAAAGAGGGGAAGGAATGAGAGGGCAGTCTATCGGAGCGGCGAATAGTCGGTGGGGTTCAGGAAGACCGATTCCACCTTCTCGACAAGGACGCCATCCTTTTCGGAGGCGGCCTTGGCGGCCTTCCATTCTGGATCGTCGCGGAATGCCTTCCAGCTCTTTTCCGCCGCCTCGCGGCTGGGGAAGGCCAGGACATAGATCAGTTTCTGCTCTGCCTGCGTGGGGTCGGCCGGCACCCAGAAGCCGACCAGGGTCATGCCGTGCTTCTGCAACAGCCGGCAGGTGTGGTTGCGGAAGCGGGCGTGCAGCGCCTCCATCTTGCCAGGGGCAGCATGGTAGGTCCGCAGCTCGAAGACACGCCGGTCCACTTTCTTATCTCCCTGATTGGCGCCGCCGGCAAAACCGGTCAACCCCGCTGCCGCCAACCCCAGGCCCAGGACGAGTGCTGTCAGTGATCTTCTCATGATTGTCCCTCCTTGCCAGCGTATTCCGACGCTACTGCACAGCTGGCTTCGCGTCAACCATTTCGCCGCGATGCGCGGCCGGCTGCGGACGTTCGCATTCTCGCCCTGTAATAGAATAGCAACCAGGAACTACCTTGGTCGGCAATGAGGGACGGCTGATGACAACCGAGCTGACGAGCACCCTGAGCGGTCTGGTGGAGCGGATTGTAGGGCTTGCCCGTCAGGACCCGCAGCTACGCGATGAGCTGCGCCGGTTGGCAGAGGCGATCTTGACGGTAACCCGCGTGGACCCTGACCGGTCCGGCCCGGCGGCCACGGGGGATGCGACGACCGCCCCGGTCCTCCCTGCCGTCCTGGCCGAATCCCCGCCTCCCCCGCCGGTTCCTCCCAGCCTGCCCCGGCGGGAGGGCCCCGTGGTCCCCGAGCCAGTGACGCCGCCCCAGGCCGAATCACCGCGCGTCTGGGCTGCGCGGTGGACGCCGCCCGTCCAAGCCGATCTGCCCATCATCGAGGCCCGGTGCCGGCTGAAGGCCGAAGCCGCGCGCTGGGCCGCGATGCGCCGCCGCCGGCTGGCCGAGGGGGCCGATTTCCGGACCGAGATCGAGCCGAAAGACCGGGAACTCATCGCCCGCGCCAAAGAGCTGCCCGATTGCTTCCTCTGGATGTGTCATCCCAGCGGGCCATCGCCGGCCGACCCGTCCTGGTATCTCACCGTGGCTGGGTGCTTCGAAGCCGTCGCCGAGGGCCTAGCCCTGGTCCGAGGCCTTCTCGATTCCCCGGACCCTCTGCCGGAAGAGTTCGGCCAGTCCCTCGATCTGCTGGCAGAAGCCCAATCCGCCCTCCGGACCGCTGTCCTTCGGATGGACGACCAGACTGATCCCGACCAGACCCGAGTCTTCAACTGGCTCCGGATCACCGCGAACGAGAACCAGGTCTTCATCCCGCGGCACATGCGGACTGACGACCCGGCCGATCCGACCCGCTGGGCCGACCTGCTTGCCCGGATCGATGCTGTCGATGCACGGCTGCGGGAAATCCAGAAGAAGACGCGGGTGCGCAAGAAACTCTTCGGCAAGCTGCGGCACAAGGTATCGCTGGTCGAAAGCGAGCCGGAAAACGCCATCGAGAACTGGCGCGCCCTGGCCGCGACGGTGGACGAGTTGATCAGCAGCGGCGTGCCGCCGAGCAATACGCAGATCCGGGAGCTGCTATTGCCGGTGATCGAGGAGATGCCGGAGCTGGGCGACCTGCCGCGGGGGTTTCAGCTGGTCCTGCGGGAGATCGACCGCTTCCTGGCCGCCTGCCCGACACCAGAGTCGCCTACGGTTATCGAGGAACCGGCCCCGGTCGTCCGCGAGGCCGCCCGCCTGTTGGAAGGGCGGTCGATAGTCTTGATCGGCGGGGAACGGCGCCCGGCAGCCTGCGAAGCGCTACGGCGCGGCCTCGGCCTGCGGGAGCTTATCTGGATCGAGACGCGGGAGCACCAATCGATCGACGGCTTTGAGCCGTACATCGCCCGGCCCGAAGTGGCCCTGGTCGTATTGGCAATCCGCTGGTCCAGCCATTCCTTCGGCGATGTGAAGGAATTCTGCGACCGGCACGGCAAGCCGTTGGTTCGGTTGCCGGGAGGATACAACATCAATCAGGTGGCCGCCCAGATCATGGCCCAGTGCAGCCAGCGCCTGCGGTGCATTTAGCGGGGGTTTGCCTATCCGGCAAGGGCATTGAACGGCGGGTAGATGCCAGGCCTCTTCGATGCTCCGAATGTCGTTAACAGAGGGTAACTGCTGTCCGTTAGGGGGAAGTCGGCCCGTACCATTGCCTGCCGCTTCGGGGTGAGTGCCAGCATCGTCCTGTACGGAGCTGAACCGGTTTTGATGGTCCTCAATGGCTGCCTGCCCCTGGAATTGGCGCCGGCAACGCCCCCGCAAGGGAGCCGTCGTCTTCACTGGCGCTTCCGGCTCAATTCCCGATGCATCCGGTTTCCATCGGCCGGCTGCCCGCGCACTCATGGAACGGCATTCCCGGGACTCGTCACGACTGCCGGCCGGCCAGCCGCACTGTCTCGCGCGCGATCATCAAGTCCTCGCGGGTGGCGATCACCAGGATTCGGCCGGGCGAGGTCGGCGTGGCTACATCGGCATCGGGCCGGCAGACAGCGTTGGCCGCCGGGTCCAACTCCAGCCCCAAGCAATCCAGCCCGGCGCAGGCGGCCGCCCGCACCTCCACCGCGTTCTCGCCCACGCCGGCCGTGAACACCAATCCGTCCACGCCGCCCAAGGTCACTGCCAGGGCGCCGATCATCTGACGGATGCGGTGCGCGTAAATATCCAGCGCCAGCCGGGCTTGTGCGTGGCCCGACCGGGCCGCTGCCAGTACCTGCCGCATATCCGAGGCGACGCCGGAGACGCCCAGAAGCCCCGACTGGTGGTTGAGTACGTCATCGAGCTGCTCGGGCGTCAATCCCTTGCGCCGCAGCACGTGCAGCAACAAGCCCGGATCGACCGAGCCGCTGCGCGTGCCCATCATCAACCCTTCCAGCGGCGTGAAGCCCATCGACGTGTCCACGCACACCCCGTCGCGCACCGCCGACGCCGAGCAACCATTGCCCAGATGGCAGATGACCAGGCGTAGCCCCCTCACCCC
>DATLYH010000252.1:0-39682 GCA_035575035.1 Gemmataceae bacterium
CCCAAGCTGCACGCGGACCACCATTCTCGGTTCTCGAAGCGCGGTACAGCCGCTGCGCCAGCGCCATCGTACTCAGGACCTCGCGCTCTCCCCGCATTGCACTGGTCCTCCACTGCCAACGTAGCCGGATGTCGGGACAGAAGCTTTCAGAGTGCCGAACGCGGAGCGGCGCGCCTGAAAGGACTGAGTCCGCCCACGCGCTGCCGGGCGCGTCCGCTCCCGCGGAGAGTTCGGCCGCGTCGCCTCGCCCGTGACCAGGAATCGCGACGCGGCTGAACGCCCCCACTTAGCAGCGGCGGCCGCGCTGTGAGCCGTGAACTCGCGAAGGACTAGGCTCGCGGCCGCCGGTCTGCTGCAGCGGATGGGTTCGGCCTCAGTCCTCGTCCTCGACCCACAGACACCCAGACCACTCCGGTCCGATAGCCAGCACGCCGGTGTCGAACGTGGCGGAGGTCACCGGGTCCCAACTCGGCCCGATCACGCCCCCATCCGGCCGGACGACCGCCGGCAGGTGCCAAGTGCCGTTGGAGAAGAACCGGGTGCCCGGGCCGAACTGCGCCAGGAACGCATCGGCCAACTCCGCGGCGCGGACCTCGGGCATGATCTCGACGTTGTACGCCATGTCCCGGTGCAGCACCAGCCGGAGCAGCCGGCGAGCCGCCTCCTCGTCGATCTCCTTGTAGCACCCGGCCTCGTCCCGCAGCCCGAACTCGCGGGCCGACTCGGGGATGGTGGGCGAGGCCCGCGACGACAGCCCGCAGCGGACCGTGCCGTAGATGCGGGCAGCGATGATGTCTTCCGCCACTCCCATCCGGTCTCCCCCCGCCGCCGAACAGAAAGTTCACCCGCCGGGGCCGCTTTGGAGATTACGACCCGCGGAAGCGCGAGGTGCGGCCCCGGGGGTGTAGCGCCGGGTTCAGCTGTGAATCCATGACAGAATGTGCTTCATTCGCCCCGAAGTCGTAAACCGTGCTCCGCAAGCTTATTGCGGACCTCAGCGAGCGCAGTCTCGCCGAAGTTGCGAATCTCTAACAAATCGTCGGGTGAGTGATTACACAGATCGCTTACAGTAGTAATCCCTTCTGACTCAAGGCAATTGGTAGCACGAACAGAAAGCTCGAGCTCCGCAATGGACATCTCGAAGGGGTTAGGAGCATCCCCGTAAATCTTCAGAGCTCGTAACACCCCAAGCGAAGCCGTCAGCCTGCTCAGCGCCTCAGAGGCGGCCTTCGACTCTTTCACATAGGCTTCGGCATTAGCCTTGATCTGCGCCAGTACCGTTCGCAGTTCCACGAGTTCGTCAAGGAAATCTTCATCAACCTCGGCTGTGATGAATGCCTTTCGGCAGGTTTGACAGCGACGGCCACGGCGGAACCATTGAAGATCTTCGTGCCCCTTCCTGTACCAACGTTGCCCTGATGGCTTGCCAAGTTGTGTTGTCGAGATAGCTTCACAGACTCGGACATGCCCACAGTGTGGGCAGTACATCTTTGTACCGCCTTGAGCGACTCGCATTTCGGATCCTCGGTGAGACAGAAACTCCCGCTGCCGAACGCGGAACGGAGCGGCGCGCCTGGAAGGACGGAGCCTACCCACGCGCTGCCGGGCGCGTCCGCTCCAGTGGAGAGTTCGGCCGCGTCGCCCGTGACCGGGAATCGCGACACAGCTGAACGCCCCCGCTTAGCAGCGGCGGCCGCCAGCAACACCTTCATGCAGCGCAGAACCGAGCCGGCGGCCCCGGTCAGCTTCAGCGTTCGGTTCGGCCCGACCCACTTCAGGTTCCCTCCAGGATCGCCAAAGACTCCGTGTAATCACAAAACGGGTAGTTTTCGCATCCCAGGAAGAACCTCCTGCCGCTTTGCCGCGCGGTTAGTGGATGCTTTTTCGGACAAGTCATGTTGCCGAGCCTAACCTTGAGCTTAGCATCTTCAATCGAAAGCCGCTTCCGATAGGGACAGGTGTAGTGCTGGCCGTTCGTGCAGACAAGGAACCAACCCTCCCCACGGTATTGCTTCATGACAAGATCGCCGTTGCAGCATTCGGGACAGAAGAACCGCTTCGCCTGAGCCGGGTCCACTTCATCATCGGCCAAGTGCGAGAACCCAACCCGCCAGACCACCCTGCTCACGTTCGGCGAGTGGACGGCGAGCCACTTCCCCTGGTAGGGTAGGCACACCGTCCCACCAGCGATGAAAACCGCCGGGCAGTTCGTTCGCTCGTCCTGGCGGACGATGTGGTTGCCGGCGCTGACGCCCTTGGGCTTCCAGGGAAGGACGAGCAGTTTTCGGCTCGCCTCGATGCCCTCGAGCCGCTGCAACCCGGCCTTGAAGTCGCCTAACTCAGAGCGGTGTGAGTAAATGGCCGGCAGGGTGGCGCTCCCGGAAAGTGGCACCGCTTCGAGGCTGTCGAACAAGGTCAGTGTGGACAGCACGCTGGCGCACGGGCGCTCGGTGATCCCCTGGCCGAACTCGGCAAGCACCCGACCCCAAAACGGCATTGTGCAGGCCAACTCCTGCAGCATGGCCTTACTGCCGAGGATGAGAAGCTGATCCCTGGCCCGGCTGATGGCGACGTTGAACAGGCGCTCGCAGTGCTTGTCCCGGAAGAAGGCGGCAAGCTGCTGAGGGGAGTGCGTCGTCAGGTCCACGACGACCGCCTTGGCCTCCGACCCCTGCGCCCGGTGGATCGTGCTGGCCGAGGTTTTGCGCCGAGCCGCCGATTCCCGGAGGTCAAAGGCGAGTGCAGCCAGGAGCGACCGCTGCGGACGGAACGGCGACAGGAGCAGTAACTCGTCGAGCGCCAGGCTCGGCGAGAGGGCGTGCAGCAGCGGGACCGCCGCCAGGTGGTAGTACGACCCTTCTTCGACGGAATAGTTCCTCGTCTGCCACTCGCCGTCGATATCAATGAATTCGACCTTCGGCCCACTCGCCGCCCGTCCGTGCCGCAGCAGGTCGCCGTAACTGAGGCGACTGACGACGCCGCCGATCTGGTCCGTCATGCGGTACTGCGTCCGCAGCAGGCACAGGCGGGTCGCCTGCACGTCCTCCCCGACGGCCACCCCGAACCAGTCGTAGACGTTCTGACCGAACCAGCGGGCGGCGTTGCTGCCATTCGCCTGGACGATGGGCGGAAGCTGCTTCGGGTCGCCGGCATAAACCAGGTGAGCAGAGGCCAGGAACGATGCGGCGAGGGCATAGAGCATCGACGCCATCGACGCCTCGTCCAGCACCACCACGTCGAACGGCTCTTGCCGCAGGCCGGCGTCGAGGACCATCTTGGCGAGCGTGCAGCCGGTCACGAGGACGCCGCTGGACAGCCCCGGCGCTGCCTGGGCTGTCTGCCGGTTGAACTCCTCGACCTGCTTCTGGCAGGTCTGCGCCTCGGCGTAGAGTGCGTGCATCCGGTCCTGGGACATGCCGCGGTTCTGGAGCAGTTCCCGGATTTGCAGCAGCCGGGCCTGGGCCTTGGCGATGGAACGGGCGAGTGGCCCGTTCTGCGCCGCCATCTTCCCGCCGAGCGTGACCTCCCGCACCACCGGGTCCAGCGAAGTGCCGAGTCGGAGGACGGCCTTTCTCTCTTCGGGACGAAGGTTCTTGAGGACCGCACGCAGCGCCACGTCCACGGCGGCGTTCGAGGTTGAGATGACAAGCACCCGCTTTTTCTGCCGCAGCCACCGGGCGACTGCTGCGCCGAGCGTCGTTGTTTTTCCGGTGCCCGGTGGACCCCACAGCAGGTGGAGCGGGGTAGCCGCCATCTCCTCGACGGCGTAGGCTTGCTCGGCACTCAGGCCGGGGTAAGAGCGTGGCTGGGTTGGGCCTGGTTCGGGAATGACCTTCCCGGCCACGAGGCGAGCGATGTTGCCCCCTTTGGGAGCCATCTCCAGAACGAAGTTCTCAAGCGCCCGCAGGATGAACGTCGGGTCGAAGTTCAGGCGCAGGAGTTTGGCGTCCGTGGGCAGTGGCTTCTGGCACTCCACGACCAGCCCCTCGTCGTCCGAGCGGACGATGACAGCCTGGATGGTGTCCATGGGGCTGCGGGTGTGGAACGTGACCGTCTGATCGGGGCTGAAGTGGACCGGGGAGGAGAGGATCAGCCGGTAGACAAAGGAACCAGGGACGTCGGTCAGGTGTTCGATGCCGTCGATGTCGAGCCAGGCCGTCGTGATGCTCTCCTTGACCGCAGCAATCTCCTCACGAATCGCTGCGTTGATCGAGTCCAGATCGAGATCGGAAAGGACCGACGACATGCTGGCACCTCAAGCGGCCGAACCAACGGCTGAAGCTGACCGGGGCCGCTATCCTGGTTTTCGGAGCTTCAGCGTCCTTCCAGGCGGCCCCCGGCAGCTTAGCCGAGCGTTAGCCGGCACTCCCCGCACGCCGAGTCTGAACCTCCGCCAGAACGCCTTCAAGCAATGGCACCAAGCCATTCAGCAACGAGGAATAATCGAAGCTGTCGCCGCGCTAACTGGTTGCGTGGGCCAGTCGCTTATTTATTGTCCCACAGGGCGTGTTGGGCGTTCGATTGTCACCGTAGTGCTGAGACAGGTTGTTTAGTCCTTGCGGTTGGAATCCTGGCAACAAGGTTTGGAGCCTGATGTCATCTGGCTGATTACCTCGGGACAACAGGATATCAGCCAATTGCCGCATGTGGAGAAGCGCGCATTCCGTTAGGGCGTTCTTCAGGGGACCTGAGAGAGAAGCATATTCTTGGTTTCCGTTCACGAGCAGCGCGCACATGCTTCGGAACATCATGACTTCATAATCGAATACCGCCCAGCGGGGATCGGCTGTAGGCGCCGGACTCATGTTCGCTGCCTCCAATTTGTCGCTACCTGCCAGCGGTGGGCTGGCTCATCAATTGAAACGGACCGAGAGGACCGCCACAGTTCAGGCACTTCTTCACCGTCTCCCGATAGTGTAAATTGCAGTTGCAGCAGACTTGGATGTTTTCGCCTGCGGCAACGATGGCAGTTTTCTTGGCGGTGTCTTCCTCAACCCCATGAGAGATCAGTTTTTGGATGACCATGTGGATGGGAAGGCCTGAATCGAGTTCCGCCCGGAGAGCCATGATGAGGCGTTCACCCTTGGATGGCGGGGTGTAGGTCAGAACCTCCGGTTTGAATTGTTGATGGCAAGTCTTGCACTCCACGTACTCGCCCAGATTGTCGGTCTGGAACAGCGGTATGAAGTAGAGGGTGAAGTACTTGGCGAGTCGCTTATGGACATACAACCGCTTGTCGTCGCAGTCTGGGCAGTAGAACTCGCCGTGCGAGAGCTCGACCTCTTTCCCGCATGAGCCCCAAATGATCATGATGCCCTCCGAGCTATTTCGCAAGGCTTGCCAGGAGGCCGATCACCCAAAAAGCACCAATGACGAACAAGAAGGGTTTCCACGCGAAAGAACCATACGTGGCCTTCTCCGGCGAGATGATCCAAAGCGTTCCCCACCGGTAGTCTGCGACCCGTTTGTTCTCGGCGATGGCTTTCGCCACTTCCGCTTGCTTCGGGCCGAATAGTTCGCCCAGCATGTTTCACCCCCCGCAGCTACCCAATTCGTCTGAACACCTTTTGGGAGTATAGCACGCGAACCAATCCGCCGCCGAACGAACAAGCTCAGCTGCCAGGCCGGCTGGATTGAAACCCAGCGCACCGCATTCGCGGCGGAGGATGTTGAATGGGTTAGCCCGCTGCGAATAAAAATAAGGCGGTAGACTGGAGGGGTAACCGGGCTACCGCCCTTCCGTCCGTGCTGGAGTCGCCACAGGGAAAGCCGGTCGCGTCACTCTGACGTAGCATAGCACATCAAGATGTGCCATGCCCCCCCCGCCAAGATGCGATTTTTGACTTGAAACCTAGCTCAGAAATGCGAACCTAAACCATTGCGAAATTTAGTTTAGGTCAAAAATGAAGAATGAGGGTGCGGGCTAACCCATTAAAGTTGAACCTCGAAAGCCGTAATGCCGGCCTGGTCTACTGCAGCGCTTGGTTGGGCCGCCTACTGCTTCTTCTGCTTGAGCAAATTCGCTATGCCTTCGATGTCTCCGCTCAAGAGCATTCCCCAGCCTGTCCCCGTCTTTTGCAGGCTGAGTACATCCAGCTTGGTGACCTTCGCGCCCTCGGCTGACACGGTCATTCGGTATACGACGTGCGCTGTATCCTTGCCTTCCATCACATAGCCGAGCGTCTGGACCTCCGCGCCGCCCAGCAACTGCTTCATTTCCGGCCTGAGCCGCGTCACGCCTCGGTAAAAGGCAACAAAGAACTGGGTTTCATCGAGCTTCTTGAGGTCATCCGCCGTGCGGACGCCGCTGAAGAGCACGAGGATTTGCTTCTCCTGCCCATCCTTCGCTGCCGCGTCCACGATTGACAGGAGCAACGCCTTGAAACGTTTGAGTGCATCCGGGTGCATTGCCTTGGCGAAGTCCTCCAAGCGGTCTTCCTTGAGCGCGTCGAGCGCATTCCGGGCGACCGTATCCGGCGTAGCGATTTGCTGCTTGGGGTCGTCACCCATGAGGTAGCCGGACAGGACGAGCGGGAAAGCCAGTGCAACAACTAGCGGAAGTTTTCGGGCCATGCTCTTACCTCTGTTGAACCGCCTGCCGAACTAAGACGATTCGGCCGCTTTGCAGTTGACCATGCCTAACTTCTGCTTCGAGCGTGCTGGCGCGCTCTAACCGGGACGCTGTAGCGATAAACTGGTAAACCAACTTATCGCTGTTAAGGAGACGGTTGCAAGAGTCTGAGTGGCCCGAAGGCGCGGGTGCCGGCCCGATGCGCAAACCCTAGCGCTATCCTGCTGCCGAACTTGTTATTACCTTGCGTCGGCGCAAGCTATTCCGGTAAGCCGTTTGGGTGGCCCGAACGGCCACAACTCCGGACATTACTGCCGGTTGCGGCGGACAGTCAAGCAAAAACCCGCGCAAACTATCCCCTTAAGGGACCTTGCGCGGGTCTAACTACCTTCCAGCGGCTGAACGCGGGCTGGGGCTTTCTACCTGGTACGCCGTACCATGCACGGAGGACCAGACACGGCACGGCGTACCAAGGCTTGGGTTAGTACATGTCCTCCATGCCGCCACCGCCGCCCTTCTTCTCCTCCTTCTTGGGAATCTCGGCGACCAGGGCGTCGCTGGTCAGCAGCAGCGTTGCCACGCTGGCAGCATTCTGCAAGGCGAAACGGACCACCTTGGTCGGGTCGATGATTCCTTCCTTGACCATGTCGCAGTAGCGGTCGAGCCGGGCATCGTAGCCGAAGTTCTGCTCCTTGTTCTCCAGGACCTTGGCAGCCACGATGGCGCCGTCCACGCCGGCGTTCTCGGCGATCTGCTGGATCGGGGCGCGGCAGGCCCGCACCACGATGTTGTAGCCGATCTCCTCATCGTGGCTCAGCCCCTTCGGCTTGAGACCTTCGGCCGCCCGCAGCAGCGCCACACCGCCGCCCGGCAGAATCCCTTCCTGGTTGGCTGCCCGCGTTGCGTGCATGGCGTCCTCGACCCGGGCCTTCTTCTCCTTCATCTCGCTTTCAGTGGCCGCCCCGACCATGATCTTGGCCACGCCGCCCGAGAGCTTGGCGATCCGCTCGCTCAGCTTCTCCTTGTCATAATCGCTGGTGGACTTCTCCAGCTCCCGCTGGATCGACTGAATGCGGGCCTGGATGTCCTGCTTCTTCCCGGCCCCCTCGATGATGGTGGTGTTGTCCTTGTCCACCTTGACCTTCTTGGCCCGGCCGAGGTCGCGGAGCTGGACATTCTCCAGCTGGATGCCGAGGTCCTCGAAGATCGCCTTGCCGCCGGTCAGGATGGCGATGTCCTCGAGCATGGCCTTGCGACGGTCGCCGTAGCCCGGCGCCTTGACGGCGCAACACTTGAAGGTGCCGCGCAGCTTGTTGATGACTAGGGTGGCCAGCGCCTCGCCCTCGACTTCCTCGGCGATCACCAGGATCGGCTTGCCCTGGCTCAGCACCTTCTCCAGCACCGGCACCAGGTCCTTGTTGGCGGAAATCTTCTTCTCATAGATGAGGATGTAGGGGTCCTCCAGCTCGCACTCCATCTTCTGCGGGTCGGTGATGAAGTACGGCGACAGGTAGCCCCGGTCGAACTGCATCCCCTCGACAAACTCGTGGGTGGTCTGGAGGGTCTTGCCTTCCTCGACGGTGATGACGCCGTCTTTGCCGACCCGCTCCATCGCCTCGGCGATGATCCGGCCGATCTCGGTGTCGTTGTTGGAGGCGACGGTGGCAACGTTCTCCATGTCCTTCTTGGACTTGACCGGGATGCTCATCTTCTTGAGCTTCTCGACGATGTCTTCGACGGCCTTGTCCATGCCGCGTTTCATGAGCATGGGGTTGGCGCCGGAGACGACGGCGCGGAGGCCTTCGTTGAAGATGGCCTCGGCCAGGACGGTGGCGGTGGTGGTGCCGTCGCCGGCCACATCACTGGTCTTGGAGGCCACCTCGCGGACCATGCGGGCCCCTATGTTCTCGTACTTGTCCTCCAGTTCGATTTCCTTGGCCACGGTCACGCCGTCCTTGGTGACGGTCGGCGAGCCGAAACTTTTCTGGAGGATAACGTTGCGGCCTTTGGGGCCGAGCGTGACCTTGACCGCGCGGGCGAGCTTGGCAATCCCCCGGCGCATGGCATCCCGCGCTTCCTGGTCAAATGCAATTTGCTTCGCAGCCATTCTGTCTCCCTTTCGTCATTGGTCATTGGTCATTGGTCATTGGTCATTCGTCATTAGTCATTGGTCATTGGTCGGTCATTAGGCTACAGATAGTTGGAGTTGGCCCCACCAAACAAAGAATGATAAATGGCGAATGACCAATGACGAATGACGAATGACGAATGACCAATGCCTATTCCTCCAGCACAGCCAGGACATCCTCCTCACGCATCAGGAGGATGACCGAGTTGCCCGGTTGCTCGCGGAACTCGTCGCCGGCCCAGGCGGTGAACAGGACGGTGTCCCCCTCCTTGACCTGGAGGGGGCGACGGGTGCCGTCCTTGAGGAGTTTGCCCGACCCGACTGCCAGTACGGTCCCCTTTTGGGGCTTGTTCTTGGCCGTGTCGGGAAGGAGAATGCCTCCGCTGGTTTTCTCCTGGGCTTCGGCGCGCCGCACCACAATGCGGTCTCCCAAGGGCTTCAGCCTCATGCGGGTCTCCCAACCATCAAGGCAATCGATCAACGTCACCACGGAATGCACTGTGGGCGCGGGGTGGTAGGCAAGTTCTGTGCCCCAGAGGCGCCGATGCAGCAAGTGGTTGCCATTTATCATCTTGCGAAAAATAACCAAGCGGCACCGTCGGCCCCGCCCTGCCAAGTTTGCGCGGTAAGGAGCGGGTCAACCTGTCGGAATGGCAGCTGGCGATTGCGGGGAGGGCACCGTCCAACGGCCGGCTGAATGCTTGAGCCGGCTGCACGGTTCCCTTATCATGGAGGTTGAGCTGCTCCCTTGGGAAAGGATGGCCTGATGACGGAAGTCCCTGCTGCGGAATTGTCGGAGGAGTTGCTGGCCAAGCGCAACCGGCTGTTGGAGATTCTGCGCGGCCTGGGGAGCGCGGCGGTGGCGTTTAGCGGCGGCATCGACAGCACCGTGGTTGCCAAGGCGGCCTACCTGGCGCTGGGCGACCGGGCGGTGGCGGTGACGGCCGACAGCCCCAGCGTGCCGCGCGCCGAGATCGCCGAGGCCCGCCGACTGGCAGAGCAGATCGGCATCCGGCACCGGATCATTGCCACCGAAGAGTTCGACGACCCCGATTATGTCCGCAACGACGGCAGCCGCTGTTACTACTGCAAGAGCGAGCTGTACAGCCGGATCGAGACGCTGCTGCCGGAACTGGGCGTGCAGGTGATTTGCAGCGGGGCCAACCTGGACGACCAGGGGGATTACCGCCCCGGGCTCAAGGCGGCCGCCGAGCATGCCGTCCGCCACCCGCTGCAGGAGGCCGGCTTCACCAAGGCGGATGTGCGGACGCTGGCCCGGGCCTGGGGCCTGCCGACCTGGGACAAGCCGGCGTCGCCCTGCCTGTCGAGCCGGCTGGCACCGGGGGTGGAGGTGTCGCGCGAGCGTACCGCCCGGGTGGAGGCGGCCGAGGAGTACCTGCGGGCCCTGGGCTACCGCGAGTGCCGGGTACGTCTGCATGAGGGGGAGTTGGCCCGGATCGAGGTCCCGGCCGCGGAGTTGGCCCGCCTGGCCGACCCCACCGTGCGCGAGGACCTGGCCCGTCGCTTCCGGGAACTTGGCTTCCGGTTCATCACGCTCGACTTGGAAGGCTTCCGCTCCGGCAGCCTGAACCAGCTGGTGCCGCTGGAGAAAAAGCGGCTGTTCACCAACCCGGCCTGAGCGCGAGGGAGATCCATTCATGGAACCATTGCCCGCTGCGAAAGCCCTGGACACTTATTTCCTGGAAGCGCGTGCCAAGATCCTCGACCTGGCCGCCATCCTCGATCGCATCGGCCGGGGCCGGGACGCGGCAGCGGTGGACAACGACCCACGACTGGAGAAGATCCGCCAGGCCCTGGAAGTGCTCCGGGACCGCAGCGGCGGCCGGGCTGAGCGCATTCAGCGGATCTTCTCGCTGGAGTACGAACCTAATTGGGAGCGGCCCCAGCCGCGCTAAACCTGGCCGCAGCGAGCAGCAAACCTGGCCGCAGCGAGCAGCCCGCGGTCCGGAGCCGTGGGGCCCGAACTGCCGGCTGTGGACCACGGCCCCTCCATGTACTCTCGTGCCAGGATCGGTCCCCGCCGGCTTCTTCTCCGCCCCCCGCCGCCCGAACTGGGAGAAGGTCATCACCGGTGTGCGGTCCAGGCGTCCCCGTTCTTTCAGAAAGTAGAGCCCCATCTGCCGCCGCGGCGCTGCAATGGTGCTCATCGCCTTCAGCCATCAACCAACTCATAGAGGAAGTGGCGGCCGGCGTGGATACGGCGGAAGCCGTACTTGCCGTCCTCCCCAACCCAGGCCGCGGGCCCTCGTAGCGCGGCGGTCCGGTGCAAGGACCGGACACAACGGGACGGGGACGCCCCAACGAGAAAAACCGGATTCTGATTGACTGGCAATCCAAAGGAGAGGTAATCTCCTGATACCAGACCGCTGCCGGATTTCAGGGGTTGGGGGCCTCGCCAGGGCCCATGATCGTGCCCGGCGGGGTCCTCCTAGTAGGCACTGTCTTCTTTTCAGAAACTCACGTTCCCTTTTCGCGGATTGCCTCTTCAGGAGGTTGCCATGTCTACCCATCCATGGAGGCGGCGCGACGGGTTCACCTTGATCGAGCTGTTCGTCGTCATCGCCATCATCGCTGTCTTGATTGCCCTGCTCATGCCGGCCATCCAGAAGGTGCGCGAGGCCGCCAACCGCAGTCAGTGTGCCAACAACCTCCGACAGATCGTCCTCGCCTGTCACAACTATCACGGCAACTACGAGGCCTTTCCGCCGGGCCGGCTCGACCACCGGGGGGGCGTCACCTGGGCGGTCCTGCTCCTGCCCTACCTCGAGCAGGACAACTTCTACAAGCAGTGGGACGTGACGCACCTTTATTACGACCAGGGGCCCAACGGCGACGCCATTCGCCGGACGCCCGTCAAGACGTACTTCTGCCCCAGCCGCCGCGCGCCGGGAGGGGTCAGCATCAGCCAGGACACGCCCGATACCCCCTTCCCGGGCAGCCTGCCCCATTATCCCGGCTCCGTGGGCGATTATGCCGGCTGCGCGGGGGACCACGAGGCCTTCGAGACCTCCGGCGATAGCGCGACCCCGCCCCGCGGTGCCATCGTCCGCGCGCGATTACCGTGGCGCTATACCCGGACCACACCCCCCGTGATCCTGGGCCAGCAGATCTCGGAAACCCGCTTCGGCAACATCGTGGACGGGGTGAGCAACACCATCTTTTTCGGCGAGAAGCACGTCCGGCTCGGCCGGTTCGGCAACAGCAATAACACCAATGACGGCGACGGAAGCATTTACAATGGAGACATCTTCCCGAATGCCCTCCGCGCGGCCGGCAGCAGCCGGCTCCTCGCCCTCTCGCCCACCGCCAGCTTCAATAACCAGTTCGGCAGCTATCATCCCGGTATCTGTCAGTTCGCCATGGGCGACGGCAGCGTGCGGCAGATCCCCGTCTCAACCCCCGGATCTATCCTGGACCGCCTGGCGCTGCGTGATGACGGTATGCCCATCCCCGACTTCTGATAGGGGAGAAGGCACCGGGAGTGGGCGGGAAGGCTACCGTTCCCGGTGTTCTGGGCCGAGGCTTTGACGCCGGAGTTTGCCATGTTGCACCTCCATTGTGTGGTCCCCCACTGCCGGTCGCTGGCCGTGATGATCGCGGTCAGCCTGCTGGGGCTGGCCGGGTGCGGCGGCCCCAAACTTTACCCGGTCAAGGGCAAGGTCGTCTGGGAGAACGGGGCTGCGGCCCGGGAGCTGGCCGGCGGCTCGGTCGTCTGCGAATCGGAAGACGGCAAGGTGGCTGCCCGCGGCGAGATCCTAGCGGATGGTTCCTTCGAGTTGAGTACTTACAAGCCAGGGGACGGCGCCCTGCGCGGCAAGCACCGGGTGGCGATTGCCGAGTACAGCCCGAGAGAGCCGACCCCGCCGCCGATCAGCGACCCGATGTTTTCCAAGGTCGAAACATCCGGGCTGGAAATCAACGTCGAGCCGACGACCAACGAGGTCATCCTGAAGATCCGCAAAGCATCCGCCCGGCCGCGGCGGTGAAAGGGGCGGTTGCGGGCCAGCTGTTCGCCGAGCCGGCTTGTCGCCGCGCGCCGGACATTCCCTCTGGGCATGTCCGGCCCTGCCTACCCCGGGCAGGGGAGCGGATGCGCCGCCGGTCTGAGAGCGCAAGCGTATTCCGCTATGCCCGCATCCGCTCGATCAAAATCCGCGCCGTCTCCGGCCGCATGATGCGTGGATCAGGGAGCTGGCCGGCGCGCAGCTTCTCCCGTAGCTCCCGGCCGCTGATCGACACCTGCTTGTATCCCTTTGGTCCATACTCGTCCACCAGGCCGACCCGGCCCAGCTCCTCGTAGAAGGCGGCGAAGCCGATCTTCACCGGCTTGATCAATAGCTCCCCCTTCAGCTCGTCGAACTTGCGCTGCGCCGCCAGGCCGTCCCAGATGTCGGTGCCGTCTTCATAGGGGGCGTCGGCGTGCTTACGGCCGATGATGATATCGGTAAAGCCGAAGTTCTGCCGGTAAATGGCGTGCATGATCGCTTCCTTCGGCCCGGCGTAGAACATCTTGATGTCCAGCCCCAGGAGCAGGATGCGGTCGGTGATGTCGCAGCCGACCTTCCGCCATAGCTCCTCGTCCTTGTCCCCCTCGCCCAGGACCTTGTTCTCAATCAGGGCCTGGTAGGTGCGCATGCGGGTAGCGGCATCGACGTCGTCCCCCTTGGTCTCGCCGACCAGCGGATTGAGCACGGCGCCGGCGAAGTGGCCGTCCCGCACCAGCCGCTCCAGCCCGGCCACCAGGGCGTACTCATGGGCCCGGTGCAGCGGATTGCGGGTCTGGAAGGCAACCACGCGCTTCCACCCCTTCTCCCGGAACAGGGCCCGTGTCTGCCGCGGCGACAGGATGAACCGGCCGTACTCCGGGTGCTTCGGCGGCGGCAGCACCCGCACCTCGCCCCCCAGGAGCATCTCCCGCGGATCGTTGGCCACCATCCGCCCACCCGGGTGGTCGATGCGTTCGGTGCCGTAAACGCTCTTGAGGTAGCGCCGCTTGTCCCAGGGGAAGATGTCACGGACAGCCAGGGTGCCGACAACATCACCGGCACCGTTGACCAGAGCGACTGTCTCGCCGATTTTAAGCGAGCCGGCCAGGTCCCGATCCACCGGGAACGACAACGGGATGGTCCAGGCGTAGGCCTTGCCATCCCGGATGATGACCTCCTCGTCAAGGACGCGTTCGAAGGTGGCGCGGTCCATCGGCCCGGTCAGCGGGGTGAGGCCGCCATCGCCCATGCGGTAGAGGGTGGACAGGTCAGCGTCGCTGACTGGCACCTTCTTCAGCCCGGCCGCGTGCCGCTTGAACTCGGCAGCCTCCCGCTCCGGCACCATGCGGTTGACCGGTTCACCCAGACCTCCGTGCGGCGGAATCAAGTCCTGCATCGGTTCTCCTCTTGTCAGTTGTCAGTGGCAGTGCCAGAAGGCAACTGCCAACTATCAAATCTGGTACGATAGGACACTGGTCTGTTGAATGCGTCGGACCAACTCGGCGAGAGTGAGTTCATCAAGCAGCCGCTGCTCCGCGGCATAGATCTCCTTCCAGGCGTTGTAGATGGCTTGTCCGGCGGGGGAATTCGAGGCGGGACGCATCAGCTTGAATGCTTCCTTGTCGATGGCCTGGATGATGTCGGCGAGCGAAATCTGTTCGGGATCACGAGCCAGTTGGTAGCCGCCCGCAGCGCCGCGGACGCTGGCCACCAGGCCGGCGTTTTTCAGGTGCAGCAGGATCTGCACGAGAAAGCGCTGCGGGATCTTGTGGGTAGCGGCAATGGCCCGCACGCGCACCGGCTGGGGCTGCTCGTAGTTGGCGGCCAGCTCCAGCATGGCGATACAGGCGTACTCGGCCTTGCGCGATACCCGCATACGGCCTCCCGAGGCCCCTGTTTAGAGTCCCTCAGCGAATGGCGAGCGGCCGGTGTTAACCGGCCGGTTGACACCGGCTGCTCGCCTCGAAAGTTAGCGCCTTAGATTCCGCTTCCTTCCTCGTGCTCGATCACGTGCAGGCCGCACTCCTTCTTGATGGTGCCGGCCCAGCGGCCGGCGCGCTCGTCCTCGCCGTCGAGGACCGGCCGGGTGCACGGCCAGCAGCCGATACTTGGATAACCCTGGTCGTGCAACGGGTTGTAGGGGACGTCATGCTTCGTGATGAAGGCCCAGACCTCGCGCCGCGTCCAGTGCAGCAGCGGGTTGATCTTGACTAGGTTAAACTTGGCGTCCCATTGTACCACACGGGCCTGCGCCCGGTGGACCGTCTGGTCCTTGCGAATAGCGCTGATCCAGGCGTCGTAGCCGGCCACCGCCCGGCGCAGCGGCACAATCTTGCGGTCGTAGCAGCACTGATCCGGCCGGATGCGATACAGCGGCCCGCCGTGCTCTGCCTCGTACTCCGCGACCGTCAATTCCGGCTGGATCAACTCCACCTCGATGCCGTAGCGCTCCTTGATCCGCTCGCGCAGCTGGAGCGTCTCAGGGAACTGGTAGCCGGTGTCGAGGTTGAAGATGCGCACTGCCGGCTGGATCTCCGCCAACATGTGGATGATGCAGCACCCTTCCGCCCCGAAGGCGGTCGCCATCGTCAACCGGGGATAAAAGGTGTCCACCGCCCAGCGCAGGATGGCCTGCGGCGGTGCTCCTTCCAGCAGGCGATTGGCCTCGGCGATTTGCTCAGCTGAAAACGTCGGCGTGGCCGTCTCGTTCATCTGCTTTCCTTCTCTCCGCCTCGCCCGGAACGGCGGCCTGCTTGGGCCTGCCCCATCGCGCGGCCCTTATGGGGCTTCCGGGCCATTTCTGTCAAGGTTAACCATCTTTATCAGTATACTAGAGATTTCGTCAAGAGGGGGAAGATAAGGTTAACGGATCCAAGCTGGGAGCACCAATGACCGGGTATCCCTGAACCAATTACTGGCGCTCCTGGTTTGGATCAACGCTCCCGGCTCGGCTTCTCGGATTGGGGGATTTTTAATTCTTCTCGGGCAGGACTTCCAGGATAACCGTCACCTTGGTGCCCAGAGGCGGAATGCGTTCGGTGTGGGCCTCAAAGGCAAGGTCGGCGTTGTCCTTGGGACTTCGGATCGGCAGATCGAGCATCGCCGTGTCGAAGTTGGAGACGCAGATAATGTCGCCGTCGTTGGCCAGGTAGTACTTGCGGCCCGGTTCGAACGGCACGTCCACCAGCTTGCTGCCGGCGAAAACCCAGTCGATGTCCAGGTTCTTGCCGGTCCGGGCGTAGCGGACCCACTGCTGGGCGGGCACCGTGATCAGTTTCCCCTGGTCCTCGTACTGGACGGTGACCTTGATCCGGGAGCCGGTAGCCGGCTGGTAGCGTGGCTGATACTTGACCGGCGATCCCTCCTTGGCCCCGGCCACGTTCAGCGCGGCATGGATGGTCCGCGCGTCCACGTCGGCCGCCAGGATCGCCTCGTGCTCCTTGGTCATCTTGCGCGTCAGAAACTGCTCCAGCTGCCCCTCGCGCATGCAGACGACGGCATGGACCAGAACCCGGCGCTGCTCTCCTTGGATTTCCAGGAAGACGTTCTCTCCCATCTTCACCCGCTTGGACTCGGCCGGTTTGGTCGCCGGCTTGCTGTCCGGCGTGGACGGGGGAGTTCGGTCGCCGCTGCTCAGACTGGTCACGCCGAACAAGTTCACATCAGCCAACCACAGTAAGAGAGCGACCGCCGCAACCTGCACCAGCAACCCCAGCACGCCGAGCACAATCGCCGCGACGGCTGGGCCCGCCGAGGAGCCGGGCTGCCGGCGGGTGGCCTGGAGGTCGCGGACGCCCAGCCCCAGCGCCACCGGGCCAAGCACCAGCCCGACGCCGGGCAGCAGGGCGAGGGCGCCGCAGGAGCAGGCGGTCCAGAGGCCGCGCCGCTTGGGGGTGTGCGGCCCCGGCTGGGGTTGGTCCTGCGAAGAGATGTTCGACAGAAGGGTGCTCATACCGGTCAGGATAGCAGGTCGGCTGGGAGCTGGGAATAAAAAACGCCCGGCGGGGGCGCACCTCGCGGTGCCACCCCCGCCGGGGCGGGGCAACATCGGACCACCGGCGGCCGGCAGCCCGGTCAGGGCGAAGGGGTCAGTTGCAGCCGCCGCAAGGAGCGTCGCAGCACATCCGCCGGCCGAACAGGCCGCGCCAGCCGCACTCCTTGCAGGTGGTCTTGCACTCCACCCAGCAGCACTTCGGGGCCTTGCAGCACGGCTGGCAGCACGGAGCCGGGCAGCACGACGGGCCGCACGGAACCTTGCAGCACGGCTGCGGGCAGACCTCGCAGACCGTCACCGGCACCTTGCGGCACCGGGTCACGCAGACCTGCTGCGGCACGCACACCTTGACCCGCTTGCAGACCGTCACGGGCACGCACTCCGTCACGGTGTAGGGGACCTTCACCCTCACCGTGTACGGGACCATCTTGCAGACGGTGTACGGCACCCGCTTGACGCACGGCTGCTGGACCCAGGTGCAAGTAGTGCAGGGAACGCACTTCTTCACCGTGTACGGGACCATCTTGCAGACCGTGTACGGCACCTTCTTGCACACCTCTTCGTAGCAGCAGCGCCAGACGGTGTAGGGGACCTTCTTGACGCACTGCTCCTTGACGAGGCGGCAGGTGGTGTAGGTGTAGGTCCGGCAGACCTGGGCCCCTTCCTGGAAGCGCCGGCCGGGACCGTCGCAGTCGTAGGTGTTACCGTGCTCGTCCACGTAGGCGCCGCAGACGCACCGGGTCACCGTGTACGGAATCTGCTTCTTGATCACCTCCTGCTGCATCCGGCAGACGGTGTACGGAACCTTCTTGACGATCGTCTCCGGCACCATCTTGCAGACGGTGTACGGGACCTTCTTGACGACCGTGTAGGGAACCTTCTTGCAGACCTGGTAGGGCACCTTCTCGCAGATCTGCTCCTTGACCATCTTGGTGCAGGGGACGCACTCGCAGACCGTCCACGACCGCCAAACCTTGCGGCAGCGGACCTCCGGCGGTCCCTCGCAGTAGCAGGTCTGACGGCCGCACGGCCGGCAGGTGGTCCTGCAGGTGCACGGGTCGAAGCACAGCTCGTTGCACTGCGTGGTGCACTTGTACTTCTTGCCCGGGACGCAGTACTGCTCGTAGACCCACGCGCCGCACTTCTTCTGCACCGTCTTGTAGGTGGTCACCGGTCGGCAGACCGTGCGGACGCAGGTCTTGTAGCAGGTCTCGACGCAGGTCTTGTAGCAGGTCTCGCAGACCTCCTTGTAGCGGGTCTCGTAGCACGGCTTGCACACCGTGCAGCAGACCTCCTTGTAGCAGGTCTCGTAGCACGGCTTGCACACGGTGCAGCAGACCTCGCGGCAGTGCTGCTCGCAGATCTGCTTCTGGACCATGTGGCAGGCCCGGTAGCAGTGCTGCTCATAGACCGGCCGGCAGACGGTGTAGCAGCATTCCTTCCAGCACGTCTCCGGGACGCGCTTGCAGATGGTGTAGCGGCACTCCTTCCAGCAGGTCTCGTAGCACGGCTTGTAGCAGGTCTGGCACACCTCCTTGTAAGTGGTCTGGTAGCAGGGCTTGCAGACGGTGGTGCAAACTTCCTTCCAGTGGGTTTCGTAGCACGGCTTGTAGCAGGTGCGGCACTCCTCGCGGTAGCAGGTCTTGCAGACCGGCTTCAGGACGGTTTCCTGGACCGTCTGGTAGCAGGTGTGCCAGCGGGTTTCCAGGCAGGTGTCATACACCAGCTTGTAGCAAGTACGGCACTGCCGCTTGCACGCAGGGAAGCAGCACTGGGCGTCGCAACAGGGCTGCGGACAGCAGTTGTAATTGCCGGCGCCGCA
The DNA here is from genome assembly GCA_035575035.1 of Gemmataceae bacterium. GTDB lineage: Bacteria > Planctomycetota > Planctomycetia > Gemmatales > Gemmataceae > DATLYH01. The sequence continues at coordinate 18,523 of DATLYH010000252.1, forward strand.
ATGTGACGCCGTTGCCGTTTGGACAGCTCCGAGCAGGCCGACCAGCGCGGCCAGCAGCGGCGCTCCCAAGCGCATCCTCATGATCTCGCCTCCTCATCGGCACATTGGGCCAGTGGTTAGATGACTCGAACGCCAGTTCCGCCGGTACGTGACCCCTTCGTACCTGTCAGCGATGGGCCAGCCTCCGCGCATGACCCCGTTCGGTTGAGCGGGTAAGTGCGTCTCGCGCGACGGATGTCTCGGAACGCGCCCAGCTCGTCCAGGCGTGTTTATCGGCTGGACTTTCCCGGCTTCATCACCGCGACGCCGCCTTGCGGCTCTTGCCCGGCCTGCGTCTTTTCGGGACAAAGCGGACATACGGCGTGTGCCGGCGCAGTAAGCTGAAGAGGGTATGCTTGCGCCAGCGAGGGAAACGCCTGGCGGCTCGATCGGGGCAACCTGGGCTTGGAGCGAAGGTGCGGATTGGGGTATGGTGAGGCAATGAAGCAATTCTCCCGACTGGCGTGGTGGCGCTCGCCGGCCTGGCGCTGGCTGGTCTGGCTGGCCTGGGTGACGGTTTCGACAGTGCTGCTGATCGGCCCAAGCCTGGCGCAGCTGCTCCGCCGCCAGCTCGACAGTGGGGAGAACCCCGCGCTCGACTCTCAGATCTTCCTCCTGTCCAAGGTGTTCCATGTCAGCGACTACGCCCTGATGGCAGCGCTGACCGCCTGGCTGCCGATCGCGCGGCGCTGGCGTGGGCTGCTGCTGGTGTTCCTGTCGGCCCACGCGGCGGGCACGGAGTGGCTGCAGCAGTATGTCGAGACGCGGACGGGCACCTGGCATGACGTGGCGATCGACCACCTGGGGCTGCTGCTCGGCCTGGCCCTGACGTGGAAATGGTGGCGGCCGCCGCGGACGGAATCGTCTTCCCTCACCCCGGACGGAGGCGAAACCGTGGCACCACGGTCTCCCTTGACAGTCCGCCCGCGTTGTGCGATTTTCCCCTCCTGCTGCGGTGGTCCCGTCAAGGAGGAGGGCGAAGGTCCATGGCCGGACAACACCCCCGAGGCGCCGCCGACGGCTGGCGCCTGTCGCTGATCATTCCCGCCTACAACGAAGAAAGCAATATCCGCCAGGCCGTCGAGGAGGCCGACGCCGCCCTGGCCGGGCTGACACGTGATTACGAAATCCTGGTTGTGGACGACGGCAGCAGCGACGGCACCGCCGCCGAAGTGCTCGCGGCCGCCCGCCGCCAGCCGAACGTCCATCTGCTGCGCCATCCCGTCAACCGCGGCTACGGTGCCGCCCTGCGCACCGGCTTCGAAGCGGCCCGGATGGATCTGGTCGCCTTCACCGACGCCGACTGTCAGTTCGACCTGGCCGACCTCGCGCTGCTGCTGCCGCTCACCAAGGACTATCCCGTGGTGACCGGCTACCGAATGCAGCGTCAGGACCCCTGGCGGCGGCGTTTCTTCTCCTGGGGCTACAACCATCTGGTGCGGGCCCTGCTGGGCACGCGCGTCCGTGACTGCGACTGCGCTCTGAAGGTCTTTCGCCGGGAGGCGCTGGCCGAACTATTGCCGCAGTCGTCCGGCTTCCTGGTCAATGCCGAGATGCTGGCCCGGGCCCAGCAACTCCACTATCGCGTGGCCGAGGTGGGCGTCCGCCACCGGCCGCGGCTCGGCGGTCATAGCAAGGTTTCGCTCGCCGACATCCCGCGCACCCTGCGGGCCCTGCTGCCGTTCTGGTGGTCGCGCGTCCTGTTCGCTGGACCGGACCCCGATCCCAGCACGTCCTGGACGGGCCTGGGGGCCGGGCTTCTGCTCGTCCTGGTGGCGGCCGTCGCGTTGTTCTTCTGTCGCTTGAGCTGTCCGCTGCTGGAGCCGCAAGAGGCCCGCTATGCCGAGATCCCGCGGCAGATGCTGGCAGCGGGCAGCTGGGTGGTGCCGGTCCTGCACGGCGAGCCGTACTGGGACAAGCCGCCGCTGCTTTACTGGTTGGTGATGGCCAGTTATTCCCTGTTCGGCGTCCATGACTGGGCCGCCCGGCTGGTGCCCGGTGCAGCCGGCGTTTTCACGGTGCTGCTCACCTACCTCTGGGGCTGCCGGGCGGTCGGACCGCGGGCCGGGCTTGCCGGGGCGCTGGTGCTCTGCTTGTCGGCGCGCTACGTCTACCTGGGGCGGATGCTGACCATGGACACGCTGCTCTGTCTCTGGGTGGTGGCGGCGCTGGCGGCGGGACAGGTCGCCGTCCAGGGGCCGACGCTGCGGCGTGGCTGGTGGTGGGCGTCGGCGGCGGCCGGCGCGCTGGGATTGCTCACCAAGGGGCCGGTCGCCCTGGTGCTGGTGGCGGTTCCGCTGCTGGCTTACCAGCTGCTCGATCCGCGGACGGCCCGACCTCGGCCGCGCGCCTGGCTGGCCTACCTCGCCCTGGCCATGGGACTGGCGGCGCCGTGGTACGTCGCCGTCACCCTGCGGGAACCGGGCTTTCTCCATTATTTCTTCTGGAAGCATAATGTCGTCCGTTTCGCCGAGGCGTTCGACCACCAGGAGCCGGTCTGGTTCTACCTGCCGGGGCTGCTCCTGGGGATGCTGCCGTGGACGCTGCTGCTGCCGGGACTGATTCGGTTCCTGGGCCGGCGGCCAGCGCGGGCAGCCGCTCGGCGGCCGGCGGCGCTGGGGTTCTTCCTGCTGGCCTCGCTCTGGTGCCTGCTGTTTTTCTCAGCGGCTGAGTGCAAGCGGGCGCTGTACATCCTGCCGGCGATGCCGACTCTGGCCCTGGCGCTGGGCTGCTATCTCGACGCCGGCCTGCCGCGGGAGCGGTTCGGAGCGGTGGGGCTGGTGCTCTGGCGGCGCGGCTCGCGGCTGGCGCACACGGCCACCCTGGGCGTGCTGGCCGTGGGGATCGGCGGCAGCCTGCTGGCGGTGGGGCTGGGATTGTGGAGGCCGATCATCGGCATCGGGCTGGCCGGAACGGCGGCTGTGGTCCTGGCGGCGGCGGCCCGGTTCGGCCCTCGGCACCGGCCGGTGCGGAGCTGGGCCGCTTGCGGTGCCGTTACCTTTGTTTTGCTGCTGCTGGCCATCCACCAGCTTCTCCCCGCCTATGCCCGCCGCTTCTCGCTCCGGGGCCATGTCCGGCCGCATGCCGAGCTTTGTGCCGATCCGGCGGTCGTGGTCGCCTGTTATCCGCGCCGCTGGGACTCGGTCAGCTTTTACCTGGGGCGGTCCGATGTCCGCGTCTACACCGCCGACCAGCGTGCCGCACTGGTTGCCGACCTCCGCCGGCGGCCGGGGACGCTCCTCTTTGTCAAGCCGGGGCCGGCGCTGGACGAATTACTGCGCGCGATGCCCGAGGGGCTGGAGTACGTGCCGCGCGGCCGGCAAGGGACCGTCCGCGTCGGCTGGGTGCGCTCGCGCTGGGAGGCGCAGCCCGGCCTGTACGCCAGCCGGTGAGCGCGCGGCGAGGTCGAGTGCTAGGCCGCAAGCGGCAGCCAATCGAGGATGGCCATGTCCCGGTGGATGCAGGTGGCCCTGGTGGTGGTTCTGCTGCCGTCGTTGGCCGGGGCGGCCGACCAGGTGAACGCCCTCAAGAAGCTGCCCCCGCCCAACGTTCCCGCTCTCCTGGCGGGCAACTCCCCTGACGCTCTGGCCGGCTCGCTGCGCGGCTACCTGGTGCACAACCTGCCGACCACCCTTTACGAGGCCAGCCCAGGGTGGGGCCGGACCAAACGGGTCCGCCGGATCGAGTGGAAAGGCGGGGGGCTGCGTGTCCGCCCCGAGGTGGTCTACCGCCAGCAGAATGACGGCACCTGGCGGAAGATCCGGGCCACGGCCGAGAACCTGGCCGACACCCTGGTCCTCGACATCCGCAACTTCCAGCAACCGGCACCCGGCCGACTACGCTTCGACATCTTCCTCTCGTTCGACCTCAAACTGCACTATGAGCAGCAGGTCTGGGAGTCGGGCATCCGGCTGTACAGCGGCAGCGCCCGGGCCCGGCTGCGGGCCAAGGTGCTGCTGCGCTGCGAGCTGACCGCTCGGCTGGAGGACAGGGATAGCTTTCTGCCCGATGCGGTCTTCCGGCTCCGTGTGGTGCGGGCGCAGCTGAGTTATGACAATCTGGTGGTCGAGCACATCGCCGGGCTGGGCGGGGAGTTCGCCCAGCTCCTCGGCGATGCGATCAAGGGGAGCCTCGATCGGTGGCACCCATCGCTGGAATCGGAGTTGCTCGCCAAGGCCAGCGCCGCCATCGTCAAGGCCGGCGACAGCAAGGAAGTCCGCCTCAGTGTGAGCAAGCTGCTGAACCGGAAGGCGCGGTGAATGGTCATGTCGCCGGCGCAGCACCCGGCCGCCAGCGGTAGCGATTCCGGATAACCCTCAGAACAGTCGCCGTTGGCGGTCGGGGGCGAGCAGGGCGCGCGTCAGCCGGCGCTGCGGTACGCTGACCGGATAAACGGCCAGCTCTTCCGGCCGGACCCAGCGCCCCTCGACATAGAACGCGGAGCAGAAATCGCCCGCCCGGTAACGAGCCTCAAAGCAGACCAGCGTGATGCGGTAGCGCGTGATGCCGTGCCGGATCGTAGCCAACTCGGGGCCGACCTCCGCCCGGATATCGGTCAGCTCACGCAGCAAACGAACGGCCGCCTCTTCATGGGTTTCGTCGTCGCGCAGCGGACCATGCGGGAACTCCCACAGTCCGACCCAGCGTCCATTCGCCGGCCGTCGCACCAGCAACACTCGCCCGCCGCGGCGCACCACTGCGGCCGCCTCTTGCACCTCGATGACCTCCGGCGGCGCAGGGCGCGCGGGAATCTGGTCTTGCAGTCCGAGCCGCCGCGCCGCGCAGTGGTCCTTGAGCGGGCAGGCAGAACAGCGCGGTGACTGCGGCGTGCAGACCAGCGCCCCCAACTCCATCAGCGCCTGGTTGAATTCGCCAGCGCCCCGGCGGGGCGGCAACAGCGCTTCAGCTATCTGCCATAACCAGCGGCGGGCCGGGCCGCGGCGCGGGTCGTCACGCCGGCCGAACAACCGGCAAAGCACCCGCTGGGTGTTGGCCTCCACGATCGGCAGGCGGCGGTCGAAGGCCTGCGACAGCACGGCGGCGACGGTGTAGCGGCCCATGCCGGGGAGCCGGGCCAGCTGCGCCGGGTCGCGGGGGAATCGGCCGTTGTGCTCGGCCATCACCTGCTGGGCGGCGCGGTGCAGGTCGCGGGCCCGGCGGTAATAGCCAAGCCCCTCCCAGAGGCGGAGAACGTCTTGCTCATCGGCGGCGGCCAGATCCGCAAGGGTCGGGAAGGCCTGGAGGAAGCGCTGGAAGTAGGGGATGACCGTCGCCACCTGGGTCTGCTGGAGCATCACCTCGCTGACCCAGATGCGGTACGGGTCGCGGTCGTGCCGCCAGGGGAGGTCGCGGCGGTGGCGGGCATACCAGCGCCGTAGACGGCGCCGCAAGGATGCGACAATTTCCCCCTCGTCGGCCGCCACGGCGCCTTCGGTGTGGGTCGGGTTAGTGTTGTACGTCGTCGGGTTTCGACAAGACACCCGGAGCAACCTCTCTGTCCCTGCCGTCCGTGCGGCTCAGGCGGCAAGCGGCGCCGCCCGGGCCTAGCGAGTCAGGTGCGCGGCCGGCGCATGTACTTTTGCAAGATGGCCCGAGCCGCGCTGGACGTGTCCCCTTCCATCGGGTTGGCCGGCTTCTTGGCGGCCGGCTGGGCTTCGCCTTCCTTCTTCTCCTCCCCAATGGGCAGCCGGTCCAGCACCGTGCTCCCCTCGGGTATCTCGGGGGCACCCGCGCCGGAAGACGGGCCACCTTCGTCCACCGACAGCAGCAAGGCCGCCACTGCCTCGTCGTCAACCGGCTCGGTCGAAGGCTTGCCCGCCTCCGGCACCGGGGCCTTGGTCGGCGGCGGCGGTGTCGCTCGAGTCGCCGGCGGCGGCGTCTCCTTGCTCGCGGCAGCGCCGGCCTCGATACGGATGGCGAAAAGCAGCGGCCCGATCTTCAGGCGGTCATCAGGGCGCAGCTCGATCTCCCCCTTGATCTGGCGATCGTTGACGAAAGTCCCGTTCGTGCTGTCAAAGTCCCGAACGAACACCTTGTTGTCGCGGATCAGGATGGCACAGTGCCGTTTACTGATCGAGGCGCTGGCCGGCCGGAGATGGCATTGCGGATCCCGACCGATCAGGAACTGGGACAGGGTGATCGGAATGATTTTGCCTTCCGACTTCCCTGGGGTCAGGACGACCAGACTTACTTTCATGTACGACCTCGCTCCCCTACTGAAATGGACCTTCCCACGGGGGGACCGGGCCGAACCCTTCCCATCATCCCCAAGCGGTGCCTCGGAGGCATCGTCAGGGGAGAAGTTCCGACCCGTTGGGCGGGTAGCAGGTCGTGAACCGGGAGGGACCGAACCGGTCAACCTCACCCCGTCTCCCCGCCAGCGGATGGCCGGTCCGCGCTGCACGCTGCGCGGGGCCCGTCCGGCCGCCGGCCGTCCGTGCTTCCCAGGTCCCCCACCTTGCGGCGGGTCGATTTCCTGTCCGATGGGCAGTAGAATGAGCAGCGATGGAGCCCGGGACCTCCTCATTGTGGCACAGGGGCGCCCCGCATGCAACTAAAAAAAGTCAAGTGGCTTGCGACCCTGGCCGCCGTCCTGGCAACTGCCCTCGTGCCGGTCGGCTGCCGGCGGACCCCGCCGCTTGCCACGTCGCCGACCCGTGTTCACCAAGATGTCGTGCTGCGCGTGGCCTGTCCGGACGACCTCCCCGCTCGGATTGTCGAGTTATACGGCAAGGCCTGGGGCCGGCGCGAGGGGGCCACGGTGGAAGTGGAGCGTTACCCCCCCGGCGGCAGTCCGCCCGCGGAGGCCGATGTCTGGGTGATCGCTCCGGCCGAGTTGGGCCGCTGGGCCGACGCAGGGAAACTCCGTCCGGTGCCGGACTCCTACCTCGCCGAGAACGCCCCTTACGGCTGGAAGACCAGCCTGTTGCCGATCTACCGCGACCGGCTGCTGCGCTGGGATGGCAAGCCCTATGCCATGCCGCTGTTGGGCGAGGCCCCCCTCTGCTTTTATCGGACCGATCACTTCCGGTCTCTGGAGCAGGAACAGAAACGGAAGTTCGGCCCGCCGGCCACCTGGGAGGAGTTTGCCGAGGCGGCCGAACTTCTGTCCCAGATGAGCGGAGGCAAGCCGGTGCTGCCGCCGCTGCCCAACAGCGACGAGGAGCTCGACCGGCTCTTCTACACCGTGGCGGTCTGCTATGCCCGCCAGGCCGTCTTCGCCGACGACCCGCAACAGCCTCCCGACAACGAGACGTTCTCGTTTCACTACGACCTGGAAACGGGGCAGGCGCGAATCAACACACCCGGCTTTGTCCACGCCTTGAAGGTGTTGCAGCGGCTGCAAAAGGTCCGCGAGCCGGGCACCAGCCCCGCGCCGCCGGAAGCCTTCGCCCGGGGACGGGCCTCGCTTTGTCTGGCCGACGCCTCGTGGATCGAGCGCTTCCAGCAGGGGGAGGCCCGCGACCGCTTTGCCGTCTGCCGGGTGCCGGGCGCCGCCCACTACTTCTCGTATACCACGGGAGAACCGCGGCCATCCCCCGCCGGCAACCGGGTGCCGTATCTGGGGGCGGCCGGTTGGTTGATGGTGGTGCCGGCGAAGTCGGCCCATGCGGAGGCGGCCTTCGCCCTGCTGGCCGACCTGAGCGGGCGAGAGGGGAGCCGCCAGATTGTCTTCAATCCGGCCTGGGGGGGCGGGGCATTTCGGCATGATCACCTCAGCGCGGCGGCCTGGAATGTCTTCGGCCTGCAAGGAGCGCCGACGCGCGACCTGGTCCAGGTCGTGAGCCAGACACTGCTTCACCCCGGCCTGCGCAATCCGCTGACGCGCCTCCGCACGCCTGATGAGCGGGAGCACCTTCGGGCGCTGGTTGCGGAGGTTCGCCCCGCCCTGCTGGAAGGCCGCGATGCTGCCGAGGCGATGGCCGCGGTGGCGCGCCGCTGGCAGGCGCTGGACGAGTCCAAGGACCTCAAGCAACGGCGGGCAGAGTATTTCCTCAACGTGGGACTGGAGCCGGAGCGCTGAACCGAGTAAATCGCATTTGACGCGCCGCCGATCTGACCTATGTTTGAATAACCCGCCGGGAACTCCTTGATGCCTTCCCGCGAAGAGCAGCCTTCCCTGCCTGGATGTGTCGCCCGTGTCCTTTGACCCCGCTTGGCGAAGAGGAAGATCGGAAGGGGCCGGAACAGGTTGCCCCCTGGTTTAGCCAGCAAAGGGCAGCAAGAGGCTCGTTCCCCCTTGGGGAACGGGCCTCTGCCATTTATTGCTCTGTCGGAAAGCCTAAGCGAAGGGCGAACGGTCGGTGTGAACCGGTCGGTTGACACCGGCCGCTCGCTCGACACCAGCCGGTTGACACCGGCCGCTCGCTCGACACCGGCCGGTTGACACCGGCCGCTCGCTCGACACCGGCCGCTCGCCGCACGCCGAGATTTCGACCGAGCACCCTTGCCGCTAACCGAACAGCGGCAGGATCGGCCGGCCGGCGGAGATTGGCATGGGTCGGCGGAGTTGGTCGTAAATTAGCGTCTCGGGGTCGAAGCCCAGCGCATGGAAGACGGTGGCGGTGATGTCGTCGGGGCGCACAGGATTGGCATGCGGGTAAGCGGCGGAGGCGTCGGAGGCGCCGTACACCTGGCCGCCCCGGATGCCGCCGCCAGCCATCAGCACCGTCTGGCACGGCGGCCAGTGATCACGGCCGGCATCCTTGTTGATCTTCGGCGTCCGGCCGAAGTCGCCCGTCCAGTAGACGAGCGTCTCGCTCAGCAGCCCGCGCGCCTCCAGGTCTTCCAGGAGGGCCGAGACGGTCTGGTCGGTCTGCGGCAGCCGGCTGCCCTTCAGCGTGGGGAAGTTGTCCTTGTGCGTGTCCCAGCCGCTGATGCCGCGCGAGTAGTAGACCGTCACGAAGCGCACCCCCGCCTCGACCAGCCGCCGCGCCAGCAGCACACTCTGCCCATAGGTGGTCCGTCCGTAGCGGTCGCGCAGCTTGGACGGCTCCTCATGCAGGGCGAACGCCTTCTTGGTCGCCGGCGAAGTGAGCAGGTCCACGGCCCGGGCGCGGTAGTCCTTCATCCCCCGGGCGGCCGCCTTGTCTGCCAGCCGGCTAAGGTCGTCCAACTCCTTCAGCATGGCCTGGCGGTCGCCGACACGGCGGACGTCCACATCGGGGGGTAGGGTCAGCTCGGTAACGTTGAAGTCCGGCGCGTTGGGATCGTGGAGCACCCAGAGCGGATCGTACATCTTGCCGAGGAAGCCGGCGAACTCGCCGGGCGTGCGGAACGGACCGTCGGCAATCATGGTCGGCAGCGCCACCGACGTGGGCACCTCGCGCTCGGTCTGATCGAGGTAATCGACGATTGAGCCGGGGTGCGGGAAGTCGGTGGCCGAGGCATTCAGCGTGACGACGTTGATGAGCGGCTCACGGCCGGTCAGCGAGTAGTACGCCCCCGGATTGTGGCTGGAACTTTTGTGATGAACGCTGCGGATCAGGGCGTACTTGTCGGCCAGGGCGGCCAGCCGCGGCAGATGTTCGGTCACCAGGACGCCCGGCACCTTGGTGGGGATCGCCTGAAACTCGCCGCGGACCTCGGCCGGCGCGTTCGGCTTGGGGTCGAAGGTGTCTAGCTGGCTCGGTCCGCCGAACTGGAAGAGGAGGATCACACTGCGGGCGGTGGCCTTCCGGCGAGCGCCGGCGGCGTTCGCCTCGGCCCGCAACAGCTGCGGCAGCGTCAAACCGGCCAGGCCCAGGCTGCCGACCTTGAGAAAGCACCGGCGATGCATCCGGGCCCGCAGGAAACCGGGGCAACAGATCGGGGTTCGGGGATTCATCGGCATCTCCACGCAGCGAGGCAGGCAGGGGCGGGCAGCGAGGCAGGCACAAACTCGGATGGCAGGCTCCCCCCATCAAGCCCCCTCATTATGGGCAGGGCGGTGGCGGAACGCAAGCGCCTTCTCAGGGCGGCCCCAGAAGCCAGGGCTCCCACGGGCGGACGCTGAGGATCAGCAGAAGCATACCGAAGAAGAAGCCGAGGGCGCCGGCCCCCGCCAGCCCGAGGAACCGCCGGCGGCTGGCCGTCAGGTAGCCAAACACCGCCATGACCGCCAGCGCCGCGATCAGGCCGAGCCCCAGGCCGAAGCCCGGCAGGATCGTGAACTGCTTGCCTCTATATTCGCTCGCGGTGCTGAAGGCCTTCCAGATATAGCCAAGCATCAGGAAGAACACAATTACCCCCCAGCTGCCGGCCAGGCTACCCACGGCCGCGATCACTGCGTCGGAGTGCTCGCGCGGCAACACTTCCAGGGCGAGCAGGCCGAGGACGGCGAGGAACGCCAGCAACGCGGAGTAGACCAGCAGGGCAGGGCTGATGCCGGTAGCGGTCATCCCCCGGGCGACCCCCAGCTGCACGGCCTGGATCCATTCTCGCCCTTCCCCACGGGATGAGTCGGCGACATAGAGCCAGCGCACTTGCGGGAGGAAGCTCAAGAGCACCAGCGCCGCGATGCCGATGATCAGGGCGGTGCGGGTGCTCAGCTCCGCCATGCTGGAGCCGGCCAAGGGACCACTCGCCGGCATTGACGCCGGCTCAATCGGCCGACCCGGAAGGAGAGGGGTTACATCGGTCGGCGTCACGCGGGAATCCTCGCCTGGGGTTGCCGGCCCCTGGTCGGTGACGGCGGTCACATCCACCACGTCGTCGGTCCTCGGCCTGTCCCGGGCGGCCGGCGGGTAGCCGGGGGGTGGGCGAGGGGCGACGGGATCGCGGACAGCCGGGCTGGGGATCATCAGGGCCGAGCCGCAGGACGGGCACTTGCCCCGCTTGCCGGCGAACTCGTCCCGGACCGTGATCACCTGCCCGCAGGAAGGATTCGGGCACTGGACCCGGATGGCCATTGAGTACTCCCGCCGTGACACGCAGACACAATGAGTTCCAATGTCTCCTTGTCTCCGTGTCTCCTTCTGGGGCTGTCCGTCTCCTCGATCCTCACGCCTCAACACGCCCGTCACAGCTGCGTCTCGGCCATCTCCAGGGCGCGCAACAGGCCCTTGGCCTTGTTAAGCGTCTCCTCGCGCTCCTTTTCGGGGATGCTGTCGGCGACGATGCCCGCCCCCGCCTGCAAGTAAGCAGTTTGCCCCTTGAGCACCAGCGTCCGCAGGGCGATGCAGGTGTCCATGTTGCCGCTGAAGTCGATGTAGCCGACCGCGCCGCCGTAGGGGCCGCGACGGTGCGGCTCCAGCTCGTCGATGATCTCCATCGCCCGCACCTTTGGCGCCCCGCTGAGCGTGCCGGCCGGCAGGCAGGCCCGCAAGGCGTCGAAGGCGGTCTTGCCCGGTTGGAGCCGTCCGGTCACCGTGCTGCACAGGTGCATCACATGGCTGTAGCGCTCCACGGTCATCACATCGCTAAGCTGCACCGTGCCGTAGCGGGCCACTCGGCCGATGTCGTTGCGGCCCAGGTCCACCAACATGATGTGCTCGGCCCGTTCCTTGGGGTCAGCCAGCATCTCGGCGGCCAGACGGTTGTCCTCCTCTTCCGTCCGGCCGCGCGGCCGAGTGCCGGCCAGCGGACGGATGGTTACCAGGTCTCCTTCCACCCGCACCATGATTTCCGGCGACGAGCCGACCAGGCAGAGCGGCCCCGCCTTGAGATAGAACAGGAACGGACTGGGGTTGACCACCCGCAGCGTCCGGTAGATGTCGAACGGCCGGGCCCGGGTCTCGGTTTGCAGCCGCTGGCTGAGGACCACTTGAAAGATGTCGCCGGCCTTGATGTATTCCTTGCATTTGCGCACGGCCGCTTCGAAATCGGCCGGCTCGAAGTTGGAACGATAGGGCAGGTGGACCTCGCCGATGGGAGCAATATCGGTCAGCTGCAAGTCGGCCACCCCTTGTTGCAGCCGTTCCACCAGCCGATCGACGCGCTCGCAGGCCGCCTGGTAGCTCCGCCGCAGTTCTTCGTTACGGACCCCTGACCCCTGACCCCTGACCCCTGGAACGTGGGCATGGGCCACGGCCGCGATCGTCTTGGTGATATGGTCGAAGATCACCATCCGGTCGTAGAAGGCGAAGCAAAGGTCGGGCAGGTGGCGGTCATCGGGCGGAGGATTGGGCAGCCGTTCGATGTAGCGGACCGCATCATAGGCGGCATAGCCGACCGCCCCACCGCAGAAGCGCGGCAGGCCGCTCAGGTGTGGGGCGCGGTAAGCGGCCAGCCGCTCTTCCAACAGCCGCAGCGGGTCGGGGTGCTCCAACTCCTCTGTTTGCACCGGGGCCGCTCGCGCGGCCGGTGCATCGGTCCCCGGCAGGGTGGACTGAATCTGTACCCGGCGGTCGTATGCCTGAAAGCGGAGGAAGGGGCCGGAGCCGAGGAAGCTGTACCGCCCCACCCGCTCGCCGCCGATGACGCTTTCGAACAGGAAGGACCATTCCCCTTCCTGAATCTTGCAGAAGGCGGTGACCGGCGTGAGTGTGTCGCCGATCAACTGCCGGTAGACCGGCACCAGGCTGGCATGCCGGGCCAGCTCGGCGAACTCCTCGAAGCTGGGGCGGTAGCGCATACAAACCTCGGTCGGGCATACTGTCTCTGGTGTACACGGTTTTCCCGCGCTTGGGAAGAGCACGAGCAGTATTTCCTCCCCTGACCGTCATCAAGCGGGTCCGATTGACGGCCTTCACCAATACTGCTATACCCAATCCGGAACATCAGTCCGGTGGAGAGGGGGGCGGTGATGCGTTGCCCGAGCTGCGGTGCCGACAACCCGGCCGATGCGGCGCGGTGCGCCGGCTGTGGAACGAAGCTGGCCCGCCGGCCGCGCCGCCGAGGCGTTCCCAGTGAGAGCAACACTCCCTTCGCCTCGGGGCCGGACTCGCGCGATCCCACCGCCCTGACCGCCTATCGCCTGAGCGTTGTCGGCCTGGTGCCGTTTTTGGGACTGGTCTTCGGGCCGCTCGGCCTGGTCCTCGGCCTCATCGCCTGGAGGAAGGAACGCTCGCAAGGAGGCCCGGCGGTCGCCGCCGTCATCCTCGGTTCCCTCGCCGCGCTGACCAACTGGGCCGGCCTGATCCTGATGCTGGTCGGACTGCACTCCCGCTCCTAGGGTGGTCACGGCCGGCGCGGCGCGGCTTGCAGACGAGGCGGGGCGCCGTCCGTTGTCGGCACGCGGCCAGCCGCTCGGCCTTCATGGACCTGCGTGCACAGCCGGGCCGCTACCGCCACCTTCAACAGGTGAATGCCGCCGCGGAACACGATGATGCCGATGAACGCCACCGGCCAGGCTTCGGTGACGTCGTGGGTCAGCAGCATCAGATAGCAAACGTAAAACAGCAGCAGGCCCAGCGCCACCAGCAGCCAGCCGGACACTTCCCGGAACCAGAACCTCATGATTTCTCCTCCCGCCGCCGCCGGCGCCGCGCCCACACCAGCCAACGGTTGAGCAGGCGCTGCTCCCGGCACGTCTCGCGCCAGAGTGTGTCTTGCAGATACAAGGCGGCCTCCGTAGGCGACAGCCGCCGCCAGCCCAGATAGCCGATCACCGCGCCGGCCGCGATCAGCCCCAGACCCAGGACCCAGATGAGCAGTATCACTTGCCAGAGAACGGGCGGCAATTGCAGAGGGGTCGGCGGGCCGGTCGGCTCCAGCACGGGATAGATCACCCGCCAGACCGGCGACGGCCACTCCAGGACCGGGGCCCGCTGCTCCTTGAGCCACCACCAGAACAGGCCGCCCACCGCCACCCACACCGGCACCAGCGCAGCCAGCCGGACGACTTCCCGCGGCTCTACCGAGCGCTCCGACCGCCGCGGCTCGATCCCCGGCGGGCGGACCCAGGCAGGGGGCCGGCTCGGCGGCCGGCGTCGATCGGGCGGGTAGAGGTGGGCCGCCAGCCCCACCAGCCGGTAGTGGGCGGCGCAATAGGCCAAGGCCCCGGCACACAGGACCAGGTCGGAAATCAGAAACCGGCCGCCGATGCCGAACGACAGCCGGACGGCCGTGTACCGCGGCCGACCGCCGAAGAACAGGTAGACCAGGGTGAACAGCACCCGTTCCACCAGGTCAAGCGGACTAAGGCCGAGCCGCTCGGAGTAAAGGATCCAGCCCAGCACCGCCACGGTCAGCAACGGACCGGAGCGCCAACGGCCGGCCAGACTGAGGCCGCCGGCCAAGAGCGGCAGCAGGCTCCATGCCCCCAGTTTGCGGAACACCAAGGCCAATGTCACGGCCAGGAGCGCCACCAGGCAGAGCAGCCAGTAGCCGCGGACCGCCGGGGCCTGCCAGGGATCGGGCTGATTGGTCGTGCTCATCGTCTCCTCCCCCTCCCCAGCCCGCGCAGCCGATCCATACGTTCCAGGATCAAGGGGATCGCCTCGCCGCCGGCGGCCCAGACCACCGGCACCCCCATACGGGCGAATGTCCGCCGCAGCTGTTGGAAAGCCTCCTGGAAGCGCCGGGTCGCCACGCGCCGTAGCGCCGCCTGCGGTTCGGCCATGCTCCCGACCTCTCCCAGGCCGGCCCCGGGCGTCGGCAGCCCTGCCGGCCAGGGACAGACCACCACCACCTGATGGTGCCGGGCCAGCGCCACTCGCACCGCCCGCAACAGCGGGTCCAGTTGATGGGGCAATTCCAGCAGGTCAGCCAGCAACACGAACAGTTCATTGTCGTGCCCCTTGCCGACCGCCTGCACCAATGCCCGGGCCAGCACCTCCACCTTGCCGGGGCAGGCAAACAAATACCGGCCGCTGGCATCGTACAAGGGGAGCGCGTAGGGGACGCGGTGCTCGGCCAGGAAGCGCTGCAACCACAGCGCCATCTGCTCGTCGTCTTCCAGCAGCGCGGCCAGTCCCCCCGGGCCGAGCCGGTAGCGCAACGCCAGGACGGCCGCCAGCCGCTTGCGCCAGCGCGCCAGCCGCCGCCGACGCGCAGAGCCCAGCAGCGGCAGCGCGTGATAGGCCACCCGGAGCAGGGGGATGGCCGCGATCAGCGTGGCCAACACCGACAGGTCGATAAGCAAGGGCGGCGTCTTCCAGCTCGGCGAGAGCTGCTCCTGGATCAGGTCGATGATCGCGTAAGAGAGGAGCACCCAGGCCGCCAGCAGGATCAAGGCGCCAAAGGTGAACAGCACGCCGTAGATCGCCCGTCTCAGGGATGTCGGCCGGCCGTCGGGCGCGGGCAGCGGCCAGATCCAGGGGAGCCAGAACGGCACGCGGTTGACCTCGGGCCGCATCAGCTGCGGATAAACCTCCTGGGCCAGCGGATGGGCGACTTGCATCAGTCCCTCGACCGGCACATTCGGGGCGGTCGGCGCCAAGGTCGCCGCATCCACGAGGAGGTTGAGCACCTTGGCCAGGTGGCGGGAGCCGCGCGCCGGCCGAACCACCCGGACGGTTTCCTCCCCGAAAAGGCAGAGGCCGGTCAGATCACGGTTGGCAGAGTTAGCCTGGGCGACGGCGGAGGCAATCTCGACCAGCCCGGACAGGGCGTTCTGCCCGGCCGCCCCGATGCGGACCGAGTTGGACGTATCCAGGAAGAGGGTGCATCGGACCGGCACCTCACTCTCGAACTCCTTGGTGATCAGCCGGTCGCGCCGGGCCGAGATTTTCCAGGCGATCGTCTTGGGCGGATCGCCGGGGCGGTAGTCGCGCAGGTCAAGCAGCTCGCTACCGGAGCCGGGCCGGTGCAGCCGATGGATGCCGGGGGGTGGAAGAAGATTGTGCCGCTTGGTCGTGGCCGGGTGGCCGCTGGCATCCACCGGCCGGGGCAGGACACGGTACGGAACCACGTCGGCGACGAAAGTGGTATGGAAGAAGAAGCCCTGTAGGTCGCCCAGCTGGAGCTGCACTCCCTCGAAGCGCACCCATCCCGCGGCGGGGCAGCGCACTTCGTAAGCCAGGCGCAGCGGCTGTCCGCGCCGCAGCGCCCCATCAGCCTGGGCCGAGCCGGCGGCATGCTCCAGGCCAAAGGGGAGCCAATCGGCAACAGCGGCGTGCGGCAGGCCAACCGCCCCATCGAGGCGCACCTCGACGTGGACCTGGAATGTCTGCCCTGCCCAGAGGGTGGCGACTTCGGTACGGCCGTCGCTGACAACGCGGCGGACCGTCACGCGGCGGACCATGACCCGGCTGCGCAGGGCGAAGAGCAGCCACTCCCCGACGAACCACAGCAGCAGGACCAGGGCCACCAACAGCAGCACGGCATGGCCGCCGAACAGCCCCAGCGCCAGCAACGCCAGGTCCGCCACCAGAAACCACCAGCCGCGCGAGGTAAGCATGACGATGATCGTTCGATATGGCGAGCGGCCGCTGTCAACCGGCCGGTTAACACAGGCAACCGGCCGGTGTCAACCGGCCGCTCGCCAAAAAGTTAGCGCCTCTAAGCCAGGGGTTGCAACCCCTGGGCTTGGGAGCTCACGCTGTTTCCAGCACGCGCACCGAGGCGAGCAGCTCGTTGATGATGTCGGCGACGCGGCGGCCCTCGACCTCTGCCTCGGGTCGGACAATCAACCGGTGGCCAAGCACACCGTGGGCCACCGCTTGCACGTCGGCGTGGGTGAAGTAATGCCGGCCGTCGAGCAGAGCGCGGGCCCGAGCGCAGCGCAGCAGGCAGAGCGATGCCCGCGGGCTGGCCCCCAGGGCCACGTCGGGATGCTTTCGGCTGGCCTCGGCCAGGTTGACGATGTAGTGCAGCAGCGACTCGGTGCCGTGGACCTCCGGCAGCCGGGCCTGGATCTCCAGGATCAGCTCGGGGCTGAAGAGTTGGTTCACCTCGGCGATCGGGCCGCTGTGCAGGTGGAGCATGTCTACTTCACTCTGATGGCTCGGGTAGCCCATCTCGACGCGCAACAGGAAGCGGTCAAGCTGGGCTTCCGGCAGTCGGTAGACGCCCTCCTGCTCCACCGGGTTCTGCGTCGCCAGCACCATGAACGGCTGCGGCAAGGGGAGAGTAGTCCCCTCGATGGTCACCTGGTTTTCCTGCATTGCTTCCAACAGGGCCGATTGCGTCTTAGCCGGCGCCCGGTTGACCTCGTCGGCCAGGAGCACCTGGCAGAAGATCGGTCCCTTGCGGAGGACAAAATCGTTCTGCTTGCGGTCGAAGATGTAGGTGCCGGTCACGTCGGAGGGGAGCAGGTCGGGGGTGAACTGCAACCGCTGGTAGTGGGTGCCCAGGACGCGGGCGAACGTCTTGGATAGGGTTGTCTTGGCAATGCCCGGCACTCCTTCAAGCAAGACATGGCCGGCCGCCAACAGGGCGATCAGGAACTGATGGGTCACGTCCTCCATGCCGACTACTACCCGTCCGACCTCGGCCAAGGTGCGGTCGCGCAGCTCGCGCATCCGCTCTGCCAGTTGGCGAATCGCCACGCCATCGCCGATTGTTTGATTCATGCCCATCGTCGGAATGCTCAACTCATCAAGCCATCTTTATCGGTAAGGGAGGCCGTTTGCCCCTGCCGGGTAGTGATCCGAAGGGTGCCCTGGTCCAGAGCGGCCTTGACCTGTTCCATCTCGGTGAGCAGGCGGAGGAAGTCCTGGGCCGAGACCTGCTCGGGGACCGGGCCGTAGGCCAGCTGCCACAGGCGGCGAAACTGTCGTCCCAGCCGCCGCCGCTCCCGCCAGGAGCCGACGGCCGTGAAGGGAGGAGGCGGGCGGTCAGCCGGGACCGACGACGGCTCCGATGCCGGGGCGAGGCCGACGGCCTGTTCCAGGCACTCGCGCGCCAGCGTCCGAGCCGCCTCACGAAGGTTATCGCTGCGGAGCAGCGCGTGATGGCGCTGCTGCAAGGCCGCCCGCAGCGGCACCTGGCGGTTGACCGCCGTCGTCAAGGGCACCACCGCCGGATCGACCCGATGCCGGACCTTCGCCAGGCGGAACAGACCGTACAGCAGCAGCGCCGCCGTCAGCAGCAGCGCCACGCTGCGGAGGATCTCAGCGGGCCGCACCTGGCTGAGGATGGCCCGGTTGAAGCGGTTCTCTTCCTCCATCGCCTGGATGAGGTCGTTCATCCAGGGACCCGGCGGCGGGATCGGCGGGATCGGCAGCTCGACGACCGGCACATCGAAGGCCGTCTGGACCACTCCCTCCTCGAGGAACAAGACCCAGTCCCGGCGCGTTGTCTTCCCTTCGCTCAGCCATCCCAGACAGTTGTAGGCGAAGGGGATGTTGTCGTTGTCCGTTTGCAGCATCATGTCATTGATGAAGACGCTGTGGTCGGATAGCACCAGGACCTGGCCATCGCCCCAGTCTCCGCCGACCGCAAAAGCATGCAGATCGAGAGGCAGCCAGGCGTGTTCCACGCGACAGTCCTTCGGGAACCAGGCCAGGGTCGAGAGGCGGCCGTCATCCGGGAAGAGCCGCTGGACAAAACTGGGGCGATTGGTGGCGACCCCGCGCGGAAGCCCCCGGAAGATCGGATGCCCGGATGTGGTGTCCGACTTGATGACCGGGCATTCGATCAATTCCCGGTAGGCGTGCGGGTGGTCCTTGCGGGGAAGGTGGACGGGAAGGCCCGCCACGCTGACGCCGAATTCTCGCACCCATCGTCTGGGATCGGGACGCGGAAAGGTCCCCCGGTCGGTTGCCACCAGGACGGCCCCTCCCTGCTCGACGAACTGGGCCGGTCCCCCGGGAAGCCGGTCGAGCAACTCGGTTTCTCCCAGTACGATGACGATCGTCCGCTCTGGTTGGGCGAGGGCCTCCCGCGGCGAGAGGAGCGGCCGAAAGCCGAGGTTATGCAGCACGAGACGGAAGGCTTGGGTGCCCTGCCTCCAGAGGTCCTGCTCGGACTGCGCAGCCGCTGGGCAGGCGCCGGCCAGGAGCCAGGCGGCGAGCAGGCATGCGGCCAGGAGGGCGGAGGCCGGCATTCGGCGGACGGGGCAACTCATGCGGCCGAGGCTCCAGCCAGGAAACGGAGGTGGCGACGGATGGCTTCCAGTTCGGCGGCGGGCAGCGGTTCCTCTGGCGGCGCGTAGCGGGCCTGCTCGTACATCCCGGCCAGGTGGACGGCGGCTTGGCGGCGCTCGGCACTGTCGCCGTCCCCCAGGCGGTCAGCGATCGTCAGGTGGTTCCAGTAGCGGGCGGCCGGTCCCAAGCAGAGCAGCGTCACATACTCGAACGCCCGGACCAGTTCCTCCCGGGTCGTCACCGCTGCCGGATCGACCGGCCAGCGCCCGGGCCGCCACGCCGCATCCCCCTCGGCGCCGAACCGGCCGTAATGAACGCTCACGATTTTCCAGAAGGCCGCAGCCACGACCGCCCCAAGACCCACCCAGAGCAGCACCTGCCAACCCTGCTCCATCCCGACGCCGGGCGCGTCAATCCGCGCCAGCCCCCCGGAGGAAGACACGCCCCCGCCGAACGACCGGCCGACGCGCCAGTCGCCGGTGTCGAGCGGGCCGGGGGAAGACCGGAAGAGCCATTCCCCCTCGCGAAGGATGCGGTCAAAGCGCAGCGAACGGCCGAGCTGCGGCAGCTGCGCCCGCAGGGTTTCTCTCGACTTCGCGAACGGCAGCCAGTCCTCGCCCGGCCGGAGTCGGCGCCGGCTCAGGCCCTCTTCCAGCCGGCGCAGGGGACCCGAGTCCCGAATCGGCACATCGGCGAACCGCTCGACGAGTTGCAATAGCCGCTGGCGGAAGCGGACATCGTTCTGCTCCTCCAGCGCCGCCGGCAGTCGGTCGGCCGAGGGCTGGTACTCGGGAGGCGGCTTTGACGGCGGCTTCGGCGGCGGTTTGGCGGCCGGCGGGCGGCGCTCGGTTGGCCGCGCGGCCGGTTTATCCTCGCGCTGCTCTTGCAGCAACTTCTCCAGACGGTCGAGCTGCTCCGGCGGCAGATTGCGCTGGTCGGCCGGCAGTTTCTTTTGCCGCTCGGCGAAGGTTCGGATGTCGTTCAGCACCTTGGGGTCGATAGCGCTGAGGTCCCGCTCCCCGTTTCGGAGCCGCTCCAGGGTCTTGCGGTATTCCTCCGGAAGGTTGGGGTTTTGCAGGAGCTTCTCGATCAACTCGTGGGCCTGGCGGGCCTCCTCGGCCTGACCGAGACGTTCCCGGAGCACGCGCTCGGCCTCGGCGGGGTCGATGCCGCCCCCGGGAAGGAGGAGGTGGGAATGGTTGCGCATCGCGGCGGTAACGCCGGAGGCGTGTTGCCCTTCGAGGGGTGGCGCGATCGCCAGCCAGCCGACGGCCGCGAGCAGCAGCCCTGCGTAGCGTTGCCGATTCATGAGGCGGTCCCCGGGTTGGCGGTTGGAAGGTGCGAGGTCACGGGCTTCACCGGCCCCGGGGCGGCCGGCCCGGGACACCAGTTCTACCAATGGCGTACCCTTCCGATTGTAGGGAGAGATAGCGGCAATTGCAACCGGCCACGAAAACGCTCGCCTTCCTCCGCCGGGCGCCGTCGCGTCCGGTCGGCCCAGCGCCCCGGTCCCCTGCAGACGGGCTGGTAGAAAAACCGGCCGCCGGTTACGATAAAGCGAGTCACCGTCAACCGCTTCCTGTCTTGCTCAAGGAGGTCGTCATGCCGGCATTGTTAGCTCCACTGACCGACGCGCAGGCCAGTGACGCGGCCCGGGCCATCTTCCAAACGCTGCAATCGAAATTGGGGATGGTGCCCAACATCTTCCGCACTCTGGGACACGCCCCCGACGTCCTGCAAGCCACCCTCGACCTGGACGCCGCCATCCGGCGCGACCTCGACCCCAAACTGCGCGAGCTAGCTTACCTCAAGACCAGCCAGCTGAACAACTGCCATTACTGACTGCACTACCACAAGGCCCTCGGTCGGAAGGCCGGACTGACAGACGCACAGATCCAGGACCTGGAGAACTATTCCCCGAGCAGCGCCTACAACGAACTGGAGAAAGGAGTCCTCCGCTTTGCCGAGGAGTGGACGCGCCAGGGCAAGGCGTCCGCCGAGGTCGTGCGGCAGCTGGCACAGAGCCTATCGCCGTCGCAGTTGGTGATCCTGGCGGCCACGGTGGCGCTGGCCAACTGGACGAACCGCTTCAATGAGACCTTCACGGTGGAGCTGCCTTAGGTGGAACGGGGCGCGCGGCCGGCGTCAGCCGGCCGGTGCTGGCGCGCGGCCGGCGTCAGCCGGCCGGTGAGGCGCGCGGCCGGTGCAGAACTACCGGCCGGCTGACGCCG
>DATLYH010000253.1:0-18538 GCA_035575035.1 Gemmataceae bacterium
GTCCTCGGTGATCGGCACGCGCGCGGGCACGCCGTAGGTGGCGCAGGTACTGGAGAAGACAAAGCGGCCCACGCCGTTGCGGCGCAGGCACTCCATCAGGTTGAGGGTGTTGACCAGATTATTGCGATAGTACTTGCCCGGATCGCGCACCGACTCGCCGACGTAAGCGAAGGCGGCGAAGTGCATCACCGCCTCGATGCGATGCTGCACCACCGCCTGGTCGAGCCGGTCGAGCTCCGCCAGGTCGCCGATGAGCAGCCGGTCCGCCGGCACCGCTGCCCGATGCCCATAGACGAGATTGTCGTAGACCCAGACATCATGTCCATGAGCCAGGAGGTGGCGGACCGCATGGCTGCCGATGTAGCCCGCACCGCCGGTGACGAGGATTCGCATGACTGTCCTTCGTCGTTGTGTCTCGGGCCGATGCGGCGGCTGCCGTTGCCGGCCCGCAGGACTCAGGGGGGAGCGGAAGAAAGTGCCCCGGCGTCGAAGATCCGGTGTCGCCCGTCACCGGAGCCTCCGCTGCCGGGGCATGTTTCCACTTTATCGCGACCGGAGAAGGGGGTCAACAGGACGTTGCTACCCGGCGGCACCGGCTGTCAGCTGGTGCCACAGATACTCCGGGTGCTGATCGCAAATCGCGCTCCAGGCGTTCAAGAACTTCCTGGCAGCGCCAACGGCCTATTTGCCGCCGCGCAGCGCCCATCGGCGATAATCGACGCCGGCGAACTGCTTCTCCCGGAGCAGTCGCTCGCGGCACTCCTGGGCTCGGACCGGGTCTTTCCGGAGTTCCTCGAATAGCCGTGCCAGCTCGTACAGCGCCCGCGCGTGCTCCTCGGGATCCTGGTTGTACAAAATGTCCACCATCAGGTAGCGCCAGAAAGCGTCCTCCGCCCGGTTCGCCTTGCGGTAGCAGTCGGCCAGGGTGTTGCAGGCCAGAGCCTTGATCGCCCCGTCGGCCTCGCCTTCCAGCACTGCCTTGAGCGACTTCTCCGCCTCGGCTAAATTGCCCGTCGCCCCCTGACAGCCCGCCAGATAAATGTTCACCCGGGCCCGGATTGCCGCGTCCTCGGGGAGCAGCCGGTCCTGGATCGCCTTGAGCAGCTTCTGCGCCTCGTCGTAACGGTCGCGGCGCAGCAACGCCCGCACCGCCAGCAGCTCATACTCGTGGCGCGTCTCCCGGGCCAGGTCCGGTTTCTGGGCCAGGTCGTGGTACGTCTTCAGGGCCGCCGCCAGGTCGCCCTTCTCCAGTTGCAGCTGGGCCAGCAGCTTCGACGCCGGGCCGACTTGCCAGCCGGTCCCGTTCTCCTTCAGGAATTTCGTCAGCGCCCCGATGGCCGCCTCGCGCTGCTCCGGGTCGTCCTCTGCCAGCCGGGCCGTCAGCTGGGCGGCCTTAAAGGCGATGTGCCGCCGGGCGAAGTTCGACTCGCCCAGCTGCGGCAGCAGTTGCTGATAACTGTCGATTGCCTGCTGCACCGCCTTGCGGCGCGACGCGGCGTCGGGCGCCCGGTCGATCTCATCCTCGTACCGCTGGGCGCGGCGGATGTCTTGTCGGGCCAGGGCGCTGGCCGGCAGGTACACCACTTCCACCACATCCGGGGCCGGGACCTTCTCGGTTCGGCCTGAAAGCCGATAAGCGATCAGGCCCGGCGACTCTTCGATGATCGTCCCCCGAACGGTGTCGTGCGTCTTCTTGCCGCGGCTGTAATAAGTGATCTCGGCCTCGATCAGCTGCGCCCGGGCCGCGGACGCCAGGGCCAGGATCGCACCAACCGCCAGGAAACGTCTCATTACCAGTCACCTCCTAAACCGGAGTCAGGGGGTCAGGAGTCCGAAGAAGGATTCACGGTGAAGCCGCTCGCGGTTTCGCGAGACCTGACTCCTGACCCCTAATCCCTGTCACCTGTTCTCCGCCTTCGCCTGTTCGTAGGCCTTCTTCAGCGCCGGCTCCTTCTCCAACAACTCGGTGAAGCGGGCCTTTGAGGTCTCGCCGCCCAGGTCGGGCCACGAACTTTCCAGCTTGGCGATGAACCCCGCCGACGCCTTGACGTACTTCTCTCCCTTGGCCTTGTCCGACTGGCTCATGCCGTAGCGGTAGTAGCTGCGGGTCAGGTAGAAGTAGATCTCGAAGAACTGCTCCTTGGCCGCGGCGTCGGTCTGGATCTTGCCTTGCAGCGTCTTGAGCAGGGTGTTCCACTGGACGGCGGCAGCGCCGTACTTTTGGCGGGCGTCGAGCAGGTGGGCCTCCTCCTTCAGCGCCTCCAGGTTCTGCTTGCCCCACGGCTCGGCCAGCACCGCCTTCAGGGCCGACTCTGCCTGGTCCAGCTGGCCGGACAGCCGCCGCGCCCGGACTTGCAGCAGCCGGGCCGCCCGGTAGACCCGATTGGCCTGCTCGTCGCCGTCGGCCGGCGGCTTGATCTGCTCCAGCACTGCCAGCGCCTCGGCGTACTTGCCCAGGCTGGTATAACTCTGCCCCAGGACGAAGAGCAGCTCCGATGTCGGCTTCTTCTGCTGCTTGCGAAGGGCGTCGAGGAAGTCGGCGAAACGCTGGACGGTCCGGTCAAGCTCCTCCGCCTCACCGGCGCGGCGCAGCTCCTCGACCTGGTCGCTCATCACCTTGATCACCGGTTGGAGGATGGCCTCGATCTTGCCCTGGCCTTCCTGGTCGTCGGCATACTTTTGCAGTGCCTGAAGGACATCCTGGGCCCGTTTCAAGTTGCCGTCCTGGACATTGGCGCGCAGGGCCAGGCCGAGCAGGGCCCAGCGGAGCTGCGGCACGGCCTTCAGCTCGGGCAGCTTGCCGGCCTTGGCCTCGTCGATCACCGGATCGAGCGCCTTGCGGGCCTCGGCATAACGGCCGGCGTCATAGTCGGCCTCGGCCCGGCCATAGCGGGCATACAGGATCAGCGCGGCCAGCCCGGTGCGGAGTTGCTCGCGGACCGTCTCGTTCTCCAGCCGCAGCTGGGGCAGACGCTGCAACAGCGGCCCGGCCAACTCCTCCATCTCCTGGAACTGTTTCATCTCGTAGAGGTGCTGGCCCAGCTGGATCTTGGCCGCCACATAAATCTGGGCGGTGAGCGGGTCGGCGTCGTCAGGCAGTTCGGGCATGCTCCGCAGGGCCGCCAACCCCTGTTCCTTGAAGGGGCGCTTGTCCGGGCCGACCGGCTCGGAGCGGTCCTGCTCGGCCTGGAAGGCGGCCGAGGCCAGCTGCCACTTGACCGGGATCAGGTTGGCATAGCGGGGCGAGACGGTGGCCAACTCGGCGACCGCCTCGGGGAACTTCTTCTCGCGGATCAGCAGCAGGCCGAGTTGATGGCGGGCAAAGTCGGCGACCGGCTCGGTCGGCCAGCGCTGCTTGACATAGTTGACCAGCTGGACCATGCCGGCGCGGTAGTCTTCCGCCTTGGCGGGGTCGGCGAGGAGCTGGGCATAGGCTTGCAGGGCATAGATGGCCGCCGCCGCCGCCTGACTGGATTGCGGTTTGGTGTAGGCCAGCGACTCGCCGACCTGGACAGCCCGGGCATAATCGCCCGACGCCAGGCAGGCGTAGGCAAGCATGCCGGTGGCAACGAGCAGGTCGCGCTCGCTCACCTTGCCTCCCCGGCCGGCCGCGGTCAGTTTCAAGGCGCGGTCGAGGGCGGTGATGATGGTGGCGAAGCGCTCCTTGCGCTTCTTCTCCAGTTCCTTGGCGTCCTTGATCTCCTTGGGGTCCTCGTTCAGTTTGAACGCCTCGTACTGGGCCCGGACGTAGCAGTCCTCGAACGTGGTGAACTTGGTAACGTCGCCGCTTGGTCCACCCTGGGCCAGGAAGGTGATGCGGACCTTGCGGTCGCGGGCCCGGTCGGTGTAGTCGTTGTCGGTTTGCTCAAGCTGACGGTACAGCTCCCGGGCCTGCTCGTAAAGGCGGCGGCGGTTCGCCGGGTCCTTGGCCTCCTGGGCCTGCTGGTAGTAAAGCTCGGCCAGCTGGAACATGACCCCCTGGCCCTCCGGGGTGTTGGTGTAAGTGCGGTAGCGGGCCAGCCACTGCTCGGCCGCCTGTCGCTGCAAGTCAGCGGCATTCTCCTTGCCAAGGACCGCTGCCTGGGGCAGGGCAAGGATGCGGAAATAGGCGGCCAGGCGCCGGCCGGACTCGGCGGCCGGGTTGGTTTCCTTGATGATGTTCTCGAAGCGGATGCGGGCCTGGCGGGGATTGCCCCCTTCGTACTGGCAGCGGCCGACCCAGGCGGCGGCCTCCCAGCAGAGCGGGTTGTTGTCGTCCTGCTCCTCCACCTGCCGCAGCATCTCCTCGGCTCGCTTGACCAACTCGCCACGCTGTTCGAGAACCTTGAGGTTCCCCTCGTCGGTGTAGGTTTGGGCCTGATCGAGCAGGTTCAACCCGCGGTCGAGGTCGGCCCGGAGCCGGGCTTCCTCCAGCGTTCGGCGGGCGGTCTGCTCCTGGGGCGTCTTCGGCTGCTCGGGGAGCTTTGCGAGTTGGGCATCGAGGTGGGCGGCAGCAACCTCCAGCAGCTTGCCGGCGTCTTCCAGTAGTTTGCGGGCCTTGATCATCTCGGCCCGGCGGGCAGCGCTGCTCTCTTCCCGGAGGGCTCGGCTAAGCTGGGCCTTGCCCTGCAAGACCGCGACCTGGGCCATCTCCAGGCGGGCCTCTCCTTCGCGGGCCGGGTTGGCCTTGAGCAGTTGCTCCAGGTCCTTGCGGGCCTCGCCGTACAGGGCCAGGCGCCGGCCGATGTCGGGTTCCTCCTTGGCCAGCTCCAGCCGGGTGCGGGCGAATTCCAGCGGCAGTTCCCGGGCCAGGTCAGGGGGGGCGTTCTTGCTGAGTTTCTGCAAGTATTCCAGGGCCAGGTCATTGAGGCGGCGGGCACGAAGCCCGCGGACAAACTCTAGATGCGGCTCCTCGGCCGGCACAGCCGCCGCGATCATGAAAAGGGTCGTCAGCGCCAGCGTCACGATCGGACGGTTCATGGCGAAGGCTCCCGAGGAAGTGGCGATTCCGGGGGCAGCGATAGACCATGGGCAAGTTTCAGTATGAAAGCGAACCCGGGAGATTGTCAAACCCATTCACCAGGGGCGGGGCCGCGCGCCCCCTCACCCCTTCCTCTCTCCCCCTCCAGGGGGAGGGGGCGCGCGGCTGAACAATGGCGATTGTTTTTGTCCCGACAGTACCTTGACTCCCGGGAAGGCTGGTGTCACCATAAAAGAGATGCCCTCGCCGCGTTCGCTCCGGATGGTGCTCGGTCTGTGCCGAGTGGGCCAGTGCTCGCCTCACACCGGAGCCGAAACCCGACAGACGGTCTTTGGCAATCCTGGGCACCCCGCGTACAATGAGTGCAAGCCCTGAAGCGGGCCGCCCGAACCCGGAGGACCGTCACCCGCCGCGAATGGTTACATAATCGAATGCGATATCATCAACCCCGCCCTCATCCCTTGTATCTGATCCGGCGGTCGGTCCTCGTCCTTATCGGGGGACTGGCGGTCGCCCTGCTGGCCGGCTGCCAGGAGGAAGAGGGAATCAAAAGCTACACGGTGCCCAAGCCCCCGAAGCCGGCGGACAAGCGGCCGGTGACCTTCGATGTGCCGGAAGGTTGGCGGAGCGTTCCTTTGGCGCCGATGAGCATTGCGACGTTCCGCATCGGCGAGGAGGATGTTCCGGCCGACGTGACGATCACCCCGCTCCGCGGCGAGGGGGGCGGCCTGCTGCGCAATGTCAATCGCTGGCGCGAGCAGATCGGCCTAGCCCCCATCGACGACCCCCAGATGCGCAAGGAGCTGCGGGAGGTCCAGGTGGACGGCACCCCCGGCCAGGCGGTGGACCTGGTCGGGCCAGAGGGACCCAGCCAGCAGCGGATCGTGGCGGTGATTGTGCCGCGGGGCGGCATGACGTGGTTCTTCCGCATGAAGGGGCCCGCGGAGGTGGTGGCGAAACAGAAGGCCGCCTTTGACCGGTTCGTGGCGTCCGTGCGCTTCGCCGGCGACCGAGGAGGCAACTAATGGCTCAGACGGGCATTCAAACCGGCGTCAATCCGCCCGCCCTGACCGCGCCACGGCCGGTGCTCCAGGAGCGGTCCCGCGGCATCGGGGCGCTAGTGAAGAAGGTCCTCATGCCGCTGGCGTCGCTGCGATTGACCGTCGTTTTGCTGGCGCTGGCCATCGTCCTGGTCTTCTTCGGCACCCTGGCCATGATTGACCAGGGCCTCTGGACGGTGGTCCAGACCTACTTCCGCTCGTTCTTTGTCTGGATTCCCCTGCAATTGCTGGTGCAGTTCGGCCAGGTGTTCTTCGGCATTCCCAAAGAGGTCCATGTGCCGGGAAGCTTCCCGTTCCCCGGCGGCTGGGCCATCGGCGCCGTCATGTTGGTCAACTTGCTTGCCGCCCACCTGGTGCGTTTTCGCCTTTCCTGGAAGCGCTCCGGCATCCTCATCCTGCACGCCGGCCTGATCATCCTGTTCCTGGGCGAACTGGTCACCGGCCTGTTCGCGGTGGAGAGCTACATGCAGATCCGCGAGGGGGAATCGGTCAACTACACCATGCACGACCGCCAGAGCGAGCTGGCCATCATCGACCCGTCCGACCCGAAAGAAGACCGCGTCGTGGTGGTCCCCGAACACCTGCTCCGCAAAGGGGGCACCATCCGCCACGACGAACTGCCATTTGACATCGAGGTCAAGCGTTACATGGTCAACTCGGCGCTGACGTGGTCGTCCAAAGACCGTTCCGGACTCACGGCCATCGAATTGCCCGAGGTCAGCGGCGCCCGCAGCGAGTCGGACCTGCCGTCGGTCTACCTGACCCTGCGCGACAAGAAGGACGGCGCGGTGCTGGCGGCCGACTACCTCGCCTCCTACAACCTGATCCCGCAGCACGACCCGGACAGCGGCCGGTGGTCGGCCGTCGCTGTGATGACCCAGGATGGGAGGCTGGTCGAAGTTCCCGTCCCCTACCAGCCGGTGCGAGTCGGCGGCAAGGAGTACGAGGTTTCCCTCCGCCGCAAGCGGACCTACAAGCCCTACTCCATCTACCTGATCGATTTCCGCTTCGACCGCTACATGGGCACCAATAAACCCAGGAACTTCTCCAGCGAGATTCGCCTGATCGACCCGGAGCGGAACGAGGACCGGACAGTGGTCATCCGCATGAACGCGCCGATGATGCATCGGGGTGAGACGTTTTACCAGGCCTCGTTCGACGCGGCGACGGAGGACACCACCGTCTTGCAGGTGGTGCGCGACCCGGGCAAGCCGCTCCGCTGGCTGTCGCTACCTTACCTCGGCTGTCTGGTGGTCTCGTTGGGCATGCTCACGCACTTTAGCATCAACCTGGTCGGCTTCTTGCAGCGGAGGACCGCGTCGTGACCGCTCAGTCCCGGACCATTCCCTGGATTGCCGTCAGCGTGGCCGCCCTGGTGACGCTGGTCTTTGCCCTTCGGCCGCCGGCCGACTCGGCCGACGGGATGCACCTGGCGGAGGCCGGCCGACTGCTCGTCGTCGGGGGCGGTCGATTCAAGCCGCTGGATAGCTATGCGCGCGAGCAGATGATGTACATGAGCAAGCGGCAGGACTACAAGGACGGCTCGGGCGAGACGCAACCGGCCATCCGCTGGCTGCTGGACACCATGGCCCGGGGCCTGGCCCACTACTACCGCCGGGCCGAGTTCGTCACCATCACCAACTCCGAGGTACTGAAGTTCCTGGAGCTGCCGCCGCGCGAGGACCACCTTTACCACTACAGCGAGTTTCGCAACAAACCGCAACTCAAGCAGGAAACCGAGCGCATCTTCAAGCAGATTCACCAAAAGCAGCCGGCCAGCGACTTCGATAAGGATCTGCTCCGGGCGGCCTATCAGGCGGTCCAGGGCGAGCACCAAGGGAAGTACGCCCAGGCGATCCGGCGGGAGTTGGCCAAGCGCCAGACGGACAGGGCCCTGATCTTCCGCATCGAGAATGACCAGGTACTGGCCATCCTGGGCCTGCCGCGGCGGGAAGGGCTACGGTACAGCTATACGGAGATCATCGAGTCCCGCGGCCTGGAGCAGTTCGAGCGCAAGGCCAAGGAGGCTGAGAAGCGGCCGGACAAGGAATGGGATGTGGTAGACGGTAAGGTAGTCGAACTTTACCGCCAGCTGCGCCCTTACCGCGAGGCGGAGCTGCTCCTCGGCGTGCTCCTGGTGCCTCCGCCGCGCGACTCTCACGAAGAGGAATGGCTGACGCTGGGGCATGCCCTGATCCAGGCCGACCGGCTGGGCCAGGATAATCCAAACACCACGGCGGTGGAGAACCTCCTCCGCGCCTACGGGATGGGGGACGTGAAGGGATTTAACGAGGCCCTGGCCGCCTACCAGCAGGAGCTGGAAGGGCGTTACCCGAATCAGTGCGTGACGGCCCGCCAGGAGGCGTTTTTCAACCACCTGGCCCCCTTCTATCTGTGCACGCTGTTCTATGTCTTTGCCCTGGTGCTAGTCTGCGTTTCGTGGATCGGCTGGACAGACGTGCTTAACCGTACGGCGTTCGCCCTGCTGGTTTTCACCTTCGTATTCCACACCCTGGCGCTTTTGGCACGGATGTACCTGCAAGGCCGGCCGCCAGTCACCAACCTCTATTCGTCGGCGGTCTTCATCGGCTGGGGGGCGGTGGGTCTAGGGCTGCTTCTGGAGCGCATCTTCAAGCTCGGCGTGGGCAACTTGGTCGGGGCGTCGCTCGGCTTCTTGACCACCCTGATCTCACACCATCTGGCGGCCAGCGGCGACACCCTAGAGATGATGCAGGCGGTGCTGGACACCAACTTCTGGCTGGCGACCCATGTCACCTGCATTACGTTGGGTTACGTGGCAACGCTGTTCGCCGGCTTTCTCGCCATCGTCTATGCCATTCGCGGCGTCCTGACGACCACGCTCGACCGGGTGACGGCCAAGACCCTCAGCCAGATGATCTACGGCGTTGTCTGCTTTGCGACGCTGCTGAGTTTTGTCGGCACGGTGCTGGGGGGAGTCTGGGCCGATCAGTCGTGGGGGCGCTTCTGGGGCTGGGACCCCAAGGAGAACGGTGCTCTACTGATCGTGGCCATGAATGCCCTGATCCTGCACGCCCGCTGGGCCGGCATGATCCGCGACCGTGGTATGGTGGTGCTGGCGATGGTCGGCAACATGGCGACGCTCTGGTCGTGGTTCGGCACCAATCAACTGGGCATTGGCCTGCACTCCTACGGCGTTAACAAGACGCTGGTGGAAGTCTGCCGTTACTGCTGGATCTTGCAAGGACTGTTGATCGGCCTGGCGCTTTTGCCGTTGAAGTACTGGCGCAGTTTCCAGGTGGCGGGCAAGCTGCCGGCCGCCCCGGCCCGCCCGTCGCGCAAGCCCTCCGCCCCGATCCCGGCCAGCACGCGCTGAAGGAACCAACCCGGCCGTCGCACCGAGTCCGGCGGACAAATCGTCCTGGCCCCTTGCCTTTGGCCCTCTTCCTGTCTATCTTGGCACGCACTTCGGAAGAAGGCGGAGCGTCCGCCGGCCGAGACCGACACCTGGAGTGAGGAAGACTGCGATGGCTGCCAATCAGAAGATCCGTGTCGCCATTGTCGGGCTGGGCTTCGGGGCCGAGTTCATCCCCATCTACCAGGCCCATCCCAACGCCGAGATGTACGCCATCTGCCGCCGGACCAAGTCGGAGCTGGACAAGTGCGGCGACCGCTTCGGCATCAAGGTCCGTTACACCGACTACAACGACCTGCTCAAGGACCCCAATGTGGACGCCGTTCACATCAACTCGCCCATCCCCGACCATGCGCCGCAGAGCCTGGCGGCGCTGAAGGCCGGCAAGCACGTCGCCTGCACGGTGCCGATGGCCACCAGCATCGAGGAGTGCAAGGCCTTGGTCGAGGCACAGCGGCAATCGGGCAAGGTCTACATGATGATGGAAACGGTCGTCTACAGCCGCGAGTACCTGTTCGTCAAGGAGATGTACGACAAAGGAGAGCTTGGACGAATCCAATTCCTGCGCGGCAGCCATCAGCAGGACATGGATGGCTGGCCGGAGTACTGGCCGGGACTGCCGCCGATGTGGTACGCCACCCACTGCGTCAGTCCGTGCCTGGCGATCCTCAGCCAACCGGGCAAGCCGGCCCTGGCCGAGAGTGTCGTCTGCCACGGCTCGGGCCGCATCCGCGAGGAGTTGATCCGGCGCTACAACAGTCCCTTCGCCATCGAGACGGCCACGTTCAAGATCGAGGGGTCCGACGTGGTGGCGGAGGTGACGCGCAGCCTGTTCGATACGGCCCGGCAGTACCGCGAGAGCTTTGACGTTTACGGCAGCAAGAAGAGCTTCGAGTGGCAGCAGATCGAGAACGAAGACCCGGTGATCCACACCAAGAGCACGCCGGAGCGCCCCATCCCCGAACCGGAAATCCCCAAGCGCGTCAAGGTGCCGGACTTCGCCCACCTGCTCCCCGAGCCGATCCGCCGCTTCACGCAGCCGACCGCCATCCAGGACACCGAGCACCTGTCGTTCATTCAGGGGGGCGGGCACGGCGGCAGCCATCCGCACCTGGCGCACAACTTCCTGATGGCCTGCCTGGGCCGGCAGCCGGCTTTCCCCGACGCGCCAACATCGGCCAACTGGACGATGGTCGGCATCTGCGCCCACGAGTCGGCGATGAAGGGAGGCGAGCGGGTGAAGATCCCGCGGTTCTGACCGGGGCACCACCGGCAGCCGGAATGAAAGCCGGCGGCGTTGGTGAAGACCTAAGCGCTGTCCCCGCTGGCACTTTCGGCAAATATGGACACGTGTTCAGAATGTATGATATGATCTTATTGAGCGCGATTTGCCCTGTCGGCGAGAGCGCGTGAAACCTCTGGCTTGTTGCCAGGAGTGGACACCCGATCCCGGTGCGCTCAATGGATTCCTCCGATCCGCTGAATCTCTTTCTGCCTCCTGTCCGTCGGTGGTTCCGCACCACCCTCGGCGAGCCGACGCCCGCCCAGCGGTTGGGCTGGCCGGCCATCGCGGCGGGCAAGCATACGTTGATCCTGGCGCCCACCGGCTCGGGCAAGACCCTGGCCGCGTTCCTCGCTTGCCTCGATCAGCTTTGGCGCGAAAGTCTTTCCCCCCTCACCCCAACCCCTCTCCCCCAGGGAGAGGGGTTGGGGGTGAGGGGGGTGCGTGTGCTGTACGTCTCACCGCTGAAGGCGCTGAACAACGACATCTACCGCAACCTCCAGGTGCCGTTGGAAGGGGTGACAGCGATGGCCCGCCAGATGGGCCAGCCGCTGCCGGTGTTGGAAGCAGCCGTCCGCACCGGCGACACGCCCGCCGCCGAGCGCCAGCGCCTGCTCCGTCGGCCGCCGCACATCCTGATCACCACCCCCGAATCGCTCCATCTGTTGCTGACCTCCCGGGCCCGCGACATCCTCCGCCCGGTGACGCACTGCATTGTCGATGAGATCCATGCCCTCTGCCCCAACAAGCGCGGCGTCTTCCTGGCCCTGCTGCTGGAACGGCTGGCTGCCCTGACGCCGAACGGCTTCGTCCGCATCGGCCTGTCGGCGACGCAACGGCCGCTCGATGAAGTGGCCCGCTACCTGGGCGGCAGCGAAACTGCTCCCGACGGCCGACTGGTGCCGCGCGAAGTGGCCGTGGTGGACGCCGGGCTGCGCAAGAACCTCGACCTGCGCGTCGTCAGCCCCGTCGAGCAGTTCGGCCCGCTGCCGGAGAAAACGATCTGGCCGTCCATCTGCCGGTTGCTCGGCGACGAGGTCCGCCGGCACCGCTCGACCATCATCTTTGCCAACAGCCGCCGTGTTGTCGAACGCATCACCGCCAACCTGAACGAGACTGAGGAAGTGGCCCGCGCCCATCACGGCAGCGTCTCGCTGGAAGTGCGGCAGCAGACCGAGCAGGCGCTGAAGGAAGGCCGACTGCCGGCGGTGGTGGCGACGGCGTCGCTGGAGCTGGGCATCGACATGGGGGCGGTCGATCTGGTCTGCCAGGTTGAGTCGCCGGGCAATGTCGCGCGGGCGCTGCAACGGGTTGGCCGGGCCGGACACCTGGTCGGTCAGACCAGCAAAGGCCGGCTCATTCCCAAGACGCTGGGCGACCTGCTGGAGCAGGCGGTGCTGGCGCGGGAAATGGCCGCCGGCCGCGTCGAGGAAATGCGGGTGCCGATCAACTGCCTCGATGTGCTCGCTCAGCAGGTCGTGGCCATGACCGCGATGGAATCCTGGGACGTGCCGGCGCTGTACGCCCTGGTCCGTCGAGCCTATCCCTACCGCGACCTGTCGCCGCAGGCCTTCGAAACCGTCCTGGAGATGATCAGCGGCCGGTATCGTTTTCAACAACCTGGCGAGCGGGGGGCGTTAGCCCCCCGGTGTACCGAGCGGGGGGCGTTAGCCCCCCCGTGTACCGACCGAGGGGCGTTAGCCCCCCCGTGTACCGACCGAGGGGCGTCAGCCCCCCAGTGTACCGACCGGGGGGCTGACGCCCCCCGCTCGCCTGCCTCACCGCTGGCCGCGCTTCAGCCGCGCGTCAGCTGGGACCGCGTTCACAATCGGCTGCACGCGCTGCCGGGCAGCAAGCAGCTGGCGCTGGTCAACGGCGGCACCATCCCTGACACCGGCCAGTTCGCCGCCTATGCCCGCAACGGCGTCCGTATCGGCGAGCTGGACGAGGAGTTCATCTACGAGCGGCGTATTGGCGATGTCTTTCTCCTGGGGACCAACGCCTGGCGGTTGGAACGCATCGACGCCGACCGGGTCATCGTGGCACCGGCCGAGGGGATGCCGGCCCTGGTCCCGTTCTGGCGCGGCGAGCAGGCCGGCCGCAGTCCCAGTCTCGGCCTGGCAATGGGACAGTTCCTCCGCGAGCTGGCCGACCGGATCGACCAGCCCGACTGCCTCGACTGGCTGAAGCGGGAGTGCTTCCTCGATCCGGCCGCTGCCCGCAACCTGCGCGGCTACGTCGTCCGCCAGCTTCTCGCCGCCGGCTGCCTGCCGACCGATCGTACCCTGGTGGTCGAGGCCTCACGCGATCAACTCGGCGACTGGCAGGTAATCCTGCTTAGTCCGCTGGGAGGCCGGCTGCATCTGACGCTACGATTGGCGCTGGCGGCCCGGTTGCGGCAGCGCCTGGGATACGCGCCGCAGTGCCTGCACCACGACGACGGCATCCTCCTTCGCCTGGCCGACACCGACGAGCCGATCCTTGACCTGTTCGATGGTCTGACCCCCGAGAACGTGGAGGGGCTGATCCTGGAGGAGCTGGCCGACAGCGCCCTGTTCGCCCTGCGCTTCCGCCAGAACGCAGCGCGGGCGCTGCTGCTGCCGCGCGTCCGGCCGGATGGTCGGGCCCCCCTCTGGCTACAGCGGCTGCGCGGCCGTGACTTGCTTCAGGTGGCCCGCCGGCACCCCGACTTTCCCATCGTCGTCGAGACCTTCCGCGAGTGCCTCCACGATCACCTCGACTTGCCGCGACTGAAGCAGCTCCTGGCCGACATCCGGGCCGGGCAGGTGCAGGTGACAACGCGGCGGGCGGAGGCGCCGTCGCCGTTCGCCGCGGGGCTGCTGTTCGCCTTCACGGCGGCCTACATGTACGAGTTCGACCGCACCGAGTCGGAACGAGGCCCCTCGTCCCATCTTGACCGGCACCTGCTGGAACAACTGGTGACACCCGACCGTCACAGCCATCTGCTCGATCCGCGCGCTGTCCACCAGGTGGAGCGCCGGCTGCGCGGGTTGGGCCGGCCGCCGCGGACCGCTGCCGAGATGGCCGAATGGCTCCGCCGGCTGGGCGACCTGGCCCCGGGCGAGTTGGAAGGACCGATGGAGGCGCTCCTGCACGAACTGGCGAATGATGGCCGGGCCAAAGAGATTGAACTACCAACGGGCGGAACAGGCGCGGCGTTGGCCGAACCGCGGCGCTGGATTCTGGCCGAGGAGGAGGGCCTGTACCGCCGGGCCTTTGGCCTGGAGCCGGCCGAGGCCGCGGAGGCCCAGGCAGCCGGCGCGACGATCCTGGGCCGGTTCCTCGACACCCATGCCCTGGTCAGTCTGGGCGACGTGCTCGGCCGCTACCCGTTCGAACCGGCCTGGGCGGAGCGCCAGTTGGAGGAATGGGCGCGGGCCGGCCGGTTGGTGGCGGTCCCGCCGGCCGGCGAATTGGAACCGTTGCAGTGGTCGGCGCCGGCCAACCTGGAGCAGGTGCAGCGCGGTACGCTGGCCTTGCTCCGCCGCGAGGTGGTCACTTGCCCGGCCCCACAGTTCGCGGACTTCCTGCTCCGCTGGCAGGGGCTACACCCCGATACCCGCCGCGGCACCAGTGAAGGACTGGCTGCCGTGCTGGAGCGCCTTCAGGGATTCCCGCTACCGGCCGAGCTGTGGGAGCAGACGGTACTGCCGGGCCGCGTCCCCGGCTATCAGCCGCGCTGGCTGGACGAGCAGATCGCCGGCGGCCAGTGGGTATGGGTTTGCCAGGGCGATTCCGACAGCGGGCCGGGCCTGCTGGCTTTCTGGGATCGCGAGCACCTTGCCCAGCTGCCGCCGCCGGCGCCGGCCGCCTCACCCTTCTCCTCCGCGGGGGAGAGGAGTGGGGATGAGGGAACGCCGGCCGAACGCGTGCTGGACGTTTTGGTCAGCCGGGGCGCTTCCTTTGTCACCGACCTGGCCCAGCAGACGGGCCTGGCCCCCAGCGCGGTGCGCGCCGCCCTCTGGAATTGGCTCCGCCGCGGGTTGGTGACCAACGATCACTTCGACGTCATCCGTAAAGGGGAACAGCGGGACGGGGAGATGCTGCGGAGCGAGGGACCGGCCAGCCGACTTCTGTCACGCTATCGCCCCGCGGCCCGGCCGCCCCGTCACGGTTCCCGACCGGAGGGGCGCTGGTCGCTCATCCCGTGGGGTCGGCCCACGACCGAAGCGCACGCCGTCTTCCAGGCATCGGTGCTGTTGCAGCGCTACGGCGTGGTAGCGCGCGAGCTGGCGCTGCTCGACCCGTGGATGCTGCCGTGGCGGATCCTTTACGAGGTGCTCAGCCGGATGGAATTGGCCGGCGACGTGCGCCGCGGCTACTTCGTGGAAGGGCTATCGGGGGCACAGTTCGCCCTCCCCGAGGCAGCGCGGCTGTTGCAGGAGTTGGACCTCCCCTCGACCGCGGCAGCGCCGGTGGTACTGTTGCACAGTCTCGACCCGGCCAATCTGTACGGCTCGGGGGCGCCGTTCGACATCCCGCTGCTCGACGGCGGCACCCGGCCGCTGGTCCGCCGCGCCGGCAACTGGCTGGTGCTGCGCGCCGGCCGGCCGGTGCTGTTGATTGAGTTGCAAGGCCGGCGCCTGACCGCCCTGGCCAGCGCCAGCCGTGATGACGTGGCCGCTGCGGTGGCGTGCCTGCCGGGCATCCTCGACCGGAACCCATCCGTCCGGCACAAGCTGACGGTAGAGGAGTGGAACGGCCGACCGGTGACGACCACGGAAGGCCGCGAGCTGCTGGAGGCGGCCGGCTTTGTGCGTGATTACCAGGGGATGACGCTGTACGCGGCGTGGCGGTAGGTCTGGCACCATCGGCAGAGAAGGGCTTGGCTATAGCTCTAACTGATCGACGATGAGGATGGGGATTTCTCGGACCCGTTGAAGGGCAAGATCATTGGTAAGAAGGGCATCGCAACCAACTACGAGGGCGGTGGCAACCTGGAAGGCATCGGTCAGCAAGAGGTTGTAGCGCGCCCGTAGTTCGGCAGCGCGACGCGCGATCCCATCATCCACTGACACAAACGTAATTCCCTGTCCAGTCACTACAAGATCGATGAAGTCTTGCTGTACCTTGGCCTGACCGAGCCGGAAGGGCACCACCAGGCATTCTGATAATGTGACTGGGGATGTCACGGCCGGTAATGTGCCAACATCGATACGATTGAAAATCTCATCCACCACGGGGGTGTACTGGGGATGGCGTTCGACGAAGTAAACAATCGGGGCCGTATCGAGAAACAGACGGGTCACCCCGCGGAGGGCGTCAGCCATCTTCACCGGATTGACCTCCACTGTTTCTCGCGGTGCTCATCGGCCTCCCGTCGGGTGCGTGACACCCACTGCTGGGCATCTTCTCCGAACATCGGATAGGCCACGATGCCGCGGATCTCACTCCAGCTGCGCCCCGGTCTCGGTTTGCCGGGTGCGGCCTCGGCCGCCAGATCGCGCAGGATCTTCTCCGCCAGGCGCCGCCGATCTTCCGGCGACAGCTGCGCCGCCAGCGCCTCCACCTTTTCCAACGTCACATTGTCCATTGGAATCACACTCTCTCACCAAGAGGGAAATGGGTAACTACTTCTTCCATTTTACCGCGGGGCTGAGGGAGCGTGTCTTCTCAGATCCACTTTTTCCACCGGAAGAAGATGAATGAGGTGATGCCGGTGACGGCCATCAGCCCTAGGGCGAACCAGAAGCTCCCCGGCCATTCGCCGTCCGGCCAGAGCGGGAAGTTCATCCCGTAAATGCCGGCGATCAGCGTCATCGGCAGCACAATGGTCGAGATCATGGTGAGCACCTTCATGATCTCGTTTAGCCGGTTAGACGCGGCCGCCAGATGCGTCTGCATCAGGTCGCTCACCATCTCGCGCGAGCTTTCCGTCAACTCCGTGAAGCGAACCAGGTGGTCGTACACATTGCGGTAGTAGACCATCTCGCGCTCATCAATCAATTCGAACTCGCCGCGGGTCATGCGGGCCAGCACCTCCCGCTCGTAGACCAGGCTCTTACGCAACTGGATGATCCGCCGCTTGATGTGCAGCAGCGTCAGCAGCA
This sequence comes from Gemmataceae bacterium, assembly GCA_035575035.1. Classification (GTDB taxonomy): domain Bacteria; phylum Planctomycetota; class Planctomycetia; order Gemmatales; family Gemmataceae; genus DATLYH01. Next base: position 16,769 of record DATLYH010000253.1, read on the forward strand.
GCTGTTGCGTCGGCTGGTGGATCACCCGGGTCTCGATGTCGTCCAGCAGGTCGGTGAAGTGGTCGAGTACCTCGGCGTACTGGTCCACCATGGCGTCGAGGATCAGGTGAAAGAGATAGTCCGGCCCGCGGTGGCCCTGGGTGGCGTGCTTGAACAGGAACGCCTTCAGCGCCTCGATGCTGGGGAGCAACTCGTAATGGTGGGTGATGAGCAGCTTCCGGGTCAGGATGGCGCTGAGCTGCGTGGACACATGCACGTTGGGATCGAGCGACTGCACCTCCCCCTTGCGGATTGCCTCCAGCAGGACCTGGTTGAGCGGGTTGACGATGACGAACAGGTAGTCGCGGAACTCCTCGACCTTGGGGAAGTGCGGCAGGGCGCCCGGCTCGCGGCGCAGCTTGGTGATGTCTTCCAGGCTGAGCGGATGGATCGGCAGGAACTGCTGGTAGACCAGGCGCTCCTCCTCCGGGTCCGGATCTTCCAGGTCGATCCAGATCACCGAGGAGTTGACCTGCAGCCCCTCGGCCGGCTCCTTCAGGCGGCGCGGGTCAAGCCACTGCCCTTTTTGCTGCGCCAGGTCCCAGTGATAAACGGAGATCATGGGCCGGGCCCTTCTCGCAGGCGTTCCCCTGCACGCCCCGCTCCCTCTCCCACAAGGGGAGAGGAGAAGAGGGGACTTCTCCAATGGTTGTGGGAGAGGGCTCGGGGCCTACAGGGGCGCCCGCAGGACGCTCTTATCGGTTATAGTCGATCCACAAGGGTGACGACCAGGCGATTTCGTCGTCGGTCTGAAGCACCCGGACATAATAGTAATGGACCCCGGCCGTCGGCTTCGGGTCGGTCCAGCTGCCCCGGTACTCCTGCTTGCCCGGTTTGATCGTTTCCACGACCTCGCTGTCCTTGAGGATGTCGATCTGGGCCAGCGGCTGGGTGCCGATCACCGTCATTTGCAAGGCCGGCGCCTGGTTCGTCTTGAACTCGTCCCCCTGGATATGGCTGCCGCTGCGGACATCAAGGATGAGGTTATCGGTGGCGCCGTAGACGTGGCGCTTTTTGACGGCGTCCAGGATGGCCTCACGGTCGTGCCGCTCGGCCAGCACAATGCAGTAAGAGATGTGCGTGGACCAGTGGTCGCTGGAGGCCTGGAAGCCGAGGCGATAGCCCTTGTTCCTCAGGGCGTTGTCGAGGAAGCCGAGCGGATACCAGCCGGCCACGTTCGGCGGGAACTTGCCGGACTGCGGGTCATAGCCGGCCCGCGGGGCGCCCTCTTTCTCATACGACATGCGGTCGCCCTGATAGATCTCCACAATCGGCTCGGCCACCGGGTCGTTGTCGCGCCAGTCGGTCCCCATGCTGGTGGCGCTGGTGTGCACGGCGCAGATGCCGTCCATCTCCTTCAGGTAGCGGTAGAGCATCTTGGTGTCGTCGGGGTGGACGCCGCCCTCGGCCTTGCGGTCCGGCGGCGCGGCCAGCCGCGGCAGGGTGAGCACGCCGCGCTTGGCAAACATGCAGTTGCGGTGGCCGTGCGGGTAGGCGACGCTCCGCTCATAGGTGAACATCGGCGTGAAGGCCCCTTTGACGTGGTAGGCGTCGGTGAACTTCTGGATCAACCACCAGGTGTACTCCCGGCCGGCGCCGTTGTCGTGGTCGCCGTTGCCGATCCAGTCCATGGCCGCCGCGTCGATGCCATAGCGGAACATGTCCTCCAGCGAGCCGTCCGGCCCGCCATCCCAGGAGATCTCCGTGTGGCGGTGGAACTCGCCGCGCAGC
>DATLYH010000254.1:0-8553 GCA_035575035.1 Gemmataceae bacterium
AGCCGGCGCATCAGGCGGTAAAGGTTGCTTCGGTGCAGCCCGAGCAGGCGGGCGGCGTCGGACATGTTGCCGCCGCACCGCTCGATGGCCCGACTCAGGTGCTCGCGCTGGAAGGCGTCGGTGGCGTCGGCCAGGGGCAGATCAGCGAAGCGGTCGGCCTCGACGGCCCGCGGACGCAGGATGAAGGCTAGGTCGCTCGCCTCCACCTTGTCGGTTGGGCAAAGGAAGGCGACCCGCTCCATCAGGTTGCGCAGCTCGCGGACGTTGCCGGGCCAGTTGTGCTGCTCCAGCCGGCGGCGGGCCTCGGCGGTCAACTTCAGCCGACGCCGGCCGGCATCCCGACAAAACTGCTCCAGAAAGTACTCGGCCAGGACCAGGATGTCTTCTCGCCGCTCGCGCAACGGCGGCAGCTCCAACGTTACCACGCTCAGGCGGTAGTAAAGGTCCTCGCGGAACTTGCCGGCCCGTACCGCCTCGGCCAGGTTGCGGTTCGTCGCCGCCACGATGCGCGTATCCACGGGGACCGGCTGAGTGCCGCCGACGCGGTAGACCGTCTTTTCCTCCAGCACCCGCAGAAGCTTCGCCTGGCCGTTTGCCGAGAGGTCGCCGATCTCGTCCAGGAAGAGGGTGCCGCCCGAGGCCAGTTCGAACCGGCCGGCCCGATCGTGGTCGGCACCGGTAAACGCCCCCTTGACGTGGCCAAAGAGCTCGCTTTCCAGAAGGGTCTCGGCGATGGCAGCGCAGTTGACCGGCACGAACGGCTGGTTCTGCCGCGGGCCGTTGTAGTGGAGGGCACGGGCGACCACCTCCTTGCCGGTGCCGCTCTCGCCGGTGATCAGCACCGGCAAATCGGTGCGGGCGACGCGCTCGACCGTGGCCCGCAGTGCCTGAATGGCCGTGCTCTCGCCGATGATCCGGGCCCCCTGGCGGGCCGCCCCCTCGAGCTGGGCGTTGCTCCGCAAAAGGGCTTCGCGCTCGCGCACATTGTGCAGGGCAGCGACGGTGAGCCCGGCCAGGGCGTGCAGCGTCTCGGCGTCCTCCGGCGTGAAGCGGCCCTGCAACTTGTTGATCGCTTCGAAGGCGCCCAGACACTGGCCGGCGGCGTCGAGCAGCGGCACGCAAAGCAGGCTGCGTGTCTGGAAGCCGGAGGCCGCATCGATCTGGGGATTCCACGACGGGTCGGCCTGGACATCATCCACCTGGCAGACCTGCCGGGTCTGGACGACCTTGCCGACGACCCCCGCTTCGGGCACGCGCAGCTCGCCGCCGGGGACGCCGAGGGCGGGCCGGCCGACCAGCTCGCGGCGGGCCTGGTCCCAGAGGAAGATGCTGGCTCGCTCGCAGCGGAGCAGGTGGGCGGCCTGGCCGGCGATGTGCTCCAGCAGCGCGACCGTCTCACGTTGCTCGGCCAACTGCTGCGCGATGGTCAGCAGCGCCTCCAGGCGTTCCCGGGCAGTGCTCTGGCGGTCCCAGGCGGCGGCCCGCTCCAGGGCGGCTCCCAGGTAATGCCCGGCGGCGACGGCGTATTCCAGCTCGGCCTGACGGAACGGCTCGCGCGGCCGGGCGGCCAGCAGCACCCGGTTGGGACGTTCGGTGTAACTGAGGCAAGCGGCCAGGAGGGCGGGCGTCCCGCCGGCCGGCGGTCGGGCGGCGCCGGCCTCGCGATCAAGGACCTCGGCCAGCAGCGCCCGCGGCAGGCTGTCGCCGGCCGGCCGGAGGCCGCGCCGGACGTGCTGCCAGCGCACCTGCCAGTCGGGAGAGGCCTCGAGGACGGCCGCCCGGTCGGCACGGAGGGCGCCGGCGACCTCCTCAAGCAGGGCACGGGCCAGGTCGTCGCTCCCTTGCCGGATCAGGGCGATCTCCAACAGGCGCTGGAGGAGCCGCAGGGCGAGCGGATCGGCGTCGGCATCGAGCTGCAACAGTGGGCAATCGGCCGCCCGCAGCCAGAGGGTGTCGGTCATCGGCCAAGAAGTGGTGAGGGGTGAGTGGTGAGTGGTGAAATAGCGATGCCACTCACCACTCATTTCTTCTCTTGCTATAGCATCGTCAGCGGGTGCTGGCGGTTTTTCAGCGGCAATTCGACCGGCCCCTTGACCCGGTGCGACTCGTACACTGCCAGAATCATCTCCAGGGCGGCCCGACCGTCGTACATGCTCCCCAGCGGCTGGCGGTCCTGCTCGATCGCCGCAATCAGGTCCTTGGCGATCCAGATGTTGCCCAGGCCGAGCCCGCCGTCCCGGAGCGGCTCCGGCTGACCGACGCCGGCGCTGGTGATCTCCTGCCAGTGCGCCTTGCTCCGGCCCGGAAACCATGACGGATCGTCGAGGAAGTAAGCGGCGGGCAGGCTGCCGGTGGTGAGCTGGATCACCCCCTTGCTGCCATAGACCGTCAGGCCGAAGCGGGCGCTGGCACCGTGCCGGGCCTTGTGGGTACCGAAAGAGCCGATCACCCCCTTGTCGAAGCCGTAGGTCGCGTGAATATGGTCGCCGACGACGGGACCCATCCCCTCGCCTCCTTGGCGCACGTCGGCGCGGGTTGCCGGCCGGCCGCCCTGCAACACGGTGGCATGGCACCAGCGCGGGTCGCCGGCCAGGAAGCGCATCAGGTCCATGATGTGGGTGCCGAGCACCATCAGATCCTGGCCGCCGCCGCGGGCATCTTCCTTCCCTCGACCGCGCAGCTCCAACAGGTCGCCGAGTCGGCCCTCGGCGATCAACTCGCGGATGCGCTGCAACCGGGGACTGTAGCGGGTCTGGTGGGCGATGGCCAGCTTGACGTGCCGCATCTCGCACTCGCGGATCATCTCATCGGCCTCGGCCAGCGTTCGGCACATTGGCTTTTCGAGGAAGATGCTGGCCCCGGCCCGGGCGCAAGCAATGACCATGTCGCAGTGAGCATCGAGGAAGCGGTCGGCGACGCTGACAATCTGAGGGCGCTCCTTCTCCAGCATCTGGCGGTAATCGGCGTAGGCGTTTTTCGCGCCGAGGCGCTGGGCGGCGGCGGCTCGGCCCTTTTCATCCTCGTCGGCGACGGCGACGATCTCGACATTCTCAATCGCCTTCCAGACGACATCCAGGCCGTGGCCGTAGTTGCCCTTGCCGGTCCGGCCGATGACGGCGACGCGATAGGTTCTGGCCATGTGGGTCACTCCGGTTTAGCGGTCGGTTTCGCAGCTCCTGAAGGCTCGCGAAGGGGGGAAGATTCTGCTACGCTATCGGACGGCGGCGGGTGAGTCAAAACCTTTCTTCAGCCGCTCGCGGCTTAGCGCCAAGCTGCAAGCGGCTCACACGCCGCCGTCAGGATGAAAGGGTACTGCCACGGCCCAGCGCAAGAAGAAGACCCCCGGTGCGGTCGCTCCCTCTCCCCGCCCTGCTGTCACGCCGTCCGCTGCGGTGGACGGGCCGGAGGCGCTGCGTCGCGGCCTGCTGGCCCTGGTGACAGCTCTGATTGTGGCCCGGCCGTTGGTGCTGGGAGAAGACCCCGGCCTGCTGGCACCGTTGTCGGAGCCGTCGGGGATGGTGCTCACTCTGCTCTGGCTGCTGGCGGCGGTCGGCTGGGGAGTCTGGCGGCTGTGGCGGCGTCAGCCGACGTGGGAGATCTGCCTGGTCGAGGTGGGGTTGCTGGGGGTGGTCGTGCTGATGTTCGTCAGCGCGGCCGCGGCGGCCAGCTACAAGCATCCCGCCTGGCTGATCGCCTGGGAATGGTTGGCGATGCTGGCCGCCTTCTGCCTGGTGCGGCAGCTGGTGGTTGCGCCGGCCGAGCAGCATGGTCTGCTTGCCGCGGTCCTGGCCACCGGGCTGAGCCTGGCGGCTTACGGCGTCTATCAGTATTACGTCGAACTTCCTCGCCAGCGGGCGGAATACCTCTCCGGAGAAGACATCTTTGCCCGGGTGCGGCCGGAGTTCGCGGCCACGGTCGGCTTTGTCCCCGGAGTGCCGTCCCCTGCCGGCGTCCCCTGGACCGCTCTTGTGCTCAGCAGTCGGGATGAGCCATTGTTGCCGGTGCCGCCGCTGGAGCCGCTCCGTCATCGCCTCGCCCGCCAGGGCCTCATCCTGGAGCCGGACGACCCGCAGCTGGAGAGCTGGGCGGAGCGGATCAAGATGAACCATGCCTACTCGCGCTTCGCCCACCCCAACAGTTTTGCCGGTTTCCTGGCCCTGCTTCTGCCGGCGATGGGGGGTTGCACCTACGCCGCCTGGCGCGGCACCCCGGGGCGGAGCGCAGCGACGTCCCGGCCCGGTCACCTGGTCACCTTGTCACTGCTTTGCGGGGGCACGGCACTGATGGGGCTGGCCCTCTGGCTGACCCATAGCCGCGGCGCAATCCTGGGGCTGCTGGCAGCGGGCGGAGTCGCGGCAGTGCTGTACCAGCGCCGCTTGCTGCTGCGGCACAAGGGATGGGTCGCGGCGGTCCTGGCCGGGCTGCTCGGGCTGGCGGCCCTGGGATACCTGGTTCTGAGCGATTGGGGAAGCGCTCCACTGGGCAAGGAGTCCGGGACAGCCCGCGCACGCCTCGCCTACTGGGCCACAACCTGGCGGATGATCTGCGATCACCCCTGGTTGGGGGTCGGTCCCGGGAATTTGGGCCGTTTCTATCCGCGCTACATGCAGCCGGCCGAAGCAGAACACATCAAGGATCCGCACAATTTCGCTCTGGAGGTCTGGGCAGCGGCCGGCGTCTTCGCCCTGCTGGCCTTGCTGGTTGCCCTGGGGGCGTTCTTCGGGCGCATCGGGTTGGTGCTCCGCAACCCGGAGGAGGTGGAACCAAACCAGCCGGCTGACGCCGGCCGCTCGCCTGAACCCAACCGGCCGGCTGACGCCGGCCGCTCGCCTGAACTAAACCGGCCGGCTCACGCCGGCCGCTCGCCTGAACCGGCCACCCCGCCGGCAAGTCCTGGTCCTCCGCGCCTCTACTGGGAGTTCTACTTTGGCGGCGCAGTCGGCCTGCTGCTGGGGTTCCTGTTCTGGGCGCTGGATCAACCGCCGGACAAAATCCTGATCGAGGGGGTAACGGCGGCCGTCCTCGCCGCGATCTGGTTCGGCTCCTATGCTCTCCTGGAGAGGATCGACTGGCAGGGGCCGGCCCGCGCCATCACCCTGGCGGCGGGCGTGGCCGCGCTGCTGCTCAACCTGACCGTTTCCGGCGGCATCTCCTTCCCGTCGGTGGCGGTCCCGTTGTGGGTGATGGCGGCGCTGGCGCTGAATGCGCTCCAGAAGCCGGCGGCCATCGGGACCGGGCGGCATTGGCTGGCATGGGTAATCCCGCTGCCCCTGACGGCAGCGCTGGGCCTGGTCTATTACACGCAGTTCTTTAGTCCCATCATGACCGCGCATGGCCTGGCCCGCACGGCCGCGGCCCACGCCCAGTTGGTGTGGGGAAATCCCGACCCCACCGGGGAGATTGCCGTCCCGCGGCCAGGGGGGTTCTTCGTCAAGGAAGTCCTTGGCCCGCTGGAGCAGGCAGTCCGGGAGCAGGACCCAGGCAATGCACAGCTCGGCCTCGAGGCAGCCCGCTGGTACGCTGAGGCGTGGAAGCACTACCCGCATAACCTGGAGGCAATGCAGCTGGCCATCGCTCATGCCGCCCGGGTGCATGGCTCGATTGCCGACCGGCAGAAGTTCCCGGGGATCGACCCGGAAGGCCAGGAAGGTTATCTGGTCGGTTACCGGTTACAGAAGATGTACGCCGACTGGCTCGCCGCCCAGTCCCCTGACGAGAAGCAACGGCTGAACTGGGCGGCCGCGGTCTACCGCCACTACCGGAACGCGGCCGACTTGCTCGGCGAGGCGGTGCGGCGCGACCCCACCCAGGCCCGGCTCCGTTACCAACTCGCGGAAGTGCTCTTGCTGGTCGAAAAGGCGGCCCGGGAGCTCCACCCCCTGGCGGTGACGGCGAGAAAAGAAAAAGAGGCGGCCGGCGACAAACGGGGTGTGCAGGAGATGGAGGCCCTGGCACGGGAATCGGCCCGGGACCGCGAACACGCCCAGCAGGAAGCCCGCCGTCAAGCCCAGGAAGGTTTGAACCTCGACGCCCAGGCACCCACGAAATCGCGCAAACTCACGGATCGGCAGCGCGAGCAAGTCCGGCGGTGGCTGGCGGGCGGATCGGCCTCCTGACTCTTGCCCCGGCGTCTGCGGCCTGTTAGTATCATCAGCCGTCAGCCGCTATAGAAAAAGGTGGTGTCGGCCCGGCTACCTGGGTGCTAGCGCGAGGGGTTCATACCGGACCGACACCGTTGAAGGAGGGCCAGGATTGCCCCGGGTAGGGCCCTTTCCTGCCGCGTGAATTCTAGGCGGCGGCCGCAGCAGGGATACAGGGCCGAAGGCCCAACCTGAACAATTTTTGCCCGGGGTGAATACGATTTTTCCGCCTGGGCAACCCAGGCAACCGATCCCTCGCCGCCTCAAGGAAGGCAACCATGGCACGGTGGCTTTTCAAGGAAGAACCGGACCATTACAGTTTCGCCGACCTTTGCCGCGACGGCCGGACTCGCTGGGACGGCGTTAGCAACAACCTGGCCCGCCAGCACTTACGGAAAGTCCGCTGCGGCGACCGCATCTTCTTCTACCACACCGGCAAGGAGAAGGCGGTGGTCGGACTCATGCAGGCAGTCAGCGATGCGATGACCGACCCCGACAGCGACGACCCGCGGGCGGTAGTGGTTGAGGTAGAACCGGAACGCGAATTGCTTCACAAGGTCACCTTAACGGAAATCAAACAGGATCCTTTGCTGGCCGACTGGGATCTTGTCCGGTTGCCGCGGCTGTCGGTGGTCCCGGTAACGGAAGCCCAGTGGAAGCGGGTGCTGGAACTGGCTGAGGAGGGGAAAGCTGAACGTCGTTCGACCCGGGCGCGGGAAGCCCGGTGATTGCTCATTGGTCAAGTTGCCCAAGTTGGGGCGTTTCTCCCGAACTTGGGCGCGTTCGGCAGCGGGTTCCGACCGCGACTTGCAAGGTGCGGGGTGGTATCTGGGGAAAGCGAGGCTTCTTGGCACCACCCCGAAAAGTAATTAAAATGGATTAGTTGCCAGGGAAGGCCGTTCCAGGGTTTGTTGGAGGACAACACACCATGGCGCGGCAAAGCGCCGAATCGGTCGCCAACGGCAAAAGCACCTTATCCCGTCGTTCCGATCGATTCCTGAGCGGACTCGAAGACGCTACTGCCGTCACCTTCGTCTCCCATGTCAATCCCGATCCCGACGGCCTCGCCAGCATGATGGGTTTGGCCTACCTGGTCGAGACCACCCTTGGCAAGCCGACCCGGCTGACCCGCGACGGACTCATCGGCCGGGCCGAGAACCGTGCCATGGTCGAGCTGCTCCATATCGAGCTGGAGCCGATCGAACAGGTGAGCTGGCGTCCGGGGGAAGTGATTGTCATGGTTGATAGCCAGCCGAAGACCGGCCGGCACACCCTTGCCCCCGGCGTGCCGCTGTATGCCGTCATCGACCACCACGACACCCCCGGCGATCTGGAGGGGGTGCCGTTCGTGGATGTCCGCCGCAGCCTCGGGGCGACCTGCTCGTTGGTGACCAGCTACCTGATCGAGCAGAACGTGGTCCTGCCCAAACGGCTGGCGACCGGCCTGCTGTACGGGATCGAGACAGAGCTAACCGGCTACCCGCGCGAGGCCAGCCCGCTGGACGACAGCGCCCTGATCTACCTTTACCCGCTGGCGGACAAGGACTTGCTGGCCCGCATCCGCAATGCCCGGCTGCCGCAGAGCTACTTCGAGTGTCTGGTGCAGGCGTTGCAAAGCTCGTTCATCTACGACCGGCTGATCATCAGCTGGGCCAACGACTTGCCCCACCCGGAGCTGGCGGCCGAGGTGGTCGATTTCCTCATCCGGTTCGAGGAGATCGACTGGGCAGTCTGTGCCGGCGTCTACCAGGACAACCTGATGCTGTCGGTGCGGGCGGCGGTGGCGGACGCCAAGGCGGGCGAGATGCTGCGGCAGGTGGTCGGCAAACTGGGCGGGCGGGCCGGCGGCCATGACCGCCGCGCCGGCGGCACCATTCCACTGAAGAGCACCTCGGCCAGCGCCCTGGAAGACTTGCAAGCCGAGCTGCGCCGCCGGCTGCTCAAGGCGCTGCACATCGACGAGTGCCGCGGCCAGCGCCTGGTGTCCCGCCGGGAACTGCTTCAGAACCTGCAAGCGTGACGGTCGAGCAGGGAGTTCCTAGTTCGTAGTCCGTAGGGAAGGACCAGGCGAGCTGTTCGTCGAGCCGTGGCGTTGGGGTGGCCTGCTGTCGCAGACTCCGGGCGGGCCGCCCAACACGGCCTACGAACTACTCCCTACTTCCTGTTGGCACCGGCCGGCAAACCAAGGGTGGTGATCTGTGGGTTTGCTCTTATCGATGCTGCTTGCGGCTACTGCTCTGGGCGAGCCCTTGCCAGCCGGCGGGAAGGCCCCGGACATTTCCCAGCTTCGCCCGGGGATGTCGGCCCCTGAAGTCTTGCAGCTGCTCGGGCCTCCCCGGCGGGTAGCCCGTCAGATCGTCTACAAACGCTGTTTGGAGCAGTGGGTCTACGAAACCGTGCGCATTGATTTCGA
>DATLYH010000255.1:0-29330 GCA_035575035.1 Gemmataceae bacterium
GGTGCCTTGCGAGCCGCCAGCCTGCCGCAGCGGGCCGCCAGGCTGGCCGACGCGCTCCGTTTGCTGTGGCCTGAGGCCTCCCTGTACGCCTGCCTGCTGGGGGACGGAAGCAGCTCGCATGCTGCGGTACTCGATCAGGCGGGTGGTCCCCATGCCGAGTGGAGCGAAGTCTTCCGCGGTGTGTCCTCCCGGCCGGCACCGGCCGAGTTAGAGGGCCTGATTGAAGCGCTCAGGGCGCGGGGGATCACCTTGGTGGCCGAGGAGGTTGGAGTCGGGGAGTCTCACCAGGGACTGCTCGCCCTTGGGATCAGCGCCGATGTCCCGGACGACCTGGCCACCTGCGCCCGGGCGCTGCTGGCGGTGTGCGCCGGCCAAGCGGCCCTGGCCCTGGAACTTGAGGCTCAGCGGGCCGAGCGGCAGGCACTACAGGACCAGGTGGCGGGCCTGCGCTGGCTGGCCGCCGTCGGCGAGCTAGCGGGGCCGATGGCCCATGAATTCAACAATTTCCTCAACGTCCTTTTACTCCATCTGGCGGTCCTGGAGCACGAGCTGCCGGAGAACCTCCGCTCCGAATTGGCCCAGATCCGCAAGCAGGGCAAGGAGGCGGCGGCGCTGATCGGCCGATGGCAGCAGTATCGCCGTCGCCCACAGCCCGAGTCTCGGCCGGTGGACCTCAACCGGGTGGTCCGCGAGGTGGTCCGGTCACTCGCCGAGGAGACCTCTCTGTCTTACGCCGGGTTACGCCCGCTGATCATTGCCCCCTCACCCCCACCCCTCTCCCCCGCCTCGGGGGAGAGGGGAGAAGGGCTTGCCCCCCTCTCCCCTGCCAAAGAGGAGAGGGGGGAAGAACTTGCCCTTCTCTCCCCTGCCAAAGAAGAGAGAGGAGAAGAACTTGCCCTTCTCTCCCCTGCCAAAGAGGAGAGGGGGGAAGAACTTGCCCCCCTCTCCCCCCCCGGGGGGAGAGGGGTGAGGGGTGAGGGGGCGGCCGATTCCGGGGTCCCGGCGGGAGTCGTGGTACGCCTGGAGCTGGCCGCCGACCTACCGCCGGTGCTCGGCGGCACGGGCGACCTGGATCGTCTCTGCGCTTTCCTGGTGGGCAACGCGGCTGCCGTCACCCCGGACGGCGGCGAGGTCCTTGTGCGGACGGCGCGGGCAGCGGATCAGGTGCTGCTGCGGATCGAGGACTCCGGCCCGGACGTGGCGCCTGGGCTGCTCGGCCAGGTGTTCGAGGTTTCTGCGGCCGGCCGTGTGGGGGCAAATGGCCTGGAGTTGGCGGCGTGCCGGAGCATCGTCCGGCGCCTGCAGGGAGGGATCCGCGCCGAAAGCCGCGCGGGCGGGGGTGTGGCCGTCATTGTGGAGTTGCCGGCTGCACTTGGCTGACCGGGCATGGTATTTGCAAACCTCAAGAAGAGCGGGCCCTGTTCCATCAGCCAAAGTCTCAAGAGAGGAGGAAACTCCATGACTACTGCAATCGAAGCCCAGGACCTGTTGCCGGTCCGCAGCCGCGTCAGCTGGGGAGCCATCCTTGCCGGGTCTGTGGTGGCCCTGGCGGTCTACCTGCTGCTCAGCTCGCTGGGCCTGGCGGTACATCTGACCGTGGATGAGAACGTGACCGAGCGGGCGTTGGGGATTGGGACCGGCATCTGGGCGGTGGTCAGCCTGCTGGTTTCGCTGTTTTTAGGAGGTTGGATCACCAGTCAATGCACCGCAGGGGAGAACCGGGCCGAGGCGGTGGTTTACGGGGTGGTCGTGTGGGGCCTGTTCTTCGCGGCGCTGTTCTGGCTGGTCTCCGGCGGCGTGCGCATGGGCTTTAACGCCATCGCAGGGATCGCCAGCAGCCCGGCCACCTCGGCGGTGGTCAACCGCATGTCAGACGAGGACCTGCGGGCCGCAGGCTTCACCCCTGAGCAGATCAGCAACATGCGGGGGCAATTCGACCAACTCCGCGAGCGCTTGCAGACCGTCAAGCATGACCCGCGGACGACAGCAGCTGCCTGGTGGACCTTCGCGGGGCTCTGCCTCTCGGTGGTGGCTGCCGTTGCCGGTGCGGTTGCCGGCGCCGGGCCGAACCTGGTGCTGATGTCCCTGCACACCCGCTCTACCACCGTAGGGATGACCTACCCGACAACCCGACCGGGCGAGGCCATCCGCTCAACGGAGGATGTCAACCGCTAACCCAAAGCCCGGAGCATCAGCGACGGGGCACCGTCAACCCGGCGCTGACGCTCCGGGCTCGGATAGTTACCCGGCGCTCACGCTCCGTCTCCGGAGCGTGAGCGCCGGTGCCTTTGCCGCTCATCAGGGGCGGGAGGTGGTGACCTCAAGCGCCCGCATGCGGTCGTGCCCCTCGCGGATGCCGGCGAACTGGCGCTGGATCAGAGCCTGAACGTCGGCAGGCAAAAACTCCTTCAGGGCATTCTCGTAATTGCTCTTGGCCGCGTCCTCGCCGCGCTCGCACTCGGCGATCACGGCCCCCTCGTCGCCGCCGCTGACGGCAGCCTTAACATTCATCCAGCCGCGCAGGAACCAACCGGCCAGGCTCCCCTCCTTCTCCGGGTCGCCGCCCAGCCGTCGGACCTCATTCTGCAATTCCGCGGCGTACTGGGCGCTCTGCTTCTCATACGCCTGGAAGAGCATCTTGAGTTGGCTGTCGCTGACGGCCTCCGCGGCGGTCTGGTAGCCGTACTGGCGGTCCTTGCACGTCTCAATCAGGTTGTTCAGGACGGCGATCACCTCGTCGATATTCGAAGCCATAGGGTTCTCCTGATTCATTCGTCACTGGTCACTGGTCATTCGTCAGGTCATTGGTTGTTGGTCAGCGATCCGTTGCAAAGGGCGAATGACCACTGATGAATGACCAATGACGAATGACCGCCTCTTAGCCGATTTGCGCCGGGCTCGCCGGGCGTTCGGTTGACTCGGCGGTCTCCTCCGGGGGATGGCTCGGCGGAGCAAAGTCGCCCTGGCTGCCGTTTCCCTGGCCTTGCGGGTTCAGGCCCTCCGGCGGCGCGGCTTGAAGCCCGGCGCCCCCCGGCTGCTCCGCGGAGGGGGCCGGCGTCTGCTCGGCGGCGCGGGCGGCCGCGCGGCGGGCACGGGAGTGCTGTCCCCCCTTGCGCCCCGCCCGGCGGGCCTCCTCGGAGGTAAATACATGGGCCCGGCCCCGCTGGTGCGCCGCTTGTCCCCCCTTGCGACCGGCCTCGCGGGCCTCCTCAGGGGTGAACTCATGGGCGGTGCCCTTCTGGTGGGCGGCCTTTCCCCCCATGCTGGCAATCTGACGCTGCTTCTCGGGATCCATGGCGGCAAAGCCCCGTTTGCCTTTCTCTGCCATGATCGAGATCCTTTCTAGACCGCGGAAAAGGGAATTGACCGAATCCCACGGAAAGGGGGCATACCGCACCCTCCCCGACTGACTCCACGTCCTCACTCCATGAACTGACAACTCACCGCCCGGCTCAAGGAGCAGAGGGATAGGCTCTCCGAACTCGCCCCGGCCGAGACGATGAGTTCGATGCTAGAGGTAGGAGCAAAGCAAGTGCCAAAATGCCCACAACACGGGCAAGGGCAGAAGGACTAGTGGCCGCTCCCTTGGCGACCCAGGAAGGGCAGGTCCCGGAAGAGACACAAAGTAAGTTAAGGCAGCATATTCGTTTCGGTCAACCCTTCGCCTGCGCGCACCCCGGCCGCCTCCGGGGCTCTCCTCCGAGGAAGCAAACAACTGCTGCCGTCACTTCGCTTTAGGGTTCAAGATCGGCAGGATTTTGCCCAGAGCCGAGAAGCCGTCCTCTACCTGCTCCCCGGGGCAGTCAGTCGTAAAGGCCGCTGTCCGGTGGACGGCGCATGCAAGGGCGAGCCGCCGACCGCGCGATCACAGGCAGCGGCCCGCCCATAAGAGGAAACCATTGCAGCCGCACGCTCATTTCGCGCTTTGGACCTCAATCTTGATCTCGGCGGAGGCCTTGCTGCCCCCCTTGGCCGGGGTCCCCGTCACCGTGATGGTATGGTGTCCCAGCGCTGCTTCCTTATCTGCCTCGATTTTGACCGTGATTTCCTTTTCTCCGGCCTTGATCATCCCTTTGTCAGGCGTGACAGTGACTCCCTTGGGTGCCCCACTGAAATCGAGGTTGACGTCCTGATCAAAATTCTTGCCCCTCTCGAGGCCGATTGTGATCATCTTTGCTTCCCCCTGCTTGAGGGTGGTTTCCGTGTTCGGAACGTCGAGCTTGAAGGTGTTTTCTGGGGTGGTGAGGCCGGGGCCGCTGCGCGGGTTGGTAGCCCCCGGGCCGCCCGGCGTGCTCTTTCCATCACACCCGACCGCGCCGATCAATGCCACGACGGCCAACGCCAGTAACTTCTTCATCAGCAATCCTCCATCGAAAAGAATGCAACTGTGTTCAAGCCCTCGGCTCCGCGGAAAGCCTCAGCCGTGATCACCCGATTGCAAAAGGTATGCCGCACGGCTGAGGCGGCGCGGCGCAGCCGACCGGTGAGCCGGAACCGTGGGCGTCGGATTTATGATCTAAAAGAGAGTTCATAAGATTGATAAAGGACCCCCAAGGATAAAACGGCAGCCGCTTGCTCCCTGTTCGGCAAGAGGTTGCGCAGCGAATCGGTCGGTCCTGGGGCCCAGAAGGCGGTACGAGACTTGCACCCTCATCTTACTGAATGAGTCGCCCCCCAACGGCCCGAAACCGAAAGGTCAGGAGATCCCCCATGAAGCTGCACTCCCTGGAAGATCTTTTCGTCGATCAACTGAAGGACCTCTACAGCGCCGAGAACCAAATCCTCAAGGCGCTGCCCCGGATGGCGAAAGCCGCTTCCTCGCCGGAGCTGCGGGATGCCTTTCAGGAGCATCTGGAACAGACCCGGGACCACGTGGAGCGGCTAGAGCAGATTTGCGCGAAGCGCGACCTCAACCCCCGCGGCAAGAAGTGTAAGGCGGTCGAGGGATTGCTGGAAGAAGGCAAGGAGATCCTGGCTACGGACGGCGACCCCAATGTCATCGACGCTGCTCTGATCGCCGCTGCCCAACGGGTCGAGCATTACGAGATTGCCGGCTACGGCTGTGCCCGGACCTATGCCCGGCTCCTAGGCGATGAGGTCTCGGCCCGTCTGCTGCAACAGACCCTCGACGAGGAGGGCCAGACCGACAAGAAGCTGACCGATCTGGCCGAGAGCGCCATCAATCTCCGCGCGGTCGAGGCGTAGGGTAAGGCGGGAATCCGTCGGTATTGCCGAGTCCTCCCTGCCGACCTCAGGTGAGGAGGACCCGGGTATTGACCCATTCCCCTTTCCGTCCGGCATGGCAAATGCTTTTCTGCCTTGTGTGGTAGTGTCGGATAGTCTGTCCACTCCTGTAACCCAGCGATGAAGGGAGCGAAGGCATGAGAAGAGCAGCATTGGCCGCCCTCGCCGTCGGGCTAGTCCTGCTGGTGGCGGCAGAGTCGGCCCAGGCCCAGCGCTTCTACGGCCGAGGCGGCTTCGCAGTCAGGACCCCCTGGTTCTCCTTCGGTTATGGAACCCCGGCGTACTATTACGGTTGGGGCTCCCCTTACTACGGCGGTTGGTACGGAACGCCGGGGTATGGCAGGTGGTACTCCTCGTACTACTATCCCGGATACACCTATGGTTGGTATAGCAGGCCGTACTACAGCCGGTGGTACTACTCTTACGGCTACCCGTATTACTACAGCTCGGGTTTCAGCCCCTCTTACAGCAGCGGCTTCTACGGCTCGACGTACTACACCTACCCGAGCACAGCCAGCTATGCCGGCCTTGAGCGCCCAAGCGGCACGACCCAGTCGTTCTATGCGGGGCCGGGGCCAGGCAATGACCAGGTGCTAGTGCGGGTGACAGTGCCCGAGGCCAACGCCCGCGTCTGGATCGACGACCACCCGACGCAACAGGGAGGCTTCGAGCGGGTCTTCATTTCGCCGCCGCTCCCGTCGGGCCGGTCGTATTCCTACCAGATCCGAGCCGCCTGGACGCAGAACGGCCAGGAGATTATCCGGGAGAAGCAAGTAACCTTCCAGCCAGGCGAAACCGTGACCGTCAACTTCGCGGAAAGCGGGGAAGACCGGCGTCCGGGCGCGGCTGGCCCGTTGCGCAGCCCGCCACTCCGTGAAGTCGATACGGCGCCGGCGCGAACCGACGGCGCCTTCGAGGGGCGGATCATGCGGGTCGCCGACGGTGAGGTTGTCCTCACTGACCGGGACGGCGGCAACCCACGCACCTTCCGCCTGGCTGAGGGCGGTCAGGTCCTGATCGACGGCAGGCGGGCCGACCTGAGCGGGTTGCAGCCCGGCATGCGGGTGGTAGTGACACCGCAGGCCGGCGCTACCGGCGTTGCCATCCGGCTGGAAGTCAACACCACCCCGGACCGGACACCCCCGCCTGGCAGGCCGCCGCAGTGAGGAAAGACCGTCCTTCACCGAATCGCCTGTGAACGTCTCCGTTGCCGCTTGCGGCTTGACACCGAGCCGCAAGCGGCAAACCGGAAATGTCCCATTCACACCTCTTTGAAGGCGGCCTTGTCCAGCTTGTACTCGGCAATTTTGGCACTGACGCTCCGTCGGGACAGGCCGCAGATGCGGGCACAGTGGCCGACGTTGCCGCGGCTCTTCTTCAGCGCCATCCGGATATACTGCTTCTCGATGCTGACGACCACATCGTTCAGCAGGTCGGGCAGCGGCCGCTCCAGGTCGATGGGGAAGGGAACCTTGAGCGGCGGCGGGCTGACCACATCGGGAGGGAGATTCTCCACGTTGATGATGCGGTCACGCGAGGTGACGCAGGCGCGCTCGATGGTGTTCTCCAGCTCGCGGACATTCCCAGGCCAGCGGTAGCGGAGCAGCACCTCCATGGCCTCCGGGGCGATCTGCTTGGGCGCCTCGCCCGGCCGAGCATACTTCTCGGCGAAATGGGTGGCCAACAGCGGAATGTCCTCAGGGCGGTCGCGCAAGGGCGGAAGGTCGATCTTGACCACGTTCAGCCGATAGTACAGGTCTTCCCGGAACTTCCTCTTTCTGACCAGCTTCTGGAGCGAACGGTTGGTGGCGGCAATGACGCGGACATCGACCTCAATGCTCTGGGTGCCGCCGACGCGCTCGAAGCGGCGCTCTTGGAGGACGCGGAGCAGCTTGGCCTGCATGGCGGCCGGCACGTCCCCCACCTCGTCCAGGAAGATCGTCCCGCCATGCGCCAGTTCGAAGCGGCCGCGGCGCTGGTCGATGGCGCCGGTGAAGGCCCCCTTCTCGTGGCCGAACAACTCGCTTTCCAGGAGGCTTTCGGGCAGGGCGGCGCAGTTGACCGCTACCAGCGGCCCGGTGCGGGCCTGCGATGTCTCGTGAATGGCGCGGGCCACGATCTCCTTGCCTGTGCCGGTCTCCCCCTCGATCAGCACCGTGGTCGTGGAGTCGGCCACGTTGCTGATCATCTCGAAGACGGCATGCATGTGCGGATTCTTGCTAAGGATGTTGTGGAAGGCGTAGCGGTTGCGGAGCCGGGCGCGCAGGTGGGCGACTTCATCCTGGAGCGTCCGCTCGCGGAGGGCGCGCTGGAGCACCAGGCGGAGGTGCTCCATGTCGATCGGCTTGGTGAGGAAGTCGTAGGCGCCCAGACGGATGGCCTTGACCGCCTCGTCGATGCTGCCATGCCCGGTGGTCACAATCACTGTTACCGGCAAGGCGCGCTGCTGCACCTCGCGGATCAACTCCATGCCGTCCAGGCCAGGCATGCGCAGGTCGGTGAGGAGGATGCTGTAATTCTGCTCGGCCAGCAGGCGCAGGGCCTTTTGGCCGTCGCTCGCCGCCTCGACGAGGAACTCGGGGTCCTGCTGGAGCAACTGTTGCAGCTGGCGGCGGGTAATGTCGTTATCTTCCACAATCAGGATCCGCCGGAGCACAGCGGCGCCCTCCTTGGCCCATTCCGCGCCGCGCAGGACTGGTCCGACATGGGAAGAGAAGTTGTTGGGCGGGGCGTCCTTGTGCGTCCGGGACATGATACGTCTCCATCAACCAACCACCTTCGGAAAAGCCCCTTCCTCCTCCCCATTTCCTCCGCAGGCGATGGTGGTTCTCCTGGGCAGCGTGCCGCGCGGCTGTGCGCGGGGTGATGCTCACGGTGCCGTCGGGCCCAGCGGCGGGCAAGGACGGCGTGATCGGCGGGCCTGAGCCAGACCTTGATAGGACGCCCCGGCCAGGGGGAAGGGCAGCGACGGGTCGCTGGGGGGAGTTGGGCGCTAACTCCAGCCCGGACAACCCTTTCAGGAACGGTCCGGGTTAACCGTCGGTTCCGACGCCGTCCGAGATAGCCCGCCCGGGCAAGATGCAGCGCCCAGACGGCAGGGTCGGCGAGAGAGGGCCTGCAGCAGAAGAGCGTTTAGGAGGCATCTTGCCGCCTTACGGGCAGGCGGCTGAGCAACGGCCGATGCAGATCCGGTTGATCCATTACGTCCGGCTGCCTCCCTGACAGCTGAGGTTCCCCTCACTCTCAGCCCGACAACAAAGCAATTGCTGGGCCAAATCTGCCCGGAGCCCTCGGGCCCCTTCCATGAATCAGGAGGGTCTCGTCTCGTCCTCCTCCTCGGCCCACCGGCTGATGCGCGGGATCACCGCCAGGACGACCAGGGCCAGCACAGTCCCGATCAGGGCGGCGACCATCTGACCGATGCCGATGGCGACGCCGATGGCACACGTCAGCCAGATCCCGGCCGCGGTGGTTAGTCCGCGCACAGCCCCCTGCTCGGTCTGCTTGAGGATCGCCCCGGCACCGATGAAGCCGATACCGGTGACAATGCCCTGGATCACCCGGCTGATGTCGGACAGGGACATCCCCCTCTCCAAAGGGGCCAGGGCAAAGAAGGCAGCGCCGACCGCCACCAGCATATGGGTCCGGAGGCCCGCCGCCTTGCCGGTGCGCTCGCGCTGGTAGCCCAGCAGACCGCCGCAGGTCGCCGCCAGCATCAACCGCACCGTGACGCGGATCAGATGGTCGATGTCCCCGAAGAGGCCGAAGTCCTCCCCTAATCCCCCAACGGCGTAGCACCAGTCGTTCATGGTCGGCCTCATTCCCTTATCTTCAGGATCTTCCGATTGTATCATTCGTAGCCCGCGTCTGTCCCCTTTCCGTCCCCTGATGTCCCTTCACGAAGGGGAAAAGACCGGTTGCGATTCCGGCCGAAAAGGGGATTGCCGCTATCTGCTCCCGTTATGGATGGGAAAGACCTTTCCCCCTCATCGCCCCCGACGTTCCCAGATCGGAGCGGTGAGTAAAGGGACTCTCACGCACGGGCGGCTGCATCAACGAGAAGGGAGCCGCTTGCTCTTCAACACGAAGGCGGATTGCTTGCTCCCCCCTCCCCGCGGCGGCTAACGGGAGGCCCTCTTTCTGGTTGGCACGGTTGTTGCTCCCTTTCTCTTCTGAGCCAATCACCAACGAGCCGGGGCTGTGGTGCTCCCGTCTCCGAAGGGTTCGGCCCAGCGGTTGGGCCGGGCCGCGCTTCTGAGGAGTGGAGCTTATCCCGGGATCAAGGAGTACGACCATGGCGAACCAGAATCGAGGGAAAGACGAGAGCAGGACCGCGGGCCCAGAGCAAACCGGTACGCAGGGGATGATGGAGAAGGCCAAGGACGTGGCCGCCGGTGCCGCCCGCAGCGCCGGTGAGGCGATGGCGGCGGCGGGACGGCGGGCGGAAGATGCGGCGGCGACGGTCGGCAGCGGCATGCAGCAGCTGGCCGGCACCATTCGCGAGAATGCCCCGCGCGAGGGGATGCTCGGTACGGCCTCGTCGGCGGTGGCTCGTACCCTGGAAAGCAGCGGCCGCTACCTCCAGGAAGAGGGCTTCCGCGGCATGCTCGACGACCTCAGCGGCCTGATCCGCCGCAACCCGATCCCGGCTGTGCTTATCGGCATCGGCATCGGCTTTCTGCTGGCCCGCACGACCTCTCGGAGTTAAGTCATGGCGAATGAACTGCAGACGCCGAGCCCGTCCGAGCCAAACGTGACCGCCTTGGTGACAGGTATCATCAACGATGCCCAGGAGCTGTTCAAGCAGCAGCTGGCCCTGGTCCGGGCCGAGATCAAATCGGACCTGGAAAAGACTAAGGACGCTGCCCGCTCGCTGGCCATTGGAGCAGCCGTTGCCATGCTGGCGGTCGTCTTGCTCAGCCTGATGTTAGTCCATCTGCTGCACTGGGCCACCGCCCTGCCTTCAGGTGAGCCGCGCTTACCCCTGTGGGTTTGCTACCTCCTTGTCGGCGGCATCTTTGCCGGCGTCGGTGGAGCCCTGGTTGTCGCGGGCGTCCGGAAGCTGGAATCGTTCAACCCGCTTCCCGATCAGTCGGTTGAGGCCTTGAGGGAGAACTTGCAATGGCGGACAACGAACACAACGAAGCCAACGAGCCCGAGGTAATCCGGCACCAGATGGAAGAGACGCGGGCCTCCCTGACGGAGAAGCTCGAGACCCTGGAGAAACAGGTGGTCGAGACGGTCCAGGGAGCCACGGCCGCGGTGGCCGAGACGGTGGAGTCGGTCAAGGAGGCGGTCCAGGACACCGTCGGGGCAGTCAAGGACACTGTGCAGGACACCGTGGAGTCGGTGAAGGATACTTTCAACCTGTCGCTCCAGGTGGAGCGTCATCCCTGGTTAATGGTGGGCGGTTCCTTCGCCGCCGGTTTCCTGGTCGGCTCGCTGCTTCCCCGGACATCGGAGCGTACCGTCTCCCCTCCCAGCCCCTGGAACACCCCGCAGCCTGACGGGCTGCGCGGCCAGGCCGAGCCAACGCCAGCGCCCGCTGCCGCCTTCGCGGACACCAGCGCGGCCGCCCAGCCGGGCTGGCTTAGCCAGCTGGGCGAGACGTTTGGCGCTGAGATCGACCAATTGAAGGGGCTGGCCCTCGGGACGCTGTTAGGCCTGGTCCGCGACTTGGTGGTCCAGTCGGTACCTCCCAACGTCGGCCCCCCGCTGACCGACATGATGAATCGCATCACGACCCGGCTGGGCGGCCAGGTCATTACCGGCCCGATCTTGGCGAAGAACGACCTGTTCCGCCGGGATGACAGCGCCGGCCGAGGCGAGCCGGCGGAGACGTTCCGACCAATGGGGCCTCCCGAGCATTGAGCCGTCGTTCGCGTTGACCTCAGCAGCAAACGCCGCCTCCCTGATCGAGGCGGCGTTTTTTTATCTGCGCCGGAGAACGTCAGGATCAGAGCCGGGAGCGTCGAAATCAGAGCCGGGAGCATCAGCGACCGGTAAAATAAGAACCGGGAGCATCAGCGACCGGTAAAATAAGAGCCGGAAGCGTCAGCGGGTAAAATCAGAGCCGGGAGCGTCAGCGACCGGTAATCCGTTCACTGACGCTCCCGGCTCTGAGGAAGGCAGTGGCCGCCGGCATCGCCCGGTCAGGCGTCTCTTCTTGTTCCGGTCAACCAGTAATAGCCCAGCAAAGCCACCACGGCACCGATAATGGATAGGATCCAGCCGGCCGGTTGGTACGGCTGGGTGCCCAGGCGCAGGGCGAAGGCAATCAGGCCGCCCACCACCGAGCCGACGATGCCGAGCAGGATGGTGGCGATCCAACCCATCGGATCGCGGCCGGGAACGAGCAGCCGGGCAATCAGGCCCACGACCAGACCAAAGAGGATCCAGCCGAGGAGCGAAGTGATGGATAGTTCCATGGTCTTCAATCCCTCCCTTTAGACCGGCGGTCGGCGAAGCGCCCCCCCCAGGAACGCCAGCACCGCCAGGACGATGAACACGAAGAACAGGATCTTCGCCGCAGCGTACGACATGTCGGCCACCAGGCCGAAGCCAAACAACGCGGCAATCAACGCGATGACCAGGAAGACAATGGCCAACCGCAACATGATCAGCCCTCCAACAAGAAGTCTTGGTTCGACAGGTGCGTTCCGCTGTTCGCCTCATCATCCGGACAGCAGATCGCAGCCGGCCCGGGGAATTCACAACCACCGATGGCCGGGGAGGAAGATTGCACATGGCATGCCAGAAGCGAGTGAATCACTCCGCTGCCGGCTTAGGGAAGGCACGTAAGTTGCACTTACCTCTTCCGGAAAGGCTTGATGAAGCGCTTGGAGGAGCGATCAATCCGGTCGCTTCCCGATAGAGAAAGAAGGTGTTCCAATGGTGCAGGGCAACCGGTCGGATGGGGGCGCGACACTTCCCGACCAGCCGCACGCCGGCGCGCCGGGCATCGTGTTGCCCCCGGCCCCGCCCGGCGAATCGCCCTCCGAGGCCGTTGACAAGACCCGGGCGGTGGGCGAGGCCCTGACCCGCCTGGGCTACCAGGCCGACCCACAGCAGGTGGCCGAACAGGTCCGGGCAGCCCACGGGATTGAGCTCTCCGTCGCGGAGGCAGCCGCCATCCAGGCCCAGCTGCTCGAACGAATTCGCACACCGCCCGAGCCGGACCGGCCGCCGCCACAGGAGGCCCGGCGAAGGTTCGCTGCGGTCCCCGACGAAGAGGTACTTTGAGGCGCTGCCCGCCGCCCGTTAACGGTGGGGAAGATGTCCATGTGGTTTTCGATCAAGCGCCGCCTCGCCCGCGCCACCGGCGGCCGGCTGGAGTTCCTGCGAGGTCCCTGCATCCGGGACGTCCGGTGCGGCTACGAGAAGGCCGGGCTGACTGTGCTGGACGAGCCGGTCCCGTGGAATGCGGAGACGGTCGTGATCGAGGCTAGGGTCGAGTATCCCGACGAGGCGCCGGGGTCCAAGGGAGACTTCACCTTGTGCATGCCCGGCCAGGGCCGCTGGACGGCAGCCGCGCTGGAGCCGCGGGAGCGTACCGGTCACTACCGCGTTGTGTTCCGGCTAGTGCCGCCGCCGCGGCCGGCCGTCGCCTGGATCTGCTGGCGTTCACGCCCACTTGACCGGATCGTGATCCCCTACCTGACCGTCGAGGAGTTCGTCGCCGGCCTCCAACTGGAAGCGCCCACGATCTTCGCGCTGTTGGAAGGGCACAGCATCCCTTGCCGGGCGGTGGTTGCGGACCAGGTTCCCGACCTCATGGCCTGCGCCCTGTTGAAGAGTCCCACCAGTTTGCTGCCGGTCGTCGATCTGAACCTGACCCTGGAAGTGGCCGAGCCGCGCGGCGGCCACTTCCAGGCCTTCCCGGTCCACCTCGCCGCCTCTCAGATCATTGCCCGCCAGGCGCTGGTGAGCGTCCGACCGGCATGGCGGCCAGGGCCGCTGGACGGGACCTGGGAGGTGCGCTGGACCGTGACCGGCCGAGTGCTGGGGCAAAGCGAACTGCGGGTGCTGTCCCCGGACGCTTTCCAGCGGTCAATTTACATGACCGACGCCCGCCGGCGCGGCGGGACAAGAGACGCCGACCATCGACCGGCCGGTGGGGAGCAGACGGCCGGTTTCCTGCTCGCTAGCCGTGAAGCGGGACTAGCGGCCCGCTGTCGAGTTGAGGTTCGGGTGTATTTCAAGGACCACTGCCGGCCGCCGGAGACCGTCCAGACGGAGGTGCTTGTAACCGACGTTCCCTTCTTCGCTCCGTCCGCTGTTCCGGTGGAGGACTTGCAGCAGATCAGTGCCATCGAACTGTTCCACCACGGGGAATTCCTGGGGGCCGTCTCCAACTGCCCCATGCCCACAGCCAGTTTCACCAGCGAGGGAGGCTTCTCCGCTCCCGAGCCGTTCCCCTGGACCGCATTCGCCGAAGTGGAGCTGGAAGAGCGCCTCCGCCGGCTGATGGAGGTCTCGCCCGGTGAGGCGGCGTGATCCTTCCCGCAGGATGCGGGTTCACTTTTGCCGGCGGGAGACGGCGCCCAGGAGAACCTTCTTCCCTCCCATGGTGGCGGTGCCGCTCAGCTCGATCCGCTCGATCTCGTTAATGCCGCGGGCCAGGAAGGTGAGGTCAATCGCCTTGACATCGCCGGGCTGCCAGGTCGCCCAGTAACGGTCGATGTTACCCACCCGGCCGATGGGGAAGAGAATGGTCAGTGAGATGCGGACATCCTCCAGCGGGGCAGGCCCCTTGTAGGTATACAGCAGGCTGTTCGGGCCGACGGTCAAGTCAAAAGCCTCGATCGTGGGGGGCGGCGGCTCTTTCTCCGGCTCCAGGGGCGTCCACTGCCGCAGCGCCGACAGCCACTTGCCGTCCCGGTTCACCCAGGCCGAGGAGACGTTATACCGGCCAGGGGAAAGGTTTTGCCCGCGAAAGGAGCCGACCACAGTGGCCCGGTAGGTCAGCAGGGCGGCATCTTTGCTCAGCGACAGCAGCTCGAGGTTGTCAACGTCGTACTTGAAGATACGGAGATTGGCCAGGCTTTCCAGCGCCTGCGCCCGAGCGACATGCGGCCCGGCAGGACTGCCGATCTCCTGGTAGTCCTCGGCCAGCAGGTTCTTGAGAGCGTCGGCGTCCTGCCTGACCCACGCATCCCAGACCTGCTTCTCCAGGGCAGCTAGTTCGCCGCGCAGCTTCGCTCGTTCCTTGTCGGGTTGGGCGGCTGCAGCGGTTGAGAACAACAGACCGGCCAGCACCAGGGGCGGCAACCAGACTCTCATGAGAAATCTCCGGAAGGAAAGGACCGTCCCGCCCACCGATGCAGGAGGCGGCGTTTGCTGTCTACATGGTCATCTTCTTTCCTCCCTTGCAAACCCCAGCGGGGCAAGAGGGTGCCGCCTGCCCGGGCCGAAACCTCCCGGCCGGCCGGTGGGGTGCTAACGGATTTGCGGCCTGAGCCCATCCGCCGCCTCGCAGGGCCGGCGCTTGCGGCCCCCGTCTTGCCCCGATTGGGCCTGTCCGGCCGCCGGTTAGAAATCGCTTGGTACGACGTTGCCGTCGCCCTTCTGGCAGAGGTTGGAGAACACCACCTGACTGATGCTGAAGCGCACCTGCCGCACACTGCCGTCGGCCATGGCGACGTTCATGCCTGATTCATGAGCGCTGCCAAAACGGCTGCCGAGCCGCGGCGAGGGGAGGCGGGTGTCCGGGTCGCGCCAGTAGTCACAGCAGGGGTTGTTCTCGCTTGCACTCACGATTGCATTGGTGAACGGATTGCGAATCGTATCCTGCAACGGAACCTGGTCACCGATCCGCATATGGTCCTGGTCCAAAGCGCTGGAGAAGTTGTGGTCGTCCATCCAGGCGCCGGAGATGTACTGATCCGGCCGCAGCCACTTCTCACCTAGGAGAATGGTCTGGGACGTTCCATCGGTGATGTTGAGCATCCGGACGGGCGTGTCAGGCATTCCCCGCGCGATCGGCGGTTCGGAAGGAACGATGATGCCCCAGAAAGTCGAAGGGGTGTTCCGAATGACGTTGCGATCGCGACTGACCGGTCCGAAATAGGGGGCGGCATAATCGAGCGGTGTGCCGCCCAAGGCACTGCCGGTGGTGAAGCGGAACGAGGTCCCGCGACGCGTCGGGCAAACGAAGATGGGCAGGTTGGTGTTGCGAATGTGACCCCCCGGTTGATTCTGGGCCGCCTGCTGCTCAATGTAGGGCAGGATCTGGAACGGCCAACCGGCCGCCTGCCGCGGCGGCGTCGGCCATGGCGTTCCCGTCGGCTGATTATTGACGACCGGACCGTTGCTGAAGGAATTGACCTGGACGCCACCATCATTGTAGGCGATGATGCAACCGTTCTGCCCCCAATCGCTGGCCGGAATGCTCGGGGGTCGGGCCACCGGCAGCGCGTTGCACCACTCGTACCAGCCGGCGCTGGGGAATCGGCCCACGTTGTCGTGGAAGTTGTGCATGGCCAGGGCCAGCTGCTTGAGGTTGTTGGCGCACTTGGAACGGTTGGCGGTCTCGCGCACCTTCTGAATGGCCGGCAGCAGCAAGGCCATCAGCACGGCGATGATGGCGATGACCACCAACAACTCAATCAGGGTGAAACCCCGATGCCTTGAAATGAATCGCGTCGTCATGGAAGGACCCTCCACGGTAAGAACATAAAACCGGGATGAAGAACTACCACTCCGCTGCCACGGCTTCCGCCGGACTCGGCTATTTCTTGTACTGTTGGAATGTCTCCTCGTCGTACTCTTCCACGTAGCCGATCGAGAGGGCGACAAACCGCTTGCCGCCCTGCCCCTCCGCTTCCCAGGCGACGGCCCGGGTTGGTCCGCCCGGGTCAAGCTTGAGGTTGTACCGGATCACGTATTTCTGATTGTCCCGGGGGGAGACGAAGATGCTGTCCAGATCGTTTCCGATGAGGTAATCGTCCCGCTCCTTGGGGGATAGTTTCTGGCCGAATTCGCGAAGGGCCTGCTCGTTGGGCGGTCCTTTCTTGTTCTTTTCCACGTAGACCTGGTACAACCGAAGTAACTTCGTCAGCCGCTCCTTGGCCTCGGGCTCCGGCTGAGCACCGCCGCCGCACCCCAGGTTGCCGCAGCACAGCAAGGCCGCCCCCCAGCAGGCCAGCAGGAAAGAGCGGCAGCCAGGCGCACGTAGAACGGGCGTCATGCGGCTAGGTCCCCGCTGAACAATTCGAATGACCAGGCTCGATTGGTTTTGCTGCGAGCCGAACTTGCCCGGACGGATGCTCTCCGGGCTTTCGGCTTCCACTCCAGCGTTTTAGGCTACCCTCCGGGCAAGCAAGGTGCAACATTTTTCACCGCTTGCGGCGACAAAAATTGTCCCTGACGATCCGGGATTAGTCGCCGACCGATCGGGGGCGTAAAAAGACTTGTGCGAGGCGCTCGCCGTCGGCAAGATAGGCCGGCGAACCGATCGCGGCCCACCGTCGGTGCCGCGCTGGTCAACGGATGGCTCCTCGAATGTTTCCCCACCCCGGACGGGCCGTCACTCATGATCATCTTTGATGCCCACCTGGACTTGGCCTGGAACGCCATCGACTGGAACCGTGATCTGCTGCGGCCGGTGGACGAGATCCGTCGCCGGGAGCGAAGCGAGGGCTTGACCGGCAAGGGGCGGGGCTGCAACACCGTCTCCTTCCCGGAGCTGCGGCGCGGCAAGGTGGCCATCTTCATCGCCACACTCTTGGCCCGGCTGCTGCGGCCCAACTTGATGCCGGCCATCCAGCGCTATGCGTCGATGGACGCCGCCTATGCCGCCGCCTGCGGCCAACTCGCTTACTATCGAGCACTGGAGCAAAAGGGCGTCCTGCGCTGGATCAAGGATGGGCCGACGCTGGAGGCTCACGTCGCCGCCTGGCAGCACAACGAGGACGGCCACGAGCCGCTCGGCTTCATCCTGAGCATGGAAGGGGCCGACCCGGTCCTGTCGCCCGAGCAGGTCGAGGAGTGGTGGCAGGCGGGGCTGCGGATCATTGGGCCGGCGCACTACGGTGTCAGCCCCTACGCCCACGGCACCGGCACCGAGGGCGGCCTGTTCCCGCCGGGCAAGCTGCTGCTCAAGGAGATGGAGCGCGTCGGCATGATCCTCGACGTGACCCATCTGTCCGACCAGTGCTTCGACGAGGCGCTGGACATTTACCAGGGGCCGGTCCTGGCCAGCCATCACAACTGCCGGGCGCTGGTGCCCCATCAGCGGCAGCTGACCGATGACCAGATCAAACGGCTGATCGCTCGGGGCGCCGTCATCGGCGCCGCCCTGGATGCCTGGATGCTCCACCCCAACTGGGAGCGCGGCAAGACCAAGCCGGAGGAGGCCGGCGTGAATCTGGCACGAGTGGTGGACCACATTGACCACGTTTGTCAGCTCGCCGGCAACGCCCGACACGCGGCCATCGGCACCGACCTGGACGGCGGCTTCGGCCGGGAGCAGTCGCCGTATGATCTGGATACCATCGCCGATCTCCAGCGGCTGCCGGAGCTGCTGCGGCAGCGCGGCTATGACGAGCCGGCGATCGAGGGGATCATGTATGGCAACTGGGTGCGCTTCTTCAGGGAAGCGTGGACGAGGCGCTGAGCGATTGCAGATTTAAGATTGCAGATTGCAGATTTGTCTGAGAAATCCGCAATCTTAAATCTGCAATCTTAAATCTGCAATCTGCAATCTTAAATCGGCAATCTGCAATCCCGCTAGGTGGCTGTCATGCAGCCCGACTCCCCGGAAACCCTGGCGCTGCTCAACCAGGCCCGGCAGGGCGACGCTGCGGCCGAGGAGCGCCTGCTGGCGCAGCAGCGCGAGCCGCTGCGGCGGATGATCGATCTGCGGCTTGACCCGGCCCTGGCCCGGCGCGTTGACGCCAGCGACATTGTCAACGAGGTACTACTAGAGGCCCATCAGCGCTTGGCCGACTACCTGCGCAACCCGGTGATGCCGTTCCGTCTCTGGCTGCGGCAGATCGCCCGCGACCATCTCATCGACGCCCACCGTCGCCACCGGCTGGCCCAGCGGCGCAGCCTCGACCGCGA
Source organism: Gemmataceae bacterium (assembly GCA_035575035.1). Taxonomy (GTDB): domain Bacteria; phylum Planctomycetota; class Planctomycetia; order Gemmatales; family Gemmataceae; genus DATLYH01. The sequence continues at coordinate 18,310 of DATLYH010000255.1, forward strand.
GCAGCCGATGGTGCCGGCCCGGTTCGAAGGCCACTCGTCGCTGGAGCTGGCGGCCCAGTTCCTCGGCCGCGAGGCGACGCCTGCCACCGCGGCCCTGCGCCGCGAGCTGCAACGCCAGCTGGAAGCGGCCCTGGCGGCCCTGGACGAGGACGACCGCGAGATCGTCCTGATGCGCCACTACGAGCACCTCTCCAACCAGGAGGTGGCGGCGGTCCTGGGCCTGACAGAGGCGGCCGCGTCGATGCGCCACCTGCGTGCCTTGCGGCGGCTGCGGGCCCTGCTCGCCCCGGACGCCGGCGAGCCGCCGCTGTGAACAAGCCGAAACGAGACCCATTCATGCCCGCGCAGCGTGACCAGATCCGCGGCTCTTTTCTGGGACTGGCCTGGGGCGATGCCTTCGGCAGCCCCGTGGAGGGCTGGCAGCCCGAGACCATCCGCGCCGTCTTCGGCGATTACCTGCAACTTCCTGACGAGTACCCACTCGGCCGGATTACCCCGCTGGGCAAGAAGGTCCTCCAGCGGCTGCGGCCGCTGGGGCTGCACTCCGACGACACCCAGCAGGCGATGGCCCTGATCAATGTCTGCCTCTCGGGTTGGTCGCCGGAGGCGTGGGCCGAGTGGCTGGTCGCGGGGAGGAAGAAGATGGCCTGGCGCGGCTACGGGAGGAACTTCGCCGCGGCGGTCGGCAAGATGGCCAAGGGGAAGCCGCCGCGGCAGACGGGGACACCGACCGCCGGCGTCGGCGCTGCCATGCGCAGCGCACCGCTGGGCGCGCTCTACCGCGATGATCCGGAGCGTCTCGCTCAGGTCGCCATGGAATCGAGCCTGTGTACCCACGGCGACATCCGCGCCGCCGCCCTGGCCTTCGCCATTGCCCACGCAGCTTCCGCCCTGATCGCGGGCCAAACGCCTGACCAGGTCCGGGCTGGCCTGCCCGCGGTCGTGGCGGCGCGGGAGCGGGAGTGGGTCCACGGCCACGAGGACTGGACGTTCGACCGCTCGGCCGGCCTGGCGGTCTCGCGCTGTCTGGAGGAGTTCTTCGCAGAGGACCTGCATGACCCGGAGCGGATCCGGGCCAGGATTTCGGAGTTGGCCCGGCCGCACCTGGCCCGGGGATTCACGCGGGCGCACCCGAACCAGGGCTTTGTGTTGCTGGGCGGGCTACATGGCCTGGTGATGGCGCTGATTCCAGAAGAGGACCCCGGCAAGATCCTGGCGGAGATCGTGGCCCAGGGATTTGATACCGACACGGTGGCGGCCATTTGCGGCGGGCTGCTCGGGGCGCGGTACGGCACCGGCTGGATCCCGCTGCACCGCCTCCGGGACCGCGCCCGTCTGGAGGATTACGCCGACGCCCTGGTCGAGCGCCAGGGCCCTCCCGAAGATCGCGCCACTTTCCTGGAACGCGAGGCCGACTGGACGAAGCAAGAGGCAGCCTACCAGAAGACGCTGGCAGCGACGGCGCCGTGAATCGGGCTGAGGCGGCAAACCTCTTTCTGGTTGGTAGTTTTTCCGTTCTCAAGCCGCGGCGCGCGGGTGTCCGAAAGCCTCCCCTTGCGCAGATCTAGCTGCTCCAGCACCACGAGCACCGTCGTCGGTGAGTGCCATCCATGTGCCGGCTGCGTCCTTGCCCACCTGGGCGGCTTTAGCCTCTGGTATTCTGGGAGCGGGTCTACATCTTGTTCCCCAGCAAGCAGTATCCACGCGACCTGGGGCGGCCTGCCGTCAGTCGGTTTCTAGAGCACGGGGTGCGAACCGAGAAAGAGCCATTTCGGGTCAAGGACATCGAACTGTCGCGCGGGCAGACCATCGTTCGGGGCGGCAAAGGAAACAAGGACCTGACACGACCGACGCCATAAACCCCGCCGTCGCCGCCGCGCTGGCTGCCCTGTCGGCCAAGGTGTCTGAGGTGGCCTGGTATGCCGAGGTTGTACGTGACGTGGCCGGGCGGAGAAGTCAGATGAAGGCACACGGTGACGCAGCGTTGCGCCACTCATCCCAAGGAAGCCCTTCCTCTGACCGCTGATGGGAAACGGCCCTAGGCCGCCCACCCACTCCCGGTTGCGTTCTTCCGCGATTTCACTATAATAGCGCAACCCGAGGAGAACTTTTGCCCACCTGTGGTGTTCAAATAGCCAAGGTATCTTGCCGCTGGCAGTAGGACTCATGAAGCGCAAGCTAATCGCCGCAACATTGCTGGTTGCCCTCCTCAGCCCCTTGGCTATGGCCTTGGCATTTTCGGCGGTCCTGCACGTCCGACTCGCCGCTCCAGCGGAGGCCAAAGAGTTTCCCACCGGGGTGCCGCTAGTCTTTCTCGAAGAAGACGAACGTGAGTTTGGTCAGATCGAGATCGAGGTACTGCGTCCGCCGGTCAGTACGGAAGTGGGCGTGCTGGCGCCCCCCTGGCCAGCAACCGTCGTCAGCGCTGCGGATGCCTTTCCCACCTGCCCCATCTATTATCGCCTCCTTCGCCTGCTGGCGTAATCGCCGCGCCTAGTCTTGCCCCATTCGGCAATCGAGATGTCGCGTCCGCCGCATGCCCTGTCCGAGGGTTGTGCAGCATCTCTGGCTTCCCGGAAGCCGCAGAGGTTCCGCCATGCTGCTGCCTAGCGGTGAGATTGCCCAAGTTGGCCAAGGTGAGCGACAGCACTCTTGGAGCAGGGAGGCATCCTGCATGACATGGCCGGCAGCAATTGGTTGACCATCCTGCGGGCGGTGGTTCAACACCTGGCTTTGCGGCCTAATGGCGATCGGAAGTTGCCGTTGCACAGGCTTCTGGTGCCATGAGGCCCCAGGGTTCCGTGCATGACCTGAGACGCAATCGATGAGGAAAAACTCAATGAAAACCTCGAAGGTCCTGGCCATTATCCTGGCAGTGGTTTCTCTGGCGCTACCTTCTTGCGACCCGCCTGAGCATCCGTCCCATTTGGAGCACTATAAGATCGTCGCCACCAGTCCAAAGGTACAGGATGTCATCTTCACCGAGCAATATGTCTGCCAGATCCATTCGCGACGCAACATAAAGGTCTGTGCATTGGCCAGCGGTTATCTCGAAGAGATCCGCGTCAACGAGGGCCAAGCAGTGAAAAAAGGCGATGTGATGTTCAGGATTATGCCTATCCTTTACAAGGCAAAGCTGGATGCTGAGTTGGCAGAGGCCAAGCTCGCACAACTGGAGTTGGATAACACCAAGAGATTGTTCGAGCAGAAAATAGTCTCCATTCGGGAAGTGGCGCTGTACGAGGCGAAACTGGCCAAGGCGCAGGCGAAGGCGAAGTTGGCAGAGGCCGAAATGAAGTTTACGGAGGTCAAAGCACCTTTCGACGGCATCGTCGACCGCCTGCACGAGCAGCTGGGCAGCCTGATCAAAGAGGGGGACGTCCTCACAACCTTGTCCGATAATACTGTGATGTGGGTTTATTTCAACGTACCCGAGGCCCGTTACCTCGAGTACATGACCGGCCAGAATACGGAGAGTCAGAAAATCGAACTTGTCCTGGCCAATGGCAGCAAGTTCCCATATAGCGGCAAGATCGCGGCGATCGAGGCCCAATTCAACAACGAGACCGGAAATATTCCTTTCCGGGCGGATTTTCCGAACCCCGACGGCCTATTGCGGCACGGGCAGACCGGCAATGTGTTGATCCACCGCACGTTGCCCAACGCCATTGTCATCCCTCAGCGAGCGACTTTCGAGATCCTCGACAAACGGTACGTTTGGCTTATCGATAAAGATAACGTCGTGCACCAACACGAGATCGCCATCCTGCACGAAATGGATGACATCTTCGTTGTCAAGAGTGGACTGAATGCGGACGACAGAATCATTCTCGAGGGGGTCCGGCAGGTTCATGATGGTGAGAAGGTGGAAGAATACGAGTTCCGCAAGCCGGAAGAGGTCCTGGCAAACCTGAAATACCACGCCGAATAGCAACTATTTCCTGACTTCTTCATCCCAACGCAACGAGACTATCTCACAAACATGTTCGTCAAAATCCTCTATCGGCCGGCATTAGCGATCGTCATCTCGATTCTCCTTTTGTTCCTTGGGGTGCTGGGGATCCAGACCCTCCCGATATCACAGTTTCCCGATATCGTGCCGCCGACAGTAGAGGTTGCCATTGCTTATCCTGGGGCCAGTGCCAACGTTTTGGTCGACTCGGTCCTAATTCCGCTGGAGCAATCCATCAACGGCGTTCAGAACATGCGCTACATTGTCTCGGACGCCACTAGTGCTGGTGAGGCAACGATCCGGATCTACTTCGAGCCGGGCACGGACCCTAACATCAATGTTGTGAACGTGCAAAACCGGGTCAATATTGTGATGAACCGGTTGCCGCCTCTCGTGCAGCGCGAGGGCATCCTCGTCAGCCAGGTCGTGCCGAGTATGCTGATGTATGTGAACATTTACAGTACGGACCCAAACGTTGACCAGAAATTCCTTTATAACTTCGCCAACGTCTACGTCATGCCCCGGCTGAAGCGCATCCAGGGCATAGGTCTCCCCAGGAATCTCGGCAACCGCGCCTTTGCGATGCGAGTCTGGTTGAACCCTGACCGCATGCGCGCCTATAAGATATCCACGGAAGAGGTCATGAAGGCCCTGGCGGAACAGAGTGTGATTGGTTCACCCGGACGGCTCGGCCAGGCCACAGGCAAGACATCGCAATCACGTGAATACGTTCTCACTTATATCGGGCGCTACAACAAGCCGGAGCAATATGAAAACATCATTCTGAGGGCTACCCCGGATGGGGAGATCCTGCGTCTCAAGGACGTCGCTCAAGTCGAGTTGGGCTCCGAATTTTTCGATATTTACTCGGACATCAACGGTCATCCCGCATGCTCTATCATTTTCAAGCAAGCTCCTGGCTCCAACGCTGCTGCCGTCATTGAGGAAATCAAGAGGGAACTCGAGCAGATCAAGAAGGAGTCGTTCCCTCCCGGTATGGACTACGAACTCGCCTACGATGTTTCCAAGTTCCTAGAAGCCTCCATCGAAAAGGTGCTGCATACCCTGCTCGAGGCATTCATTTTGGTGTCTTTGGTGGTCTACCTCTTTCTCGGAGATTTACGTTCCACGCTGATCCCGACCCTGGCGGTTCCGGTGTCGCTGGTCGGGACCTTCTTTTTCCTGAAATTGTTTGGTCTCTCCATCAACCTGATCGTGCTCTTCGCGATGGTGCTGGCGATCGGGGTCGTGGTGGACGATGCAATCGTGGTGGTTGAGGCGGTGCATGCTAAGATGGCCACGAAGCACCTTAGGCCCTACCGAGCGACGATGGAGGTGCTGCACGAGATCTCAGGCGCGATCATCGCTATCACGCTGGTGATGACAGCCGTCTTTATTCCTGTGACGTTCATTCCGGGGCCGGTAGGAACCTTCTACCGAAACTTCGGGATCACAATGGCCACGTCGATCATTCTCTCCGGCCTCGTCGCCCTGACGCTGACGCCGGTTCTGTGTGCAATGATCCTCAAGCCCCATAACCACACCAGCCAGGTGAAAGAGAGACGTGGGCTTATGAGCTATGTGAAGCAGCGCGGGCTCATGGCTCTTCTGCTGTCTGTTGTTTTAGGCGGCTTGCTGGTCGCAGGGCTAACTTATCTGGCGTATTATCTGTGGGGGCCGGTTGGCTTTCTGTTCATTCTTCTACCCTTTCTGCAACGTCCGTTTGACCGCGCTTTCGAGAAAGTCACGAGCGGTTACACCGGGATCCTGCAACGGATCGTTACACGCCGCACGCTGACTATGGCCGTCGTCGGAGGGTTTGCTGTCGGCATTGTTGTTATCAACACGCGGCTTGCGATTGGTTTTATCCCGGGCGAAGACCAGGGCATCATCTATGCCGTCCTCCAGACGCCGCCGGGCTCCACACTTGAGTACACCAACGCCAAGGCCCAGGAGTTGGAAGCAATTGCCAAGGAGCTCGAAGAAGTCATCTCTGTCACCTCGATAGCTGGTTACGAGGTGCTGACCGAAGGTCGAGGCTCGAATGCGGGAACCTGTATCATCAACTTGAAAAGCTGGTCGGAACGCAAGCGGACCGCGCGCCAGATCATTGAAGATCTCGAGGAAAAATGTCGCCGGATACCCAACATCAAGCTCGAGTTCTTTGAACCCCCCGCGGTTCCTGGCTTCGGCGCTGCGGGGGGGTTCTCCATGCGGCTCCTCGACATGACCAACTCGGCCATAGCCGACTACAAGCGGCTCGGAGAAGTAACTGACAAGTTCATGGCCGCCCTGGCCAAGCGCAAGGAGTTGAAGAGCCTATTTACCTTTTATACCGCCGACTACCCGCAGTACGAACTGATCATCGACAACAAAGTGGCGATGCAGAAGGGCGTGTCGATTGGGAAAGCCCTAGAGAACCTCAACATCCTCATTGGCAGCACTTACGAGCAAGGCTTCATTCTCTTCAACCAGTTCTACAAAGTCTACGTCCAGGCGTCGCCAGCATTCCGGAGGTTCCCGGAGGATCTAGACAATTTGTTCGTCAAAAACGATCAGGGCGAAATGGTCCCCTACTCCTCGTTCATGAAGATCGAACCGAAACAGGGCTTGAACGAAATCACCCGCTATAACCTGTATCCGTCGGCCGCTATTCAAGGTGCTCCCGCCCCCGGCTACAGCAGTGGTCAAGCCCTCCAGGCGATCCGGGAAGTCGCCGCCGAGACACTGCCGCGTGGTTACGGCATCGGCTGGGAAGGTATATCTTGGGACGAATCCCGAAAGGGGAACGAAGCGGTTTATATCTTCCTCATTGTCGTCGCCTTCGTCTATCTGATCCTGGTCGGGCAGTACGAGAGTTTCATGCTGCCCCTGGCCGTGATCCTATCGCTGCCGATCGGGATCTTCGGTTCCTTCCTATTTCTGCAAGTTATGGGTCTAGCCAATGACGTTTGGGCCCAGATAGGTCTGATCATGCTGGCCGGTCTGCTCGGCAAGAACGCCATCCTGATCGTCGAATTCGCGGTCCAGCGCCGCCGGGAGGGGGTATCCCTGCAAGAGTCCGCCACCGAAGGAGGCAAACTGCGTTTCCGGCCGATTCTAATGACTTCTTTTGCCTTCGTCGCAGGTCTCATTCCGCTAGTCTTTGCTACGGGTGCCGGGGCGATCGGAAACCGAACTATTGGCACTACGGGAGTCGGCGGGATGCTCATGGGCACCATGCTAGGAGTCTTGGTCATTCCCGGCCTTTATTACTTGTTCGGCAAGATTGCCGACGGACGCAAACTTCTGCGGGACGAGGTGGATGAGCCTCTTAGTGAGCTTCTCGAACACGGGAAGCTTCTACCGGATGATGATGCGGCAAATGCAAAGGATGAGAAGGAGGCGATCCCACCAACCACGGCCTTGCCACCCACTCCCCCCCCTTCTTCATCATCGCCTCCGTCTTCTCTCCTCCCACCTTGATCTGCACCGTTAGGTGGGAAGGGAAGGTCTCACCGGGAAGAATTGCTCTTGCAGGGGAAGGCTCCGGACGCTATCAACCCCTGCACACAGGCTCTCTACATACTCTCCTGACCCACCGGCAAGGCTCAGGCTTGGCCGGATACCCGTGGACGCTTTCCTGACGAGGTCGGAAAAAGCGAGCGGAGTTGTTCCGGAAAGAGGAACTACGGATGAGCGGATGAAGATTGACCTTCGGGAGAGGGGCCAACATCCAGATCGCATATGTTGTTAGACGGAATTGCCGGCAAGCGCAAACTTCTTGATGATAACGGGAATCGAATGAACCTGTCAGTGGGATTTTCCAACGCGAAGCATGCGAAGCACATGATGGCGAGAGCGATCGCTTCCAGCATGCTGCTGCTTTTGCCGTCCTGTGGAATCCCCCCTCTCCGTCACGCGATGCCGGGACCAGCCCTGCCAGCAAACTTTCCGGCAAGTTTCCCTGGAGCAACCAGCTTGGAAAGCTCGGCTCAGCTCGGGATTAACGAGTTTTACAATGATCCGATACTTACGGGCTTGATCGACCAGGCCTTAGTCAGCAATCAGGAGCTGAGAATTCTGAATGAGGAGGTCGAGATCGCCAGCAATGAGATTTTGGCGCGGCGAGGGGCGTACTGGCCCTTCGTCAATTTCAGGGCTGATATAGGGATAGACAAACCCAGCCTCTTCACGCCTCTGGGAGCTGCGGAGGATCAACTTGAATTTCTCCCTGGCAAGCACTTTCCCGATCCGTTGCCCAATTTTCTGGGAGCCTTCAATCTCTTCTGGCAACTGGACATCTGGAGAGAACTGCGGAATGCCAGGGATGCAGCCGTGCAGCGCTACTTCGCTGCCCGTGAGCGGCGGAACTACTTTGTAACCCGTTTGGTTGCGGAGATTGCCGAGAATTATTACGGGCTTATAGCGCTCGACCAGCGGCTTGAGAATCTGGACATGATCATTCGGCTCCAGGAGCAAAGCCTTGAGGTCGCTGAAGCCCAGAAGGCCGCGGGCCGTGGTACGGAGTTGGCTGTCCAGCGTTTCCGGGCCGAGGTTCGCAAGAACCAGAGCCAAAAACTGATCGTCAAGCAGGAGATGATCGAGGTCGAGAACCGTATCAACTTCCTCGTCAATCGTCCCCCGCAGCCTGTCGAGCGCCCGTCTTTCAATTTAGCAGGTTTCATCGATCTGAACATTCACAGGCTGAGCCTAGGAATCCCTGCGCAGCTGCTTCAAAACCGCCCCGATATCCGCCAAGCCGAGCGTGAGCTGACGGCTGCTGGGCTCGACGTGCAGGTCGCCCGAGCCCACTTTTTTCCTAGGCTGGACATCACTGCCAGTATCGGCTACCAGGCTTTCAATCCCAAATATTTGTTCGTGACTCCGGAAGCTTTGATTTTCAATGTGGCTGGTGACCTGGTCGCGCCGGTGATCAACAAGAAAGCGATCCAGGCCGAATATCTCAACGCCAACGCCAGGCAATTGCAGGCCATATACAACTACCAACGCACGATCCTCAATGCCTTTACCGAAGTTATCAACCGCATGGCTAGAGTGGAGAACTTCAGCAAGAGCATTGAGTTCAAGAAGCGGCAGTTGGAATCGCTTGAGGCCTCAGTCGAAGCCGCCACTAAACTTTATCAAGCTGCTCGTGCTGAATACATCGAGGTGCTCTTTGCGCAGCGCGACCTCCTGGAGGCGAGGGCAGTCTTGATCGAAACCAAACAGCAGCAACTGTCTGCCATTGTCAGCGTTTATCAAGCCCTTGGTGACGGCTGGCTAATCCGTTATCAGAACACCCTGGCCCAGGGCATGAAGTGTCCTCCACCATCGGCCCCAGTTCTCGATAAGCTGCCCGAGCCATCCTCTCCGCATTCAGACGAAATGCTGCCCCCGCCACGCCCGGTTCCAGCACAACCTGACAACAACGCTCAGGCTGTCCCATAAGGGGTGGTTTCCGCAAGTCGTTGGGATGAGAACCAATAAATATCCCAGCGAGGTGACCGACGCGCCGGGGCGGCTGATTGAGCGGCTGATCCCGGTCTACCCGGGGGGCCGCCCCCGCACGACGAACCTGCGCGACGGAGTGAATGCCGTCTGCTACGTCCGGCGGACTGGCTGCCCGGGGCGCTACCTGCCCCAGGACTTCCCACCCCAGTCCACCGGCGGGCGCTCCGTTGATGCGTGCCGCCACCACGGCACTTTGGAGGCCATCCACGAGGCCCTGCGGGAGAAAGTCCACAAGAAGGAGGGCAAGAAGCGGACCCCCAACGCCGGCAGCAGCGACCGCTAGTCGATGCCGGCCACCGCGGGTGGCGAGCAACGCGGGGGCGACGCGCACAAGCAGGCATCACCAATCCTCAACCTATGACTTGCCGTTTGCCTGGTAGGGCCAGGAAAGCCCGGAAGACGCCCAGACCACGCAGGTAAGGCCGGTATTCCCGAAGTCTTGCCTCAACGCACTTCTCCAGCCGTCCGTTTTCTACAAGCCATCTTAAGTGCCCCATGAACCGTCGCCAGTTCTCCTGCCGACAACGGTGTGAAAAAGGAGGAACCGGCAGCTTCTTACCCTCACGATCACCCAACCAAGGAGCCATATCAAAACCAATGTCCACACTGACTCGCCCAGGGCGCCCCCTGCTACAGAGAAAGAAAGAGATCTCATTAAGCGATCGAAAAATGTTGTAACAGGGCACAAACTGCCGGCAGAAGGAACCCAGCTGCAACTCCCCACCTTGCTCATAGTTAATCAGCGTATTACCACGCGCGGTCGCGATCACCCGCAGATGCTGCCGTTGCACTTCAACTAACCGTTCCTGTATCTCCTGCTGAATGTCAGGGAGTCGGCTCACCGTCAGACCAAGCTCCGGAATCAGCTCTTCCCCCTTAACAAGCTCTTTAAGACGGTAGACAAGATCATATTCAGGGGGATGATCATCCGGCCCGAAATGGAAAGCCACCCCCCGCAGAGCCGCCAGCTGTTCTTTATATTCGCGTTTCTCTTCCTCCGTGTAGCTAAGCTTGATTACCTTGTGAAATACATCGTGGATGGGCTCCAAGTAAGTATCGGGAAACCATTCCAAGTCCTTTTCAAAATAGCGGGGTGAGAAGAACTGTCCCAGCAGGCCAGCGGCTTGGAGTTCTGCAAAAACATCTTCCACCAGGGCACACTTGTATTGAATATAGATCGTCGGCATAGGATGCTTCCTCGTTTAGTCGGCAACGTGGGAGGTTATTCCTCCAGGATGATGTCACCATTTTGCTTGACAAGATGGTTCTACCGTAACCGTTTTTCTTGGGAGGGTATACTATTACCCTGAGCTTGAAAGAGGCAGCGGTTCTCGTAGGGTGGCTGGATGGAGATCCCAGACGCTCGCGCTGAGTCTGGGGCCGCTGGCTGAAGGCTCCTAACTTCACCCCGCAGCGGTCGGCCTGCCCGGGCCTACCTAGGAGCACGGCCTCCAAGCCGTCGAGCGCTGGCTGCAGGAGGCATACCCGCCCATCGAGGCGGAGGCCAAAGCCGAAGGGGCCGTGATCCACTGGCGGGATGAGGCGGGGGTGCACAGCGACGCTCCCTCCGGGCGAG
>DATLYH010000256.1:0-11323 GCA_035575035.1 Gemmataceae bacterium
CCGTTCCGCATGATGCTGTCCTGGATTCAACAGCTGGTGGAGGCGCTGTTGTTACCCTGGGACGCCATTGAGGCCCAACGCCCAATGCCCACATGATGTTATGAATTCCTATTACGAGGCATCACACTTGGAAGTACTGAGTCTTCTTCCTTCTCTCTCTTTGTCTCATTCCCCTCCGGCTAGGTACTTCCGGGACTTTGTGCGCTTTTTGACCGCGGCGGGAACAGCCGCCAATTTGGGCAGAGTTTGTTTTGCCTGTCCGAACTTCTGAACGGAGAAGAAGGCCATGAAGATCGAGCTGCGCAAGCTCTCTGACATCAAGCCCTATGCCAACAACCCCGCCTCAACGACGACGCGGTCGAGGCCGTCGCAGCGTCGATCCGTGAGTTCGGCTTTCGCTAGCCGATCGTGGTGGACACGGATGGGGTGATCATCGTAGGTCACACCCGTTACAAGGCCGCGCTCAAGCTCGGGCTGGAGAAGGTGCCCGTCCACGTCGCCACGGACCTGACGCCGGAGCAGATCAAGGCGTACCGCATCGCCGACAACAAGACCGCCGAGCTGTCCGACTGGAACTATGATCTTTTGCCCATTGAGCTGGCCGAGCTACAGGGCATGAACTACGACCTCGACCTGCTCGGCTTCGACCCGGACGAGCTGGCCAAACTGCTCGACCCCGGCGTCAAGGACGGCCTGTGTGATCCCGACGAGGTGCCGGAGCCGCCCGACGAGGCGGTGACCAAGCCGGGCGACTTGTGGATTCTCGGCGACCACCGTCTGCTCTGCGGCGACAGCGGCAAGCCGGAAGACGTGGACCGGCTGCTGGACGGCGCGCCGATTCACCTGGTCAACACCGACCCGCCGTACAACGTGAAGGTCGAACCGCGCTCCAACAACGCTATTGCCGCCGGCCTCAGCTCGTTCGAGGTCACGCACCACCAGAAGATGGACGTGGTGCGCCACCCGGAGAAGGCCAGGCCAACCGGCAAGAAGCTGCGGGCCAAGGACCGGCCCCTGACCAACGACTTCATCTCCGAAGGGGATTACGACCGGCTTCTGCACGCCTGGTTCGGCAACCTGGCCCGCGTGCTTGAGCCCGGTCGGGCGTTCTACATCTGGGGCGGCTACGCCAATTGCGCCAACTACCCGCCGGTGCTGAAGGCGTGCGAGCTGTACTTCTCGCAGGCCATCATCTGGGTGAAAGAGCATCCCGTCCTCACCCGCAAGGATTTCATGGGCAACCATGAGTGGTGCTTCTATGGCTGGCGCGAAGGCGCGGCCCACGTCTTCCTCGGACCGAACAACGCGACTGATGTCTGGTCGGTGAAGAAGGTCAACCCGCAGAACATGGTGCATCTGACCGAAAGGCCCGTCGAGCTGGTGGTGCGGGCGATGCAGTACTCGTCGCGACCCGGCGAGAACGTCCTCGATCTGTTCGGCGGCAGCGGCTCAACACTGATCGGTGCGGAGCAGACCGGGCGCCGGTGCTACATCATGGAGCTTGATCCCCTCTACTGCGATGTCATCGTTCAGCGCTTCGAGAAGTTCACCGGCAAGAAGGCCAAACGCATTTCCGCCAGCGAGGAGGCCACGACATGATCGCGTACCTGGCGAGTCCGTATTCGTCCCCCGACCCAGTGGTCCGCGAAGCATGCTTCCGCGCGGCCTGTCGAGCGACGGCAGCCTTGCTGCGGAACGGGCTTTTCGCGTTCTCGCCGATTGCCCATAGCCATTTCTTGGCTTTCGTCAGGATGAGAGTGGCGGCGCCTCCCGCCGCGTTCCCCTCCACCGCCCCCTTCAAGGCCGCGTGCAGGTTCGCCGCCGTAGCCGGCCGGCGGCGTCGTAGGTCGAGTCCAGCCGCCCGCCGTGCGAGTCCTCCATCCGCGTGCGGTTGTCGGCCAGATGGCTTCGGGTTGGGCATCGGTTCGCCTTGACGAAAGGGCGTCGCTGGGCGTTTGCCAGCGCGGCGTGCTTCGTTGCGCCGGCAGGTCAGCGCCTCGCCTCGCTGCTCCAGTTCGGTGACGCGCCGCTGGAGGGCCAGGCATCCAGGGCACGACGGCTCGTGCAGGCAGCCGTGGTAGTCACGGGACCGCCTGGCCGCTGCGCCCTGCCCGAATCGCGTTGGCGGATCGTGCCCCGCCATTGGCGCGACGAACTCGCCCCCCCGCCGGCAGTAGCCGCAACGCCGCTCCCTTCCTCATGCCTGCCTCAGAATCTGGGCGAACTGCCAGACCTCGTGAAACGTGTTGTACAGCGGCACCGGCGCGACGCGGATGACGTTCGGCTCGCGGAAGTCGCAGACCACACCTTCCGTCTTCAGTATTCGCAGCAGTTCCTCCGGCCGCTCTCGCGCCAACAGCGATAACTGGCAGCCGCGCCGGGCCGGGTCGCGCGGCGTGATCACCTCGTACCGCCCGGCCGGCATCCGGTCGAGCAGGTACTCCAGGTAGCCGGTCAGTCGCTTCGAGCGCGCCCGCAGGGCCGGCATCCCTGCCTCGTCGAAGATTTCCAGCGAGGCCCGCAGCGGCGCCAGAGCCAGGATGGGCGGATTGCTCAGCTGCCAGCCGTCGGCCCCGGGACGCGGCACCCAGTCGGGCTGCAACTGCATGCGGAAGCGCGTCGCCGGGTCGTGGCCCCACCAGCCGGCCAGCCGCGGCAGGTCGGTCCGCCGACCGTGCTTCTCATGGATAAAGCAGCCCGCGACAGCGCCTGGCCCGCCGTTCAGATACTTGTAGGAGCACCAGACGGCAAAATCGACCTCCCAGTCGTGCAGCCGCAGCTCCACGTTGCCGACCGCGTGGGCCAGGTCCCAGCCGACGACGCACCCCTGCCGGTGGGCCGCTGCCGTGATCCGCTCGATGTCGAAGAATTGCCCGGTGACAAAATTGACGCCACTGAAGACCACCACCGCGACCTCCCGGCCGCGCTCCTCCAACAGCGCTTCAATGTCCTCGGTGCGAATCAGATGCTCGCCCGGCCGCGGTTTCACCGTCAGCAGGGCCTCGGCCGGGTCGAGCCCGTGCAGCCGAAGCTGCGATGCCACGGCATAGCGGTCCGAAGGGAAGGTCGGCTCCTCCATCAAGATCAGCCGACGCTCGCCGGCCGGGCGGTAGAAACTGACCAGCATCAGATGGAGGTTGACCGTCAGGCCGTTCATCACGACCACTTCGTCAGCCGTGGCGCCAACGAGCCGAGCAATGGGGCCGCGGAAGATTTCATGATACGAGTACCAGGGCGTCCGCCCCTTGAAATGGGCATCGACCGCCAGCCGGGCCCAGTCTTCCAACTCCTGTTCCAGGAAGGCCCGCACGGAGCGCGGCTGCAACCCCAGCGAATGGCCGCACAGGTAGATGACCGGCCGGCCATCGGGACCGGCAGGGATGAGGAAGTGGTCGCGATAGCGGCCCAGCGGATCGGCGGCGTCCAGCTGCCGGGCGAAGGATTCATCCGCCTGGAACAGTTCGGGGCGCATGGGTCAGGATCGTCGGCGGGTCGCCTTCGCCTCCGAGGTTAGCCGAACAGCATCCCTGCGTAGCCCACCACCCGGCTGGTGTCGCCGGTGACGTCGGCCGACGTTCCATAGGCGACCCGCTCCGCCCGCTTCAGGCATCCCAGCAGCCGCAGCGTCTCCAGTACGATCACCGCCGGGAGCACGCCGCACATGCTGATATGGTGCTCCTCCACCGTCTTGTACAGCGCCTCGGGGTCGCAGCGTTCCATCGCGGCGATGGCCAGTTCGTCCAGGCGGCGGTTCTCGGCATCGGTGGCGAAATGGTTCATGTCGCTGGAGATCAGCAGCAGCGGCCGATCCGAGCGCTGCCGCAGCAGGTCGGCCAGGCGATCGGCGAAGCGGCGGCAGCTGGCCAGGTCGCCGTGGCCAATGGCGATGCCGACCACCTTGGTCTGAGGTGCCAGGCGGGCCAGCAGCGGCAGCTCCACCTCGATGGCATGCTCACGGCGGTGGGCCGCCGCGTCCATTTCCAGGCCGGGGATCGCCTGGCAGAGCCGCCGGGCCAGCATGAAGTCGGACGCCAGGCTGGCGCCCGGCAGCGCCCAGGTCCGGTGCGGCGCTACCGCCCACTCCACCCCCAGCGGCGTGTGCTTCGGGCCGATCACGATCACCGTTGGCGGGATGCGGAGGCGCTTGAACACGGCAGCAGCGATCCGTCCAGAGAAACGCAGGCCGGCGTGCGGGACTAGTGCGGCCGGCCAGGGCTCCGGGCGGCGCTCGCCGGCCAGCAAGTCGTCCACGGTCTTGGCCAGGGCTGCGGGGTCGGCCTCGTAAAAGGTCCCGGCCACAGCGGGAGGCCGGACCTCGGGGCCGCGCACCGGCCGCGGGACTGTCGAGACGCTGATCCGGGTCATGTTCGTCAGCGCGTCGAGGCTGAAGACGGCGGCCGTGGCCGGGTGGGTCACCTTCGCCTGAACGGCCGCCTCCGCCAGCAGCTCCTCGGCCGTGCGCCCGGGGTCGAACAGCAGCGCCGACTTGTGGCGCTCCCTGACCAGGACCGCGCGGTGCTGCGGGTCGAGGCCGGCCAGGTGGGGATCAGCGACCGTGCCGTGCAGCACCGGATCGTGTAGCAAGGCCAGACCAAGGCGGACCGAATCGAGTACTTCCGGATGCAGTCGCTGCGACGCCAGGTGCTGGGCGGCCGCCTGGACAAGTGCAAAGAGTGTCGCTTGCAGCGGAACGCCGGGCCGCAGCGAGAACTGGCTGAAGTGGACGGCCTCAGGACTGTCCGGCCGCTGCACCAGGAGGATCGCGCCGGCGAGGTTGCCGTCCGGGGCGCCCCAGAAGTAGTAATTCGGCGTGGCTCCATTCAACAGGGCCATCAGGTTGGCGCGGCAGAAGTCGGTGTAGGCGGGCAGGTCTTCCGGCCGGCAGGGACCGGGGCGGCGGGCCGCGGGCGCGGGGCCGTCGGGACCGGCCAGCCGACCACGGAACGATTCCCCCTCAAAGGTGAACAGAGCGGTAGCGTCGTCCTTCCATGCCGTGGGGGGAAGGCCGGCCTTGATGCAGACCTGGTCAAGCAACCGGCGGGCATCCCAGTTTCCCTCGACGGCGACACTGGGCAGGAATAGGCCGTGCGCCTCACCGCGCACCACCTGGACGCCGTGCTTGCCGATGGTGATCGCCCGCAGTCGTTCTTCCCCCTGGGCCTGGACCCGCTCGGGGCCGAACAGCAGCCAGACCTCCATTTCCAGGTAGTCCAGCTCGGTCGGCGAGACCGGGGGAAACCGTGTATCTTCCCAGGCGGTCCGGACCACGGCCCGTTCCAGGGCCTGGCTCAGCGGGATCGGCTGGCCGAGCAGGCCGCAACACGAGCGGAGATGCCGACCGCGCTTCAGGCTGACGAACGCCCCCGAGACCAGCCGGTCGCGGATTCCGGGCAGGACGTCGGTGGGAAAAGCGGCGGGCTGGCCGGCGACCGTGGCCCGCAGCATGGTGGCCGTGGCGGCAAGGATCTGTTCCTTGTCTTCCGCCGTCAATTCCGGCGGCCGAGGAGAAGCCGGGGGGGGGTCCGGCGCGACGGGTTCGGCGGGGCGCATCGTTGGAGCTCCTCCGATGGACGAAGACAGGGAAGGATCGGTCAGCGGCAGCGAGACAAGGTTTTCTTTGCGGGTCTGCTGGTCGGCAGGCCAGCCGGCCCCCTCACCCCCAACCCCTCTCCCCCGCTTCGGGGGAGAGGGGAGCGATTCTTCTCTCCTCTCCCCCCGCGGGGGGAGAGGGGTGGGGGTGAGGGGGGTGGCGACTGGACGGGGCAGCCGGCTCTTGTAGGCGGCCAGGTCGTTGCCGGTGCGCACCTCGTCGGCAGCGCCGGGCCAGACCCCCGGTATCCGCGTCTGGCACTGGGGGCAGCGCCCTTCCGGCGTGATCCGGTACGAGCGGACCAGGTAGCCGAAACGCTCGATCAGGGTGGTGTGGCAAGAGGGGCAGCGGGTGTCTTCCCAGGGTCCAACCTGGCCGGGCAAGTTGCCGGCATAGACGAACCGCAGCCCCTCGGCGGCGCCGATCTCGGCGGCGCGCACCAGCATGTCGGCCGAGGTCGGCTCGGGGTCGGTCATCTTGTAGTCTTTGTGGAAGGCGGTGACGTGCCAGGGAATGTCGGGGCTGACCGAGGCGAGGAAGCCGGCCGCCCGACGCAACTCGTCCTCGCTATCGTTGAAGCCCGGCACGACCAGGGTGACCACTTCCAGCCAGAGGTCGCGCTCCCGGATCATGCGGATGGTCTGGGTGATGTTCTCCAGGGTGCCGCCGAGACTGCGGTAGTTGCGGTCGTTGAAGCTTTTGAGATCGACCTTGTAGGCGATGATCCAGGGACGGAGAAAGTCAAGCACCTCGGGGGTGGCGTTGCCGTTAGAGACGAAAGCACAGGCCAGGCCGGCGGCGTTGGCCTCCCGGAAGACGCTGACGGCCCATTCGGCGGTGATGAGCGGCTCGTTGTAGCTGGAAACTACCAGGCGGGCCTTCTCGCGGCGGGCGATTTCGACGAGCTGCGCCGGCGTGACCGGGCGGATCGGGGCGACAGCGCTGGGGTCGCGCAGGGCTTGCGAACTCAACCAATTCTGACAGTTGGCCGCGACAACAAAATGAGGGAGATAGCTGTGATCTTCCTCGACCTCCAGGTTATAAACGTAGCCCTTGAACCGACGCCGTTTCACTTGCCTGATCGGGATATACCAGAACTCGTCGTCTCCCCAGCAGCGACGATGCCCAGCATCACGAGGCCATCGGACATGGTAACGCTTTTCGGCGCGCTGAATAGTACGCCCGGCAATTTCCCCAGGGCCTTGTTGATACGTGCGGAGGGAGGGCACTGTCCCCGACCGCAACACCAGCCAGGCTACGCCATGAGCTAGGTCCTGCGAGGCCGTGGCGGTATCGATGCCTCCGTCTTCCCTCTCACCGCCGTCGCCCAGAACGTAGGCGTCAAGAAATGCCCGCGTTACCTCAGGGCCGGCTTCGAGCAAGGGAGGGGGTACTCGCTTCGTCCGCGCATCTGCTCCGCACAGGGCCTCGAAGAGGAGCCCGAGGGAAGACTTGTAAGACACTACCGCACAGGTGGTGTCCCGATGATTGATGGAGGCCTTAACCCCGAAAAGGTCAGCCAGGAGTTGGGCGACTCGCTTCGCCAGGTGCTCCTCGTGCGGCCCGAACGAAAACGTCAGCATCGCCGAGTTGGCCCGGCGCTTGGTGTCCTGCCAGACACAACCCTCCGCGCAATAGTACCCGAGCAACTCCGCCAGGCGCTCATCCAGCGGGAGGGTTCTGGGGATGCCCGGGGAATGTTCGTTGAAGAGCCGTACCCGATCTCCTTCGCGGAGAACGAGGCCCTGATAGCGGAGAAGTTCATCCGCGGTAGTCTGTCCTTTCTGCAGGCGTCCCAGCACAGCCCAGACACGACTCCGAGACACCCCGAGGTGAGTCGCGATTGCCGCCTGGGTGTGTCCTCGCGCCCGTAGATCGAGAACGTCGCGCAAGAACTCCTCCGACCAGCGGCGCTTCATCCGGGCCGTGGTGGCCAGCGATGCGATCCACGCGGCCACATCCAGTTCCTGGTTATGCGCGGTGTACTTTTTCGGCAGGACCAGACACCAGTCCCGCGAGAGTTCTTTGGCCTGGACGAATTTGGGCCGTTGGGGAGGTGCGCCGTGCTTGGGTCGCGGGATGGCAAGGAAGCGATGATCAGGGGTGCATTCAAGGGGAAGGCAAAAGGCGGGGATAATCCGGCACATTTCACCGGCGTACGGGTGACGGAACACGGCCCGCACTTGCCGGACTTGCCCGGTATGGGAGAAGACAGCCAAGCCCTCCACGGAGGCGATCTCCCCATCGGGCCTCTGCAGAATCCGCGTCGCCCGGCTGAACAGTGACTCCAGAGAGTCAACCCCTGTCGTGGTAGGCACGCGGGTCGAGCCGGTGAAGCAATACGAGCAGTGCAGGTCGCACCCCATCATCCCGAAGGTCAGCGCGTCGCTGCCGGGGTATACATGGAAGAAGGGTTTTTTCTCGACCGGATCGCATTGCAAACCGGCGACGTAGCCGTAGGGCACCTTCAGCTGTCCACGTTCGTTGAAACGCACCTTGCAGATGCCGCGTAGGCCGTCGCCGATCAGGCAGCGGTGGCCGCACGCCAGGCAGCGGATCCGGTCTCCCTCCACGCGGCAGAGCTCGGGCGCGCCGGTCACGGTATGCCGGTCCATTAACTCGGCAAGGGTTTCGTTCGCCACGCGCGTTTTCATGGCACCGTCCTCCGGCTGGCTCACACGTGCAGAGATGCTGATCGCAAGATACGTGAAATTGGCGGCCTATGCAACAGGAGCACCCGCCCGCCGGGCCGGTACCCCTTTCCCCCGCAGGCACGGCAGAGGAGGAGGCGGTACACCGCCGCGTGAGAAAGCAGGTGCCGGCCGATCTGAAGATCAAACGGGACGGGGGCCGCGTTCAATCGTGCGGCGGATAGCTTCGAGTACTTCCTGGGGGCCGACTGGTTTGACCAGATACTCGGCAATGCCCGAGGGGACCGGCTCCGCCGCGCCGGCCAGGACAACGACCGGCACGGAGGCCCAGGCCGGTTCGCGCCGCTGCTCTTGGAGAAACTGCCGGCCGCCCATCACCGGCATGCTGAGGTCGAGCAGGATCACCGACGGCGGGCCGGCCGACCGCAGGCGGTCCAGCGCCTCCCGGCCATTCGCAGCCGCGACCACCTGGTAGCCCTTGGACCGGAGCAGTTGGGTAACGGCGTCCCGCACCAAAGCGTTGTCCTCGATAACCAGGACATACTTCCCAGGGGTCATGGCGGGGTCCTCGGGAGGATATTTAGCCCTCCTTATACCTTAACCGACCGGCACCCGAACGACACCCCAATCGGGGCCCGTCGGCGACCCGAACGCGGCTGTGCTTTCGACGATCAGACTCGCCTTCTCGTTGCGGCGGCGCAGCGCGGCCGATGGTTCAGCCGATCTTTTCCCGCGGGATGCTCTCGGGGAGCTTGGCTGCGATGAGGGCGAATGACAGCATCCCCTCAAAGGACAGTTGCGATGGTTTTCCTCTCCGAGCATCGGCGGCAGCTGTCCCGCCGGTAACGTCAATTGCCCTGAATCGGTGTCGGATGGTATGCTGAGGCGCGGGGAAGTAGTTTGAAAAAGAGGCATGAGATCATGCGTGGTCGATGCGGTGGGATCGCTGTGATCCTCCTATTCCTTGCGATGGCCGGGCCGGCATCGGCCCAGACCAAGCCGCCCGAGAAGCCCCCAAAACCTGATCAACCGGAAAGTCCCGACCGGCCGTCGATCACCGAGATCGGTGGCAAGACGCTGCAACAATGGATCCAAGAGGCCCGTCACCCCGACCCTGGGGTGCGTGAGAATGCGGTCCGCACCATCATGCTGTTCGGTCCATCCGCGGCGCCGGCGGTCCCGGTCCTGATTGAGCGCCTGACCGATGTCGATGTCAGCCTGCGTGCCAACGCCGCCATCGCCCTGGCGGCCGTCGAGATCGGCAATGCTGATATCCCCAAGGTGGTCGATGCGCTGGCCCGGCGCGCGACCGAGGATACGGAGTCGTTGGTCCGGTTCCAGGCGTGCGTGACGCTGGCCCGGTTCGGCAAGGAGGCGAAGGCGGCCATTCCTCATCTGATCAACGCCTCCAGGGACAGCCGTTGCTGGGAGGTCCGCAAGGCCGCCTGCTTCGCCCTGGGCCGGGCCGGCATGGCGACGAAGAACGACCCGCTCGACATGCGGGCCGCCAATGCTCTGATGCATGTCCTGAGCAAAGATCCTTCCGCCAAGGTGCGGCTGGAGGCAGCCACGGCCCTGGGCACCATGGGGCGGCCCGCCCAACAGAGCGAGCAGACAGCCATCGAGAATGCACTTCTGGCGCGGGCCAAGGACCAACGCGAAGATCGCGCCGTCCAGATCTGGTCGGCCGTCGGCGTGATGGCGATCCGAGACGAGGTCCCTGAGGAGTACCTGGTGGCCATCGCCAAGCAGCTCGATAATCCCGATCTCGGCATTCGGACGCACGCCGCCCGGGCCCTGGGCACGATCGGCCCGCGGGCCCGGTCGCGGGTGCCGGATCTGACCAAACTGCTCAAGGACAAGCAGCGCGAAGGGATCGTGGCTGCCCTCTGGGCCCTGGTGAGTATCGGCGGAGACGCCGACAAGGCCATCCCTGCCCTCAAAGAGCTGGCCGAGCGCAAGGATGTAGACGAGGGCCTTCGCGAGGCCGCCAAGGAGGCCATCCAGGTCATCAGTGGGAAGAAAAAATCGGAACCCCAATCGTCCCGCGAGCCATCCCCATGAAGCGTCGCCCTTTGATTCTTGGTCTCGTTGGCGCGGTAATACTGGGGGGTGCTGCGCCCTTGCCGGCCCAGCAATTTCTCGGCAAGCCGATCCACTACTGGGTCAACGAACTGGATTCCCCGTCGCCCCAGGGACGGCGCGGCGCCGCCTTCGCCCTGGGCAAGATGGGAGCGGCCGCCGTCCCGCAGCTGCCCAAGCTAGTCCAGGCCCTGAAGGATCGCGACAGTGCTGTCCGCGAGGAAGCCGCCTCGGCCATCGGCGAAATCGGCCTTGCCCTGGCCAACTCCTACCTCGAGACCGTGCGGTCGAAGCCTGGTCGGCCCGGCGACCCCTCGGTCAAGGAAGAGGAGGAGCGGGCTGCGGAAGAGTGCCATCGCGCCTGGGAGGTGGTCCGCTCCGGGCTGTTGCAGCTTTTGAGCGAGGCCAGCGATGCCCCGTTGCGGCGCAGCGCCGCCTTCGCGGTGGGCGGCTACGGGCCGAGCGCGGCCGACGCCCGGCCGGCGCTGGAAAAGGCGCTGCGCGACCGCGACCCGGGGGTTCGCCAGAACGCCGCCTGGGCCCTTGGTCGGATCGGACCAGCCGCGGGACCGGAGGCCGTTGCCAATCTGTGCCAGGCGCTACAGGACGCCGACGCGGCCGTGCGCCGGGACGCGGCCGGCGCCCTGGGCCAGATCGGTCGGCCCACAGCCAGCAGCGCCATTGGAGCGCTGGCTGAGTGCTGCCGGCGCGATGCCGACGACGGCGTGCGCAAAGCGGCCGTGGATGCCCTCATCAACCTGGCCGGCCCTGAGGACCGGGCGGCTGTCCCCGACCTGAGCGCCTTGCTCAGCCACGCCGATCCGGACGTGGCCCGCGGCGCCGCTCTTGCCCTGGGGAACATCGGCGGCCGGGACGCAGCGGCGGCCGTACCCGTGCTCCGCCAGGCGCTGCAAGACGAAGACCCGGCCGTCCGGTCACTGGCGGCGGCGGCCCTGGCGAACATCGGGCCCAACGCGGCCGCGGCCGTCCCGGACCTGAC
>DATLYH010000257.1:0-17224 GCA_035575035.1 Gemmataceae bacterium
AATGAGAGAGCGGTCCCCGGCTGCGGGCGGTTTATTCCGGGCGCGGCTGCTCCCGGCCCGGCTCCGCCATCGGCTGCCCGAAGTAAGCCCGGTCGCGCTCCTCATAACCGGAGTAACCGAGCAGGTCGTACAGCTCGGCCCGCGTCAGCATCTGCGGCAGACGGTCGCGCTGGTGGCCGCGCTCCAGGAGCTCGGCCAGGGTCTGCCGAGCGGCATAGAGCGCTGCCCGCAAAGCAGTCAGCGGGTAGAGCACCAGGCGGTAGCCCATCGCCGCCAGCACCGCAAAGTCGAGGTTGGGACTGCGGCCAAACTCGGTCATGTTCGCCAGCAGGGGGGCCTTCACGGCGGCGGCGAAGGCGGCGAATTCCTCCGCGCTTTCCAGCGCCTCGGGGAAGATGGCGTCGGCCCCCGCCTCCAGGTAGAGCCGCGCCCGCCGCACCGCGTCGTCCAAGCCGGTCACGCCGCGGGCATCGGTCCGGGCGATGATCACGAAATCCGGATCGGTCCGCGCCGCCACCGCCGCCCGAATCTTGGCCGCCATCACTTCCGGCTCGACCAGCTGCTTGCCCGACAGGTGGCCGCAGCGCTTGGGCAGCTGCTGGTCCTCCAGATGCAGCCCGGCCGCGCCGGCCGACTCGAACAGCCGCACCGTCCGCTCGACATTCAGGGCCTCGCCGAAACCGGTGTCGGCGTCGCACAGCAACGGCAACCGGGTCGCTAACGCGATGGTCCGGGCGGCGTCGGCGAACTCGGTCAGGGTGAGCAGGCCGACATCGGGCAGGCCGGCCGAGGCCGACAGGGCGGCCCCCGACAGATAAACCGCCGGGTAGCCCAGCTGCTCGGCCAGACGGGCCACCAGCGCATTGAAGACGCCCGGCACCGGAATGGGCCGCGCGGTCCACGCCTCACGCAAACGGCGGCCAGGGGAGCGGGACGGTACTTCGGGCATGGCCTTGTCCAACCGAAGTCAGGGGGCAGTAATCAGAGGTCGGCCGTTCGAGGTTCAGGAAGCACGGATCGCGGCCTCGCAGGGGGGATGAGTACCGGGTACTCCTGCTGCTGGCCGACGCCTCGCTTTGACTTCGCTTCTGCTTCATCCTACGATGACGAGGGCAATCGCCCGAACGAGCCGTTACCGGAGATCGTTGTATGATCGCGCAGAACGAGCGGCAGCGGACCCGGCGGGTCTGGCTGGGAGTGCTTGCCGGCCTGGTCGTGATCGGTGCTTTCCTGGGCAGCTACTACCTCTACCTGAAGCACTCCTTCCGGGGCGGTCCGGCCTGGCTGGTCAGGCTGATGGGCGAGGAAGCGCCGGTCTTTGTGCCCGACCCGGAGTTGCTTCAGGGCTTGCAGGCGGCCCCCCTCGAACGGAACGCTGCCCGGCCGGTGGGGGAATGGCCGCAGTGGCGCGGGCCGAACCGCGACGGCGTCTCGGCCGAGACCGGCCTGCTCAAGGAATGGCCCGAGGGCGGCCCCCGCAAGGTATGGGAGGCCAAGGGGGGCGAGGGATATTCCTCGTTCGCGGTGGCTGGCGGCAAGGTGTACACCCTCCTCCAGGACGGCGACAACGAAACGGTCGTCTGCTGGGATGCCGCCACCGGCAAGGAGGTCTGGCGCTTCGGCTATCCCTGTCGGTACGAGAACTCCTGGGGCTCCGGGCCGCGCTCCACACCGGCGGTCCACGACGGCCTGGTCTACACGGTCGGGGCCACCGGCATCTTCCACTGCCTCAAGGCCGACACCGGCGCCAAGGTCTGGCGGCACGACCTGCTCGACGAATTCAAGGCCGAGAATCTCCAGTGGGGCGTGTCGTTCTCGCCGCTGATCGAGGGAGACCTGGTCCTGACCAATCCCGGCGGCCCGGACGGCAATTCGATCGCCGCTTTCGATCGGAAGACGGGCCGGTTGATCTGGAAGGCGCTGGACGACCCGGCCGGCTACAGCTCGCCCGTCGCTGCCACCCTGGCCGGGGTGCGGCAGGTCCTTTTCTTCACCGCCCGCGGTCTGGTCAGCGTCTCCCCCGCCGACGGCAAGGAGCTATGGCGCTACGACTGGACGACGGAGTACGACGCCAACATCGCCACGCCGATTGTCGTGGACGATTATGTGTTCATCTCATCGGGCTACGGCCGGGGGGCAGCGGTGCTCAAGGTGGAGTCGGCCGACGGCGGACTCAGGGCCCGGCGCGTCTACCAAACCAACCAGATGGCCAACCACTTCTCGACCAGTGTCTATTACCGGGAACACCTCTACGGCTTCACCGACCCCGGCATCCTGGTCTGCATGGAATTCCGCACCGGCAAGGTGCGCTGGAAGGAGCGCGGCTTTGACAAGGGTTCGCTGACCATCGCGGACGGCCATCTGTTCATCCTCGGCGAGCAGGGCACGTTGGCCCTGGCCGAGGCAACGCCCGAAGCCTACCGCGAGAAGTCGCGCTGCCAGCCGTTCCAGGGCAAGTGCTGGACCGTGCCGGTGCTTTGCAACGGCAGGCTCTACCTGCGCGACGAGGCCAAGGTGCTCTGCCTCGAAGTGCGTGCTCCGTAGCCGGAGGAAAGCAGCCGGTCCACGCCGCGTGCCGACTACTTTGTCACTTTCGTGGGGGGAGGTCCTTCATCGCCTCCTCGATCAGTCCGCGCAGCAGCGTGCGGTGGCAGCGCGACTCGTCGAGGCATGCCGAGGAGCAGAGCAGGGTAATCGTTTCCCCCGCCGCCGCTCGCCGCGCCAGCTCCTCGATCTTCGCCTTCTGGCTTTGCATCTCTTTCAAATAGAGCCGGCGATACTCCTCCCAGCTGACGCGCTTGTAGCCCGGCTTGCCGTAGAAGCGAGCGTGAAGCTCCTTGCTCGGGCCCAGGTCCTTGTCCCACGCGTGCCAGGTCTCCTTGGCCTTGGGGAGGGCACGCGGCCGATAACGGCAGATCAACAGGCGGTAGCCGTCCTCCGGCTCGACCGGCTCGTCCCAGCGCTTGGTTCGGATGGGCATGGGTTGCTCCCTGTCTCCAAACGGTCTTCCCTCTTGCATCGTAAGGGGACGGAAGCCATTGTAGAAGCGCGATCGCCTCGACCCCGGATGAAAAGGGACTCCCATGAAGCGCCTCGCATGCATTGCCGTCTGCCTGCTCGCCGTCTTGGCACCGGCCGCCCCGGCCGAGAACAAGCGCCCCATGAAGCTGGACGACCTGTTCCGCTGCCAGCGTGTCTCCGACCCGGACATCAGCCCCGACGGCAAGACGGTCGTCTACGTGGTGACGACCGTGGACCTGGAGGGGAACCGCACTGCGTCCCACCTCTGGCTGGCCGCGGTCCCCCCCTCACCCTTACCCTCTCCCCCCGCAGGAGGCGAGGGTAAGGGTGAGGGGGGCGGCAGTCGGAAGCAGCTGACCACCGCCGGCAAACAGGACCGCCACCCGCGCTGGAGCCCCGACGGCAAGTACATCCTCTTCGAATCCAACCGCTCCGGCGACAACCAACTCTGGGTCATTGATCCGAGCGGCGGCGAGGCCCGGCAGCTGACCCATATCAGCACCGGAGCAGCGAACGGCATCTGGTCGCCCGACGGCAAGTGGATTGCCTTTGTCTCGGCCGTCTGGCCCGAGTATTCCGACCGTCCCTATGCCGAGAGCAACGAGTTGAACCGCAAACGCAAGGAGGAGGCCGAGAAGAACCCGGTCAAGGCGCGGGTCTTCACCAAGCTCTTCTTCCGCCACTGGGACCACTACGTTGAGGACAAGCGGCAGCACCTGTTTGTCATGCCATTCCAACCAGACCGGAGCGCAAGCGACGGCTATGCCGAGCCGAAAGACGTGACGCCCGGCGACCGCGACGCCTACCCGACCTCAACGACCTTCTCGGTGGGCGATGAGTTCGTCTTCAGCCCGGACAGCAAGTACCTGGTTTACACCGCCCCGCCGGCGCGGGAGGAAGCCTGGAGCACCAACTACGACATCTGGCGCGTGCCGGTCGCCGGCGGCCAGCCGGAGAACCTGACCAAGGACAACCCGGCCGCCGACGGCTCGCCGCGCTTTTCCCCCGACGGCAAGAAGCTGGCCTACCGGGCGCAAAAGCGGGCGGGGTATGAAGCCGACAAATGGGACATCCTCGTTGTGGACTGTGGGCCGGATGGGGCCCTGCAAGGCAAGCCGCAGAACCTGACGGCCGATTACCACCATGCATCGGCCGAAGGGGTAGCGTGGAGCTCGCCCGATAACATCCTCTTCCCATCCGAGGCGAGGGCCCGGTCAACCATCCTGGATTTCTCGTTGCGGAGCAACCAACTCATTGCAAGACACCAGGCGTTGCCCTACGACGGCGGCACGATCACCTCTGCCCTCTCGGTTAGCCGGGACGGCTTGGTGGCCTACACCATGGCGTATTTGCAGCGACCCTCCGAAGTGTTTGTCGCTGGCGAGGTCTTGAAGCAACGGCCTCTGCCCCATCGGGACCGCAACCCGGGCGTGCTTGGTCTGACCCATCACAACGATGCCCTGCTCGCCGAACTTGACCTGCCCCGCCCGGAATCGGTCGATATTGAGGTCGAAGGCGGCAAGATGCAGATGTGGATCCTGAAGCCGCCTGGTTTCGACCCGAAGAAGAAATGGCCGCTCGCCTATCTGGTGCATGGCGGGCCGCAGTCGGCGTGGACCGACAACTGGAGCTACCGCTGGAACCCGCAGCTGTGGGCAGCCCAGGGCTACGTCGTCGCCCTGCCCAACCCGCGCGGCTCGACCGGCTTCGGCCAGAAATACGTGGATGAGATCTCCGGCGACTGGGGCGGCAAATGCTACGACGACCTGATGAAGGGGGTCGATTATCTGGAGAAGCTTCCCTACATCGACAAGGACCGCCTGGCAGCGGCGGGGGCGTCGTTCGGCGGTTACATGATGAACTGGTTCGCGGTGAACACCGGCCGCTTCAAGTGCCTGATCACCCACTGTAGCGTCTGGAACTTCGAGAGCATGTACGGCACCACGGACGAACTCTGGTTTGATGAGTGGGAGCACGGCGGGCCGCCCTGGGGACCGAACCGCCATTCCTACGAGAAGCATTCGCCGCACCGCCTGGCCGCCAACCTGGGCAAGTTCAAGACGCCGATGCTGGTCATCCACAACGACCTCGACTTCCGCTGCCCGATCGGCCAGGGCCATGAATTGTTCACGGCGCTGCAACGGCAGGGGGTGCCGTCGCGGATGGTCAACTTCCCCGATGAGGGCCACTGGGTGCTGAAGCCGAAGAACAGCGAGCGCTGGCACCAGGAGGTCTTCGCCTGGTTGACGAAATACGTCCCGCCGGGGGGAAGATGACGGGTCCTATCCGAGCCCCGGAGCGTCCGCGACGGGTACTATCCGAGCCCGGAGCGTCCGCGACGGGTACTATCCGAGCCCGGAGCGTCCGCGACGGGTACCATCCGAGCCCGGAGCGTTAGCGACGGGACCCAGCGCTACCCGTCGTTGACGCTGGGGGCGCTGACCGTGGATGCCCTGGGTTCGGGGCCGGCCGCGGAGCGGCACGCCGTCGGCGATCAAGGCTTGGCACCCTTCCGCGGCGGTTCCTTCTGGCCGCCGAGGTTCTCGAAATAACCCTTGGCGATGTCGCTGGCCGCCCGCGGGATGCGTTGCCGCTCGAGCGCCTCGGGCGCCTCCTGGCTGGCCTGTTTGATCTCCTGGGTCAGTTCCTCGGGCTTGCGCGGCCGGCGGAAGTTGCTTCCCGGCGCGGTACCGACAATCTCGTGGCGGCCTTCCAACGACTCACCGCTGATCCGGGTTTGCTGCGAGCCGGTCTGGTCTTCCTCCTCGGGCCGGCGGCCGGCGGCCGGGATCGGCTGGCTCTCACCCATGACCTCCGACATACTGCGGCGGATCTCGCGCAGCTCGTCGAGCTGCCGTGACAGCCGCTCCAGGTCGTCGCTGTTGCCGAGCCGGCTCATCTTGTTGCCGGCCCGCGCCAGGGCCTTGGCCGCTCCCTCGCAGTTGCCGTCCCTCAGGCATTTCTGACACTCGGCCAGCTGCTCGGCGATGTCTTGCAGGTCCTGGAGATTGTCCCGCAGCTTCTCGCTGTTCTTGCGGAGCTTCTCCAGCTCGCGGTTGAGCGTCTCCTCGTCGATGTCGCCGCGGCGGGCCAGCTCCCGCAATTGCTCCTCCAGTTCCTCCTGCTGGGTCAGCTGCTCCAGCCGCTCCTTTAGCTCCTGAAGCTGCTCACTGAGCTTTTGCTGCTCCTCCTTGGTCAGCTCGTTGTCTTTGAGCTTCTTGGCCAGGCGATCGACTTCCTCCTGGGCCTTTTTCAGGTCTCCCTGGTTGATGGCCTTCTCCAGGTCCTTGGCTGGGCCGTCCTTGCTCCCCTGTTTCTTGGCGAGGCGTTCGGCCTGCTGAAGCTGTTGCTTGAGGGCCTCCGCCTTCTCCTTCGACCGCTCGGCGAGGTCCTTCTGGTGGTCCTCCATTTTCCGCTTCAGGGCTTCCATCTCATCGACGCGCTTGGCCAGCTGCTCCTTGGTGTCGCGCGGTTTGCCGAAGATGCGGTCGAGGTCTTCCTCGAACTTCTTGAGTTCGTCGTCCGGGTTCTCCTCCGCGGCCTTCTCGCGGGCCTTGCGTTCGAGCCGGGCCTGAGCAATCTTCTTCTCCAGCTCCTCGGCGCCGGGCAGCTTGTCGGCGGTTTCGGGCGGGGCCGGCGGCGCCGGTTTGCCCCGGACCGGCTCATAAAAAAGGGCCACCAGGGCCAGCAGGGCAGCGCCCAAAGGGAGGAGGGCGGCATTCCGCGGGAGACGGATCGGGAAGCGCGAGCCGACATCGAGCGCGGCGACGCGCTGGTTGACATCCTCGAGCAGCGCCAGGGCGGCGGGGGTGTTGGCCTGATGCGGCGGCAGGGTCAGCGAGGTGGTGACGCGCTCGCGGAGGGCGAATTTCTCATCCAGCGCCAGGGCGGCCAGGACCGGCGAGGGCCGACGCAGCACCGCCCAGAGCAGGGCCAGGACCGTGGCCGCGCCGACGGCCCCACCAGCGACCGCCCAGCGCAGCCAGTCGGACGGCGCCGGCACGACGAAGGGTTGGACGAGGAACCAGACGGCCGACAGCACCAGCGCGCCGGTCCAGCACCCGAACAGGCGATCCAGGAAGACTTGCATGAACAGGCGCCGGCCGACATGGGCCACCTGGCGCTCCAGAGGAGAAGAGGTCGAGCGGGCCATCGGGACGTCTCCTGCCAAGGACATGCGCTCGGAACGTCTCTTCTATTATCCGTTAGACGTGGCGGAAAACAACGAGGATTTCCTCCGCGAAGGCGCCTTCCCTGTTGAAGCCGAGAGGACCAGCGAAGGCCACTGGAGGCCGGCAGCGACAACCCGGCGCAAGGGGAAAAAACACGGCCCGTAGTCCGGCGACTACGGGCCGTGTCGGCAAGCGGAGCCTATCACTGGGCCGTGATGGTAATCTTCTCTTCGAGCGTCTCGTCCTTCGTGAGCGTGATCTTCTTTAGCTCCTTGGGCTCCTTCATGCTCTCGTGCCAGTACATCAGCCGCAGCTCGGCGCCGGCCGGCACGTTCTTGATCTCGAACTTGCCGTCCTTGTCGGTGACGGTGGCGAAGGGATGATCGTAAACCCGGGCATAGGCGCGCATCCAGGGGTGGATGTTGCAGGCGAAGGTGATCTCCCGGGGCGCGGGCCGGAAGGCCGGGATGGGCAGGTTGCTGTTCGGCGGGACCGTCTTGTTGTCGCCGCGGTTGGGCGGCGCACTCTGCCAGTTGGTGTTGTGGTTCAGGGTGCCGCTGTTCTTCACCGTGAACTTCTGGCCGGTCGGCACCTGCTTCTTGGTCTGCGGGTCGTAGTAACTGGGGAAGAGCACCACGGCGCGGGGGATGAAGGCGCAATGGGGCTGGTCGATGGACACTTCCTCGATGCCCAGCGCTTTGACATCACGGTCCTTCTCGTCCAGGTTGAAGTAATGGCCGTCGGGCGGCGCCACCCAGACAAAGACGTTGGCCAGGCCGTCGCCGGCGCCGACTACCCAGGTCTGCTGGCCTGGATCGTTCTGGAGGCAGTGCTCCTTATCCTGCTTGGCCTCTTCCAGTGCCTTCTTGTGGGCAGCCTTGGCTTTCTCCAGAATCTCCGGGGTAAGGCCGGCGACCACGACGGTCCCCTTGAGCGTGCCCCGGCCCTCGGCGACCACCGGCTTCAACTCCCCTGTCTTGGGCGTCTCGCCCCCCTTGTCCGTCTCGCCGCCAGGGCCGGCCCCGGTGGGACCGCCGCCGCAGCCGACGCCCAGCAGCGCCAGCGCCACCACCAGGGACGATAGGATTGTTAAATGCAGATAACGCATGGTGAACCTCCCGGGGTAAGGGATCCAAACCTGCCGCCTTTCGCGGCGGGTGCGGAAGAGTGCTTCACTTCGCCGGCTTGAGCTCCAGCTTGCCCACGTCGGTGGCGGTGCCCGCCTGGATCGTGATGGGGTCGCCGTTCTTGTCGCTCTTGTAGCCGGCCGTCTCCTGCCAGACCACGAGGCGGCACTTGCCGGCCGGGGCGTTTTTGATCTCGAAGCGGCCGTTCTCGTCGGTCACGGCGAAGTACGGGTGGTCGAAAACACGGACGTAGGCCTTCATCCACGGGTGGATGTTGCAAGCGATGATCACCGGGAAGCCGGTCGCCTTCAGGTCATCGATCTTGATCGAACCATTGGGCGAGATCACCTTGTTGTCGCCGCGGATGCGGATGCCGGCCCAGTTGACATTATGGACGATGGGGGCGCTGTTTTTGACCTCCAGCGTCTGTCCCTGCCGCAGCGCCACCACGTGCGGCTCGAACTTACACATCGGCTGGTCCATGACCACCACGTCCTTGGGGACGGCCTGGAGACTGGGATGGACGGCCAGCTGGCCGTCGGGCGGGTCGGGAATGAGCCAGACGACGGCCCAGCGGACCCCCTTGTTGGTCGGATTGATGACCCACTCCTCGCTGAGGATAGCGCCGCGGGCCAGGCAATGTTCCTGGTCCTTGGTGACATCGAGCTTCTTGACCTCGGGCAGGTCGTTGCCGCCCCAAACGACCTGTCCTTTGACATCGCCCCAGCCGGCCGGATTCTGGGCCTGGGCGGTGGGGTCGGTCCCGACGAAGGCGAGGACGGCCAGGGCGGTCAGGACGGCCGCGATGCTCAGATAGCGCATGGTCAGTCTCCTCCGGGACTGGTGAGGTAGTAGCGGTTGGCGGGCAGGGCGGCCTGCTTGGGGAGGTCCATGAGCAGATCGGCCAGGGCTTTGACCTGCTCCCGCGACGTTCCCTTGAAGAGATCCTGGTACTCCTTCTGGTTGCGGGGGAAGTTTTGCGGCATCGGCGTCTGGTAGGTGATCAGCCGGCGCGGGTTAGCCAGCCAGCGCTCGGTCCACTCCGGCCGCAGGCGCTCGGCCGACAGGTCGAGCGGCGGCCCCTTGGCGGCCACGCCCAGCCCGCCGGCCTGGTGGCAGGCCAGGCACGGACCGCGCACCAGCAGCCGGAAGGCATCGCTGGCGTAGACCTGGCGGTCCTGCCATCGCTGCGTCAGGGCCTCCGGCGTCGCCTCCTCGAGCCGGGCCTGCAGCCCCTCGGCGTACTTCTTGAGGCTGTCGCGGTTGTTCATCGCCCGCGTCACGGCATCGGCGGCCAGCTTCTTCTTGTCCTTGTCGGCCTTGGCCTCGGCCTCCTTGGCCCGAACCACCTCGGCCTCGGCTGCCTTCAGCCGCTCTTGCACCTCCTTGAGCTGCTCCTCCAGGTCCTGACGGTACTGCTTCCAGATCGCCTCCAGGGCCTGGGCCCTCTCCTTCAGTGCCTCTGCACCCAGTGCCTCCCGGTACTCCTTGCTCTGCTCGCGCCAGAATTCCTCCTCGCGCTGCTTGATGGTCAGGTAAGGGTAGTTCAGGCCATAGCCTGGGTTGGCGAGCCGGTCGGCGGCGCCGAAGTAGTTCACCAGCGCCTGCGCCTCCTCATCGCTCATGTTGAATTTGGGCATGCGCAGGATGAGGAAGCCGTCCCCCTCGGCCAGCTGCGGCCGGATCTTCCCCGGATTGCGCAGGAACTGGAAGAGCCAGCCCGGCTGCACTTTCTCTCCCTCACGCACCAGCGGCGGCGGCAGGCCGGCCCGGGCCGTGTTCTCGTCCACGACGGCGCCCGGCCGGCGGGCCGTCAGATAGGGCACCAGTAGCTCGGTGAAGTGGCCACCATACGGGTCGGCCCGGGCGACCAAGTCGGTGGTCGGCAGATTGAAGATTTGCTCGCCGGCCGGGATGTTCGCCGGTTTCTTGGTGTCGTCGAGGAAGCGGACCGCCTCGGTCAGCCAGACGGAGAGACGCTTGTTCTCGACGTCTTCCTTTCCCTGGGGCACGGCGAACAGCCGCAGCCGGCCGGAGGTCGGAGGCGGCGGCCCCACCCAGGCGTTGTCGTCACGGAACACGTCGGCATAGTCGGCGGCGGCGTTGGCCTGGACGGCGCTATGGGCATCCTGCAATTGCTGAAGCACCTCGGGGGTCAGTTTGAAGTCGTAGACGCCGGCGCGAACCTGATGGCAGCCGGCGCAGTTGAACTTATCAAGCACCTGCCGGCCCTTGACCTCGGCCAGCCGGTCGGGCGATGGATTGTTGAGATAGGCGAACGGGATCGGCTCGGCGACCAGACCAAGGATGAAAGTCATCACCGCCTCGCGGGCCTCGGCTTCCTCGCGCAGGGCCCGGGCCCGATACGCCTCATCCGACTCGTCGGGCCGCTTCTTGGTGGGGGCGAATCGGAACTGCGGCATCCGCAGCCGGTCATCCCAGGTCCGCTCGCGGTTGTAGTCGAAGCTGCGCGGCTCTAGCAGTTTTTGGTGCAGGAAGCCGGGCCGGCCGTTCTGGTCGTGCTGATGGTAGGCCAGCGACTCGTAGAAGAATTCCTCGTAGGGCTCCTTGCCGTCCTTGACCTGCCAGTCGGCCGCGGGTTTGCTCGGGTCCTTCGGATCGTCGCGCAGCGGGACGATGTGGTAATGGTTCCTGATATACGTCTCCACGTCCTCGAACGCCAGCCGTTCGACATCTTTCTTGCCCCAGTCATTGAGCGGCGTGCCGATCGGCTTGGCGAACTCGAAGCCGGGGATGTTGTGGCAGCCGTAGCAGCCGAGCCGGCTGATGGCCTTGCGGCCGATGTACCACTTGAGCTTGTCGGCGGTGATCGGCCCTTGCAGCTCGCGCTCGTCGGCGTCGTAGGCCATGGCGTCGAGCCGGTTTGGCGGGATGCCCTCCCGCAGGAACTTCTCCGTGTCCTCCCGGGTCACGCCCGGCGCCTTGCTCAGATAGACCCGGGCCAGGGCCACCAGGGTTTCCGCGCTCGGTTGAGGCACCTCCGGCTCGTCCCAGTCGGCGACCGGCTGGCTCAGCAGCCAGTCGGCGACCTTGGCCGCCTCTGGCACGGTCAGGTGGGTGATGGGCATGCGGGTCCGGGGGAAGTGGACGTTGGGATTGAGGATCCACTGGATCAGCCAGGCCCGCCGGGCTTTCTCCCGCTCCTTGGGGTCCTGGACTTCCGGTGCGATCTTGGCGGCGATGCGGGTCAGGTCGGGGCCGAAGTCCGCCTCGCTGATCACACCGGGGATGACGCCGTGGGCATCCCGCTCCTCGCGGGCGGCGGCCTCATGGGTGTGGCAGGCCAGACAGCCTCGCTCGCGGAAGAGCCGGGCCCCTTCGATGCGCTGCTTCTCATCGGCGACCGGCGGCAGCTCGGTGATGACGTTCCCCTCGCCGTCGGTGAGATGAACGGCCCCCTGGCCCGCGACCGGCAGCAACGGCGTCGGCACCGCGGCCAGCTCCAGCCGGCGCTCCAACTCGATCAACTCCTTGCGCTCGCGCTCGCTGAGGGTGGCGTTCGCCTGCTTTTCCTTGAGTTCCTTCTCCTTCTGGAGCAGCTGGCGGCGGCGCTCCTCGGTGTCGCGGCGGTACTTGTCCTTGCCGCCCAGGTAGGCCCGGCTCTCGTGGAAGAGATAGTGGGTGATGGCGTGGATCTCGGCTGCGGGGAAGTCCTTCTGGTCCTCGGGCAGCACGTCGGGACGGTTGTTGCTCAGGCCGTAGAAGTGCGGCATGCGCGTGTCGGGCCGGAAGCCGCGCGGCGACAGAATCCACTTGCGGACCCAATCGGCGTTGGTCTTCTCAACCAGGCGATAAAGGCTGGGACCGACCTTGCGCATCTTGCCCGGCGGATTGAGCGGGTCGGCCAGCATCTTGGTCCGCTCGGCAGCCGTCATGGCCTCCAGCGGCGGATTGGGCTCCAGGCGGAGGTCGGGACCGACCGGCCGGCCCCCCTTGATGCCGGCGATCTCATGACAGCCGAAGCAGCCGTGCTCGCGCACCAGATTGTAGCCGCGGATCAGCTTGGGTGCCTCGACCTTGCTGCCGTAGCGGATCAGGTCGGTGACTTCATGGTGGCACTTCAGACAGCTCGACTCGATGAACCGGGAGGGGAGCATCGGGAAGTCCCAGTAATGATTGGACTCCCAGTGATGGTCGCCGACCCACTGGGCGCGCTGGACGGCGTTATTGGGGGTATGCGAGGCAAGGTTGAAGTCGGTGGCGCTCCCCTGGCCGGAATGGCAAATGGTGCAGCCGAACTTCTCCGCTGGGTGGGGGCTGTTCGAATCGACGAACAGGTCCAGCCGTGGGTGGGCGCAGTACTGGGTGATCTGCGACGGACTCAGAGGGGTGGCCACGACCCGGGTCGGCAGGTCGTCGGGATCGAAGCCCAGTTCCTCGCCGCGCTTCTGCCGCTCGGCGAACATCTGCCGCACCTTGTCCAGCCGGCCTTGCAGCTCGGCCGGCGCATCCTTGAGCCGCGTCAGGGTTTCGCGGTCGAAATTGGCCCGCTCGATGCCTAGATGGCAGGTGTGGCAGCGGTCGAAGCGAGTGACATGCTTGAAATTGTAGTCGATAGGGAGCTTGTCGAGGGTGTACTGTTCGATGCGGTACGGCGAGGCGAAACCGTCGATGACCGGCAGAGAGCGGAACCAGTCGCCGAACTTCCAGCGTTTGGTGGCGGTGGTCTTGGCGAGGCGGTCGAGGTCGGCCGTCGCCCGCTTGATCGGGTCCTCGGCCTGCGACAGGGTCTGGATGTCGTTCGCCGCGGCCGCAGGCGCCAGGCCGGCCTCAACCCATTCCTGATACAGGCCCCAGGCCAGTTCCTTCTCCTTGGCCTTGACCGGAGCCAGCTTCGCTTCCATCTCGGCCTTCACGGCATCGATCTGATCTTGCAGGTTGCCCATCTCGGTCGCCAGCTGCTGCAACCGGGCGTCCTTGGCCTGCGCCGCCGCGGTGTGGCCGTGATCGACATCAATATTGCGGAGGCTGACCAGCGAGTCATACGTTGCCTTGATCCCCTGCAGGTCGGCCTCGAGCCGGACCCGCCGGGCCTGCAAGTCTCTGACTTCGCGCTGGACCTTGTCCTCTTCCTTTTTCAGCTCGGCGCGAGCGGCGGCCAGCTTCTCTTCGGCCTCCTTGATCTTGGCAAGGGTCTGTTCGTCGGGCAGCTTCTCGACCATGGCCCGCTCGAAGACGGCGGTCTCGACATCGCGGAAGACGCGCTGCTGGACCTTGAACGGCCGATAGTAGTCCTGCGCGAACATGACCACGACGCTGAGCAGCATCAGGATGCAGGACACCGCGAAGATGATGTCCAGCGTCCGCTGGTTGCGATAGGTTTGGTCGGTGGCTGCCATGGTCATCCTCAGCCGCTTGTGGCTTGGCGACGGGTCACGCTAAGCCGCAAGCGGCAACGGGCGCACTGCTAGATGTTGAAGAAGATCTCCGGGAAGTAAACGATATACTTCAGGTTGAAGGCCCAACGGAGCAGCATCTTGATGGGCAAGGCCGCCATGAACTGGAGCAGGTTCACCAACAGGAAGAAGCGGATAAAGCCCATCTTGATGAAGAAGGACCGCATCACCGTCTTGGCCAACAACGGCGGCAAGAGCAGCAGGTAGCCGAGCACCAGGATGATCCCCGGCAGCTCGCGGATAATCATATTCTTGGGCAGGGTCTGGTGCAGGAAGCCGACCCAGAAGTATTCCGAGAGATTAATGTTATTCAAGGGGAGCACCTTGTGCGGGTCCCAGTACTCGAACGGCCCGAAGAAGTTCCAGTTGGGGCCGCGCAGGAAGGTGCCGAGTACGATCAACGTCACCCACATGACCACGAAGCCGAGCAGGAACATCGTCCAGGCGAACTTGCGCTGGGCAAAGGTGTAATAACCGTTCCCCTTCTGGTTAAAGTCGATGTAGGGGATGGCGATCAAGCCGACGATGATCATGGTGGGCAGCACCACGCCGGCCATCCACGGGTCGTAGTAGACCAACATTTCTTGCAGACCGAGGAAGTACCACGGCGCCTTGGAGGGGTTGGGCGCCTTGGCGCTGGAGGCCGGCTGCTCCAGGGGCGCTTTCAGAAAGACCGACCAGACCACGAGCAGGAACGTGGCCACCACCATGCAGATCAGCTCGGTATAAACCAGGTCGGGCCAGACCAGGACCTTCTCATCCTCGAGCTTCTCGGCCGGCGGCTCGCCCCGGGCCAGGCGGTCGTCGTTGAGGACCGCCTGGCGCATGCCCAGCCAGGTGAAGAAGGCAACCGTCAAGATCAGGATTGAGATCGGGACGTTGTCTTCCTTGGTGATGATCTTGCGGAAGTTGGGATCGGTCATGGCCCAACCGGAGGCCAAAAGGCCGAGGTTGAGGATGGCCCAGGCGACGGCCGGCTCGGTGAAGAAGCGCCGCCAGTAGAGAAAGGCGGCGAAGGCGATCACCGAGACCACGGTGTAGAGAATGGGCCCGGCCTGGCCGCCGTAGGCCCCCATGATGCGGGTAGTGAGGTCCTTGAAGCCCTGCGGCAAGGTGACCGCGGCCGGCACAACGAGGATGGCGACGGCATGCAGGAAGAAAAGTCCGGCAACAGCGGACCAGATGACTGCCTGGCGCAGGTCGCGGCGGCGGTAGTACTGGTAGGCAGCAAAGCCGAGATTCGCCAGCACCATCACCAGATAAAAGACCGCCAGGCCAACTTTGATGCCATGAGTCAGACCTTCGGGGCCGTGCATGAGAACAACCTTTGATTTCAGATTGCAGATTTCAGATGGCAGATTGCAGATTCCAGACCGACCGTGGCAAATCTGCAATCTGCCATCTGAAATTTGAAATCACAGTGCTCCACTGATGCCGCCGTCCTTGCGCACGCGCCAGAAGTGGACGGCGATGAGGACGGCCACGGCCAGCGGGATGGCGACACAATGCAGAACGTAGAAGCGCAGCAGGGTGTCGCCGCTGACAAAGCGGGCGCCCAGAAGCAGGAAACGGGCATCGCCGCCGGGGTGGATCAACGGTACGCCGCCGACCTGAAGGAACGGAGCGCCCGGCCCCTCATAGCCCACCAACGGCGTGGCCCGGGCCATGTTGCTGCCGACGGTGATCGCCCAGATGGCCAGCTGATCCCACGGCAGCAAATAACCGGTGAAGCTGAGCAGCAGCGTTAGCACCAACAGGATAACGCCAACCGACCAGTTGAACTCACGCGGCGGCTTGTAACTACCGGTCAAAAAGACGCGGTACATGTGCAGCCAGATGGTGATGACCATGGCATGGGCGCCCCAGCGGTGCAGCTCGCGGAGGATGCCCAGCGTGGTCACGTCGCGCAGGGCGAGGATGTCGTTGTAGGCGTGTTCCAGCGTCGGCCGGTAGTAAAACATCAGCAGGACGCCGGTGACGGTCTCGACCAGGAAGAGGAAGAACGTCAGCCCCCCCATGCACCAGGTGTAGCTCAGGTCGATGCCGCTTTTGCGCACCGACACCGGGTGGAGGTGGAGGAAGACATTGGTCAGCATCACCACCACGCGGTTACGGCGGTCGCGCGGGGCGGGATGGCGGAAGATGCTCTTCCAGACCTGGGAGTTGCGGACAAAGTCGCCGATGGCCATTGCGCTTTACACCACGATGAATGACTCGGGGTTGGTCCATTCCCCCCGCTCTTGCTGGAACTTCTTGCTTTTATCGACGACGATCTGGCCGTCGTCGCCGAGGCTGATGCCCCAGCGCTCCAGCGGCCGGGGGGCAGGGCCCTCGAAATTGATGCCGGTGATCCGAAAGCCGCTGCCGTGGCAGGGGCACTTGAACTTCTGCTCGCGCTCCAGCCAGTTGGGGGTGCAGCCGAGGTGGGTACAGGTCGTGCTCAGGGCGTACATGATGACCCGGCCCGACTCGTCGCGGAGCTTGACGATCCAGGCATTTTGGTCCTTGTAGCGCTCGACGACCACCCCCTCCTCGTACTGGTCAGGAGTGCCGACCTTGAACTGGCTGGGCGGTTCGGAGAGAACATTGGGGAAGAGGAAGCGGATGGTGCCCAGGACCATGCCGGTCAGGGCGGCGGTCATGGTGACCCAGGCAATGCCGATCCAGGTGGTAAATGCCGCTGCCAGGAAACCGCGCCGGGTCTTGCCGGCAGCCGGCTTGGCCGGTGCCGCCGGCTTGGCGGCCGCCGCGGCCGGGGGGGGCGGGGGAACAGTGCTGTTTGGTTCGGACGACATAATTCGTCTGAGTACTCCCAGGGGATCGAAAAGAGAAGGGCGGCAAGGCCGGCCCACGGGGTATCGTTGTAGGCGCCCGCACGGCGTTGTCAACGGTCCTCGCCGAGCACGGCGGTGCCTGATCCGGCCGGGGCGGACAGGGGCATCAATCCCCATTGCCGTTCTGCCCCGCGGAAGCCTACGTCCTTCGGGCGCCGGCCCTGTCCCGGCCCCACCGCTTCAATCTTGGCCTCCGTTTGCAAAGGGGGTGCCAATCGGCCGACCGCGGGGGAACCGTGGGAATACCACAGTTTTCCAGGGCCTGGCGCGGGGAGTGCGGCGGGGTATTTCCGGAAGTGATAAGGAAGCGGCCGTGCATTCCTAGAAGTGAGAATGAACAGACCGGCACCCGTCGCGGGCGTTCCGGGCACGGATAGCGCCGGCACCCCTTTTCGCTTGATTGGGTTCCCCCGCATGCGAGAATGCCCTCGCCCCGAGCGGACCCTGATGTCGGCCTGCGATCATCTTCTACACTACCCGGAGCCGGGCGCCAAAACGGTGCAATCATGAAGCATGTCGGTTTCCAGCGACTACCGGACGGCCAAGGGATGGTCGCGTGGTGCTTGCGGGCCGTTCTTTCCGGGCCCCTGCTGGTCTTTCTGGTCCTGGGCCTCGGCGGGGCGGTCTGCGCCATCCCCGGCTGGGCGGCGGAT
>DATLYH010000258.1:0-19016 GCA_035575035.1 Gemmataceae bacterium
GGCCGAGTGTCTTCCCGCCGCAGCCGCCGGGCGTCACGTCGGAAGGGACCTACGGCCCGCTGCCGTGGAAGGTCAGCGAGGGGCCCGACCGCTACCGCCGCGGCCTGTATACCTTCAGCAAGCGCACCGCCCCCTATGCAATGGCCAGCACCTTCGATGCTCCCAGCGGCGAGGCTTGCGTGGCGCGGCGCGAGGTGTCAAACACGCCGCTGCAAGCCTTGACGCTGCTCAATGACGCCGTTTTCGTCGAGGCGGCGCAGGCGCTGGGCCGGCTGACGGCGGCGCAGCCGGGCCCCGCCCAGGCACGGGCAGCGTACCTGTTCCGCCGCTGCCTCGTCCGTCCGCCCAGCGACGACGAGCGGGCGATGCTGGTGGCGTTCTACCACACCCAGAAGGCGCGCTTCGAGCGGCAGGAGCTGGACGCGGCCGCCGTTGCCGGCCCCGGCGAGGGGGACGTGAACGAGCGGGCGGCATGGACCGCCGCGGCCCGGGTGCTGCTGAACCTGGACGAGATGATCACCAAGGACTAAGCCGAGACCGTTTCAGAAACGGCCGCTCAATGGGCGCTGTGCCAGGGTCGGCCGCCAAACCGCCTTCCCCCGCCGGGGCCAAAGCGCCAGGGGCCGGGATGCCAAGGCCCCCGGCGGTCGCGATCCATCACCGCAAGGCCGCGGGAACTGTCGGGCCCGAATTGCTCTTCTAACTCTGCCTTTAGACGTGCGAACACCTGGTCGGTGTCGGCAAGCTGGTTGTCACGCATCAGCGCGTAGGCGAATTCGATGGCCTTCCGGCAGTGGCGCTCCTCTTCGGACTGAGCGGGCAAGGGGGGACGGCGAAACCCTACCCAGCCGAGGGCCGGCTCACCCTCGCTCAACTCGCGGAAGCGGACCCCGGCCTCGCGCAGCGTCAGGCGGCCGGCGATCAGCTCCCAGGCGGTCTCCTGCTTCTCCTTTTCGCGGGCCAGGATGGCGTCGAGCCGTTCGTCAAGGTCCTGGGCCTGGCTCCGCATCTCAATGAAGTAGTTGATCTCTGCCCGGAAGGCGTCGAGCCAGCCGGGGTGAAAATAACTCACGGTGGCCACCAGCGAGTACAGGTAAACGGCCGTCAGGACCAGTCGCACCGAGGAGTGCATGGTGAGATAGCTCCGGCAAGATAGGGCGAAAGGGTGAGGGTTCTACCGGCAGGCTCCAGAGAAGTGTAGCATGGCAGACGTTAAGGAATGGTTAGACGTGGATGAGAAACCATGAGAAACCGCGGGCGGCGGCCCGGGACGTATCCGGAAGGTGCAGGGCGTTGCCACCGCCGCCCTGATGAAGTCATGTCACGCTTTCTCCAAACCCTGCATTCTGGCCGTGTTCTGCTCATGGACGGCGCCATGGGCACGGAGCTGCAACGCGCCGGTATTCGTGAAGGCGAATGCTACGAGCTGTGGAACCTGACTCATCCCGACCGAGTACGGGCAATCCATCAAGCATATGTTGATGCCGGAGCCGAGGTGCTGCTGACGAACACCTTCCAGGTCGTCAGGACCTCCCTCGGGCGGCACGACCCGACGCCGTGGGGGCCGTCGCCCTACGACGAGACGCGCAAACTCATCGCGCTGCAGTGGAGTGCCTACGCTCTTTGCCGCTCGGCCTGCGGTCCCGAGAGGTTCGTACTCGCCGACATCGGGTCTTACCTGGCCGGGTCCAGGGCGGGCGAGTTTTCCGACCTGAGCAGGCTGCGGCGGGCGGTGGCATGGATCGGCCGGACGGATGCCCTGCTGTTGGAGACGTGCTCGACGCCCCGGGTCCGCCTGGCAGTCCGCGCTGCCCACAAGGTTTACCCGGGCCTGCCGGTTTTGCTGTCGCTCACCTATCTCCGCGATAGGTCCGGCCGGGTCCAGACGATCAGCGGCCACTCACCGGAATGGTTCGCGGAGCGGGCCGAGCAGTGGGGCGTCGCCGCCCTCGGCGTCAACTGCGGGCGTGACATCGGCATGGATGATATCATCGAGATTGTCCGCCGTTACCGCGCCGTCACCGCCTTGCCGCTGTTCGCTCGCCCCAATGCCGGCACGCCGAAGCGCAAGGGCAAGCATTGGGTCTACCCGCACACGCCGGCCACGATGGCCAAGCGCCTGCCCGAGCTGCTGGAAGCAGGCGTCTGCATGGTCGGCGGCTGCTGCGGCACTACGCCCGAGCACATCGCCGCCTTTCGACCGATCATCGACCGGTGGAATGCGCGCTCGTCCGGCGGTTAGGCCACGACGCGCTGCAGCACAGCTAACCGCCGGTTTCACACCATGCTGCCACCGCCAGCAGCTCGGCCTCTGCCCACGGCCGGCCGATCAGCTGCACACCCAGCGGCAGCCCGCTCGGATCGCGGGCTGTCGGGAACGAGACCGTCGGCAGGCCGGTGTAACTCCAGGGCGAATTGAACGCTGGGTCGCCGGTCGTGCTTGCGTCGGGGGCCGGGCCGGTTGTCGCCGGCGTCAGGAGCGCATCGACGCCGTCAAAGCAGGCCAACATTTCGCGCGCCAGCTGCCGCTGATGTTCCTTGCAGCGGGCGTACTCGTCGGCGGGGCAGGCCAGGCCCTCTTCCACCAGGCCGCGGATCTGGCGGTCGTAGTCGTCCGGATAGCGGCGCAGGCGCGGCCCGTGGTAGGCCGCCGCCTCCACCGCCATCACTGTCCGGTGCCGCGGGATGACCTCGGCGAATGAGGCGGGCAGGGCCACGTCCACCACAGCGGCGCCGCGCCCGCGGTAGGAGGCAATCACCTGCTCCATCATCTCCCGCACCGGCGGCTCGGCTCGCTCATCGAACAGCCCGCGCAGCCGGCCCAGGCGCGGCGGCGGCAGCGGGCGATCCAGAGCCGCTACCAGGTCAGGCACCGCCCGGTCGGCGCAGAGCGGATCGCGCGGGTCAGGACCGGCGATAGCTTGCAACAGGATGGCCAGGTCGCGCACGCAGCGGGCGATCGGGCCAACATGGTCCATCGACGGCGCCAGCGGCAACACGCCGTCGCCGCTGACCCGGCCGAAGGTCGGCTTGCAGCCGGCCGCCCCACAGTAGGTGGCCGGCCGGGTGATCGAGCCGCCCGTCTGCGAGCCCAGGGCGCCCAGGCACATGCCGGTTGCCACCGCTGCCGCCGAGCCGCTGCTGGAGCCGCCCGGCGTCCGTCCCGGGTCGTGCGGGTTGCGCGTCGGCGGCGGGTCAAAGCTGGCGTACTGCGTCGTCACCGTCTTGCCCAGGAACACCGCCCCTGCCTGACGCAGCCGCTGCACCACAGTGGCGTCACGGCGGGCGATGCTGTTGATCCACCGCCGCGAGCCGGCCGCCGTCGGCCAATCGAAGACATCGAAGATGTCCTTGATGCCCAGCGGGATGCCGTGTAGCGGGCCACGGTACTGCCCGCGCTTCAGCTCCGCCGTCAGCCGCTCCGCCTCGGCGTAGGCCCCCTCGCGGTCCACGAAAACCCAGGCCCGGACCTGGGCCTCAAACCGGTCGATGTTGGCCAGGCAGGTTTCCAGCAGATCGACCGGGGACAGCCGGCCGGCGCGCAACGCTGCGGCCGCCTGGTGGATGGTGAGCGAGTCCGTAGCCCGTGGTCTGTGGTCCGTAGTCATTGGCGTGTCCTCGGTGTACAGTGAGTAGAGGTCGGTGGTCAGGTGCCACGGACTGTTCACTACGGACTACGGACTACGGACTAAGAACGAATGGTCAAGGTGGCCATCCTGGGCGGCTCGGGTTACACGGCCGCGGAGTTGATCAAGATCCTGCTGCGCCATCCGGGGGTGGAGATCGTGGCGGTCACGTCGCGGCAGCAGGACACGCCGTTGCTGGCGGAGTTGCACCCCAGCCTGCGGGGACGGATCGACCTGCGCTGTGAACCGTTCAACGCCGACCGACTGGTGGCCCGCGGCGTGCAGTGCGCCTTTGGCTGCCTGCCGCACGGTGTCAGCATGAGCATCCTGCCGGCGCTGCTGGAACGCGGTGTGCGCGTCATCGACCTTAGCGCCGATTACCGCCTGCGCGATCCCAATGTCTACGCCCAGTGGTATGGCGAGAGTCACGAGGACCTTGCCCACCTGACCCAGGCGGTCTACGGGCTGCCGGAACTCTACGCGGACGAAATCCGGACGGCCCAGCTGGTCGCCAACCCCGGCTGCTACCCGCAGACGGCCATCCTCGGCCTGGCGCCGCTGGTGGCCGGCAAGTACATCGAGCCGCGGTCGATCATCGTGGACAGCAAAAGTGGCATCTCCGGGGCGGGGCGCACGCCGAAACTGGCCTACCACTTCCCCGAGTGCAACGAGAGCGTCGCCGCTTACCAGGTCGGCCAGCATCGGCACACGCCGGAGATCGAGCAGGCCCTGACCGATGTGGCCGGCGAGCCGGTCGAGGTGGTCTTCACGCCGCACCTGATCCCGATGGACCGCGGCATTTTCACTACCATCTATGCTACACCGCACCGCCCCCTGGCCCCGGACCAACTCCTGGAGCTGTACCGGCACTACTACGCCCGGGCACCGTTTGTGCGCGTGGTCGATCATCTGCCGGCGACCAAGGACAGCGCCGGCACCAATTTCCTGGACCTGAGCGTGCGTGTGGCCCGCGGCCGGGTCATTGTCCTGGCGTGCGAGGACAATCTGGTGCGCGGCGCCAGCGGCGTGGCGGTGCAGAATTTCAACCTCATGTATGGCTTCGACGAACGGACGGCGCTGTTATGACAGCGCGGCGCCGGAAGGGTCAACCAGGTCCGGCCTGGGGTGGTTCCGCCGGGACGACTTCCGCGACTGGCTGCGCCCGGCGGGCCCGGTCCGATCGGGAGCGCCGCACGAACAGCCAGGTCGGGACGGCGATGACGGCCAGCAGCGGCAGCCAGGGGACCAGGGCCACGGCCGCGAGCAAGAGTCCCTTGCCGCAGGTGAGCAACACGTCGAGCGATCCGGTGAAGGTCCGGCCGAGGGTGGTGGCGAAGGAGGGCGATGCGGCGGGAACGTAATCCTTCCTCTCCTGGAGGGAGACGGTCACCGTGGTCAACTCGGTCAGCTTGGTCAGCTTCTGCAGCCGGCCCTGGGCTTGCTCGATCTCGCCCCGCACCCGGGCCAGTTCCCGCTCGACGGCCAGGATGTCTTCCAGCTTTCCTGTGGACTTCTTCAGGTGATCGAGCAGCCGCTCCTCTTCCACGCGCTTGTTCTTGAGGCGGGCTTCCAGGTCGTAGTACTCGTCGGTAACGTCCTGGGAGTCGGTGGTGCTCCGCTGCGGTTCGCCCAGCGAATCGAGCGCGGCCAGGAACGCCCGGAAGTTCGCCACGGGTACCCGGACGGTCCAGGTGCCGGAACGGCGCGTGCCCGGCGAGCCGCGCACCTCCGATTTAGCGACGTAGCCC
Source organism: Gemmataceae bacterium (assembly GCA_035575035.1). Classification (GTDB taxonomy): domain Bacteria; phylum Planctomycetota; class Planctomycetia; order Gemmatales; family Gemmataceae; genus DATLYH01. Next base: position 5,375 of record DATLYH010000258.1, read on the forward strand.
TTGTACTCTTCGAGCAGTTGGAGCAGGGTCTTTTGGGCCGCGTCGAAGTCCTCGACCACTAGTTCAACGTGGGCGGTGTAGATGATCTTCCGTGCAACCGACTGCGGCTTCTGCTCCGGCGCCGGCTGAGCTTCTCCCCCGGCCTTGAACTGGTTGGCGGGCGCGTCACCCCCCTCTGGGGCGGATTTTGGGGCGTGTAGGAACCCTGGTTCCCTGCCGCATCCCAGCAGGAGGAAGGTGACGAGGATGATGAGAAAGTGCAGGAGTCTCATGGGAGTGCCGTCTTTCTGCAAGAGAGGCCAGCTTGAAGAGCCGACTCCGGTCGATGGGAAGGGCGTCCGCCTGGCAGTTCAGCGCTGCTAACAGTAATGATGCGCCCCGATGTCGGGCTATTCCAGGGGAAACTTGAGGAGCGGTCCCGACGACCGCAGGGCGCCAAGGTGAGATCACCTGCCTCTTCCACCCGGCGCCTCATTATGAAGTACGATATGGCAAGCAAGCGGGGCCCACCCGTCCGCTCGCCAAGAATCTCGCTTTCATGAGTGACCGACCCGTAGGCAGGAGCATCCGCCATGCCTGATCCCGTCCCGACCGCTGAGCGCCTGCTGGCCCGCCTGACCGTGCCTGCCGAGGCCGACAATCTCCCCGCCGTCCTCGACCTGGTACGCGACCTGGCGGCCCGGCAGGGCCTGACTGTCCGCGAGGTCGAGCGGCTCGCTTTCGTCGCCGAGGAGGCCTGCGCCGGCGTCGTCGCAAATGCCTACCCCGCCGGGCAGCCAGGGAACATCGACGTGATCCTCCTGCGCCGCCCGGGACAGCTCGTCGTGGCCGTCGAGGACCAGGGAATGCCGGCTGACTACCAGGCGCTTCAGGAGGGGGGCTTCGGCTTGGGCGAGATGCTGCGCCGCTTCCTCGACGGCGAGATCCGTTGCCTGAATCTGGGCCGACATGGCAACCGTGTCGAGCTAGTCAAGAAATTGCCGCCTGCCCCATTGCAAGCCGACCTGGCCGAGCAGGAGGCGAAGCGCACCGCTGGCGCGCCCCCGGCCGCCGCTGAGGAGCCGCTCACCCTCCGCCTTCTTAAGGCGGACGAGACCCTGGCCCTGGTACGTTGTCTGTACCGGTGCTACGGCTACACCTACGATGCCGATTACATGTACGACCCCCAGCGCATCCGTGAGCTACAGGAAGCGGGGCTGATGCGGTCGTTCGTGGTCGTCAACCCGGCCGGGGAGGTTGTCGGCCATCTGGCCCTCAACTTGGAGGCGCCCGGCGCCGTCGTAGGTGAGTCGGCCCAGGCGTTTGTAGACCCGCGCTACCGCGGCCACGGCCTACTGGAGAAGCTCAAGACCTTGCTGAAGGAGTACGCCCACACCCACGGCATCCGCGGCGTTTACAGTGAGGCGGTGACTGTCCACCCCTACTCGCAGAAGGGCAACCTTGCCCTGGGCGCCCACGAGACGGGGCTGCTGCTCGGGTACGTCCCGGCGACGGTGTCGTACCGACAGATCAAGGAATCGCAGAAGCAGCGCCAGGCTGTGGTCCTGTTCTACCTGCCGGCGGGCGACTCGCCGCCACAGGCTGTCTACCCGCCGCCCTGCCACGAAGCACTGATCCGCCGCGTGTACGAACGGCTCGGGCTGCCGCGCGAGGTCCGCGCCACACCGGGCGGGCCGACCGACCTGCCGGCAGCAGCGCAGATGGACGTGAAGGTCCGCACCGACCACAACGAGGCGTTCCTGCGAGTACGCCGCTTCGGCCAGGACTTGGAGCAGCAGGTTCACTTCCGGCTGCGCGAACTGTGCCTGGAACGGCTCGACTGCATCTACCTCGACTTGCCATTGTCAGACCCGGAAACTGCGTCGGCCTGCGACCGGCTGGAGAAGCTGGGCCTGTTCTTTGGAGGCGTCATCCCCGAAATCGCCGACGGTGACGCGCTGCGGCTGCAGTTCCTTAACAACGTCGCTGTTGATCCCAGTCAGATCCAACTTGCCTCTGACTTCGGGCGGGAGTTGCTGGCCTACGTGCTCCGCGCGAAGGACTCCGCGCCGCAGGTCGTGTTCAATTGAAACGGGAAATCAGTAGGCACACTCTGCGTGCCTGCTGATTTTTCTAAGGACTGGTGGTGTCATCCGGGGTGGCCGGGGCGTCGCAGACCCCGCCCCGGTGCTACTTCTCGGAGCTTCGCGGCGCTCCGCCCCGGCCCCCCCATCGCTTACACCGGAATGCCCCCTGTTTTTGCCCTAGGGCGCAGGGAACCGCGAATCTCACAGCCGACCCCAGAAAAAGGATCGCGCGTCATCCTGTCGTCAGGCGGCGCATCCGGCCTCTGGCTCTGCTTTTTTCCGATGATGTGCCTTGGATGGAAAAAACCGACGATTTTTCCCCGCCCCCTTCCCAAGCACGCGGCCTGCTCGTAAACTTATCACGAATGCCCGTTGATCGTGCAACCGTGGACCGTCTCTGTAATCCTTCCTGCAGCTACGGACTTCTGTATCCTTCGCCCGCGCAATGACTTATCTGCCTCGAACCGTTTCAGAGAAATGATTGGCATTTGGCTTGCTCACGGAGGAGGCGCTTACCGACGACTCAAACCCTACCGACGGGACCTGGTTTTTCGTCTGTACGGGTACACCGGTTCCCCATTCCCGAGATTCTGGGGAAACTGAGTGGCAATGACACAATTTGTGGGTAAAACAACGGTTGAGCGAAAATGTTTTTGACACCGTGCTTCGTGTTGGGTAACCTTTTTCACTGCTCGTGAAGGGCAGGTTCCGTTAGCAACGAGAGCTTCTTCGTGTGAGGAATGCACCACGAGGTCGTTCTTGTGCCGGAAGCCGTCTGACCAATCGGACCGCAGGCAGTACTCCCCGCCGGACTGTCTCGCCATCCGTGGTGACGGACGCCACGGCCCGTGCGCCTGAGTCGATTCACCAGGCACTCGCAAAATTCCTGAGCCGCACGAACCGGGCATCCCCCGAGCCGCTGCTGGGTGGCGACCTGACTCGGAGCCCTATCTGGCCTGGTGAACGGAAGCCCGGACGACTCAGGCCGGGCACGCGAAACGACCTTTTCTACGAAATGTAACCCGTACTTGCTTTCCCGCCGACCGACCGGTTCCAGGCCGGCTCCGGTTTGGCGGGAGGCCAGGCTTACTATCCCCGCACGCGCTGTCGTTTGCCGGCGCCGCAACGCGGCCGGCGCCCGGATGAGTTTTCGAGGGCGATTCACAAGGCCCAAGGCGAACCTGAGGTGCAGCACCGGAGGATGCATTCATGCGGATTGCCTTATTTTCGTGGGAAACCCTTCACTCCATCGCCGTTGGCGGCGTCAGCGTGCATGTCACCGAGTTGGCCGCCGCCCTGGAGCGCCGCGGCAACGAGGTTCACGTTTTCACCCGGATGGGGCACGGCCAGGCGCCCTATGACCGCATCCACGGCGTCCACTACCACCGCTGTCCCTTCCAGCTCAATCCCAACTTCGTGGACGAGGTCAACAACATGTGCCGTTCGTTCGTTCACCACTTCTTCCAGGTGGAGGACGGCATCGGCCGGTTCGACATCGTCCACGCGCACGACTGGCTGGCCTCCAACGCCGCCGTCTGGATCAAGGAGGGCCGCCGTCACAAGACCGTCCTGACCATGCACTCGACGGAGTACGGCCGCAACGGCAACCGGCATTTCGGCGGCCAGTCGGCCCGCATCGCCGACCACGAGCGCCACGGCACCTACTGCGCCGACCGGGTCATCACTGTTTCCAACCAGCTCAAGGAAGAGGTCAAATGGCTCTACCAGGTTCCTGAGCATAAGACCCGGATGGTCTACAACGGGGTCAACTCGCGGGCGTTTGACTACCCCATCGACCCCGGGGCCGTCAAACGCCGCTACGCCATTGGCCCGCTCGATCCGACCGTCCTGTTCGTCGGCCGAATGGTGGTGCAGAAGGGCCCCGACATCCTGGTCCGCACCATGCCATCGATCCTCCGCTACTATCCGCACGCCAAGTTTGTCTTTGTGGGTGACGGCCACATGAGGAACGAGGTCTGCGGCCTGGCCCATCAACTCGGCGTCGCCCACGCCCTGCGGATGCTCGGCGACAAGCGCGGCCAGGAGTTGATCGATCTGTTCAAGGCCTGCGACATCGTGGCCGTGCCCAGCCGCAACGAGCCGTTCGGCATCGTTATCCTGGAGGGGTGGAGCGCCTACAAGCCGGTGGTCAGCACCCGGCGCGGCGGCCCGGCCGAGTTCGTCTGGCACGGCGTCAACGGGCTGCAAGTCGAGGACAACCCTGATTCCGTCGCCTGGGGCCTGGGCACGCTGCTGGCCGACCACAACCGCTGCCGTTGGATGGGGCGTAATGGTCGGGCCGCGGTCGATGCCGCCTTCAGCTGGGACATCATCGCCGAGCAGACCGAGGAGGTCTACAAAAGCTGCTTCTGAGCGACCCGTCGGCGGGCTACCCCGAAGAGGTCTACCGGATCGGCGAACCACGGAGTAGTTTGGACGAGCGCTTTGATGAATGCATTCATTTCCCCCGGATTGGAACTGGCACCAGCCGAGCGCAAGAACCGCAATGGTGAGCTGCGCCACGCCCTGGAAGAGGCGGAACGCCTGCCCGCTGTGCCGGTCCCTCGCGAGTATGACCCCGAGCTGCTGCGCCGCATCGCCTGGGACATCGGCCAGCGGAAGGCAGCTGAGGCCTACACTCCCTCGGCCTGTCATGTAGCGCTGGCCATGGTCTCGCCCTACCAGGGGTTCGTACACTGGCGGCTGCTGCCGGAGTGGATCGAGCAGACGGCCCGGCAGCGCGGCGACGCCTGGCATCACTGCCGGATGGTCGTCCGTCTGTACGATGTCTCGTTCATTGAGTTCAACGGCCTGAACGCGCACCATATCTTCGACATCGAGATCCCCACGCTGGCCGGCCATTGCTTCTTCAACCTGCCGCGGCCGGGTACCTGGCAGCTGGCGGAGGTCGGCTTCCGCCTGCGCAGCGGGGAGTTCCTCCCCGCCGCCCGCTCCCACGTAGTCCCGTTCGCCTCGGATGCGGTCTCGCCGCGCTCCAGCCATGCGGCCCTGTTGGTGGACGAACACGGCCACGTCGAAGAGGTCGGCAATCTCTGGGAGCAGGAGCAAATCCTGCAAGAGCGCCGCCGGCCGAAGCTGCGCCAACCGCTCCGCATCGCCGCCTTTGCCCTGGAGTCGCTGCCGACCGGCCATGACGGCCCCCTGGCTCGGTTCGTCTCGGAACTGGCCGCCGGCCAGCGCGCCCAGGGCCACGAGGTCTGGGTCTTCGTCCCCGCCAACGATCGACTCCCCTCGCCGCGCGAGATCGACGGCGTTCGCTACGAGCCGCTGATGGTGGCCCCGAGCGACTCGCCGGTAGCCCAGGCCATCGACTTCGGCCATGCCGCCGAACGCCGCCTGCACGAGCTGCCACCGTTCGACCTGCTCCACCACCACGAGTGGGGTACGGCGGTGGTGCCGTGGCTGGGTACTCGGCCAACGGTGCTGTCGCTCGGCTCGATCGAGGCAGTCCGCCGCAACGGCCGGGAGCCGACGCCGCTGTCGCGAGAGATCCAGCAGTGCGAGCGCGAAGCGGCCCATGCCGTTGATTGCATCCTGACGCCGGACTGGCTGCGCGACCAGGCGGTCGCGGAGTTGGGCATCGACGGCGCCTTGGTGCATCCCTTCCCGATGGAGGCCCGGCTGCCCAACGAGTGGGAACGGCCGCTTGACTATGGCCAGGTGAAGATGGGGATCGGATTGGGGCCGCTTGACCGGATGATGCTCTTTGTCGGCCCACTGGAGCACGCTGCCGGCCCCGACCTGCTCATCGAGGCGCTGCCGACGCTGCTGCGGCGGACGTCAAACCTGCGGCTGGTCTTCGTCGGCGCCGGGGAGATGCATGGCCACCTGGAGCATCGTGCCCATGAGTTGGGCGTGGCCCACGCGGTGAGGCTCCTGGGACACGTCGAGGGCCCGGCCGTTACGCGCCTGGTGCGCTCGGCCGAGGCGGTGGTGCTGCCGTCGCGCTACCGCATCGCGTGGGACGACGCCGTCGTGGACCTGGCCCGCCGGGCCGGCCGGCCCGTGGTGACTACGCACGGCGGGCCTGCCTACCTGGTCCGCCACGAGGAAAACGGGCTCGTCACCTACGACAACCCCGGCTCGATGGTCTGGGCCCTGGACCGCATCCTGAGCGATCCGGCCCATGCCGAGGAGATGGGCCGCAACGGCCGCCGCACCGACAGCTCGTTCGTCAGCTGGAGCGAGGTGGCCCGGCTCTACCTCGACCTGTGTGCCAACTGCTTCCCGGAACTGAGAGAGAACAGCGGGAGATGATCCAATGACCCTGACAACCACCCACCGCAACGGCACCGGCCAGGAAGCCGAGACGCTGACTGTGGAACATCGTTTCGAGGAGGTGATCGCCGCGCTGCCAGCGCCGGTCCGTCGGGCCGGCCCGGTGCCCGCCCCGGACGTGTCCGAAGGCCCCGGGCGTAATGGCAAGGGGCCGCACCGCCCCGGGCCGTTGGTGCTGGCCCTGTTCTGTTATGAAAACCCCGAGACGCCCGTCGGCCAGTACGCCATCCGCCTTGCCCGGGCGCTGGCCAAGAGGCAGACCTCGGTACACCTCTTCACGCGCCGGCCGTTTGAGCCGGGCACTGCTGGTGTGTACGTCCATGCGGTCGGCGAGCCGGCCGCTGACGGGCTGCTGGGGCAGGTCGAGGAGTTCACCCAGCGGGCCTGCGTCGCCTTCGTCGAGCAGTTCCCCGACCCGTCGCAGCCGGTCGGGCTGCTGGGTTGCGAGTGGTCCACCGTGCCGGCCCTGGAACTGCTGCGCATCGAGCGCAAAGCCGACTTCCTGCTGTCGCTCAGTTCGCTGGAGCGCCAGCGCAGCGACATGCGGAGCGAATTGAGCCAGCAGATCGAGGAAATCGAATTCCTGGGGCTGGGCCGGGCCCGCGCTGTCCTGGTGCAGCAGCCGGCCGTGGCCGAGATCGCCCGCTACTGGATACCTGACTGCGCTGCCCGGCTGACTAGCGCCCGCCAGCCATTCCCGATTGACCTGTTCGAGGGCCGTCTTGATCCCGGGGTGGTCAAGGCCCGCTACCAGATCGGGCCGGTTGATCCGACCGTGCTGTACATCGGCGACATGGACGAGCGGCACGGCCCCGATGTGCTGATGAAAGCGGTGCCGGCGATTCTGAAGGACTACAAGCAGTGCCGTTTCGTCTTCGTCGGCGACGGTACTTTGTGGTGGCCGCTCCGCGTCCACGCTCGCTACCTGTTGCTGGAGCACGCTGTGCGGCTGGTCGGCCATGTCGAGGGCCCAGCGCTGTACGAGCTGATCCAGGCCGCTGACATCATCGTTGTGCCCAGCCGCGAGCAGACCGAATGGTGGCCGGTGCAAGCGGCCTGGGCTGCCCGACGGCCGGTGGTGGCCTCGCATGCGGTCGGCGACGTGCTGATCACCCATGAGCAGGACGGCCTCTTGGTTTACCCGCACGAGAGCAGTCTGGTCTGGGGGATCGAACGGCTGCTGTTCGATGAGGACCTGTTGCGCCGGATTGCGGCCCGCGGCCACGACACCCTGGAGGAGCGCTTCGGCTGGAACGGCGTCGCCGCTCAGGTCGAGGAGCTGCTCGGCGTCCCGCAGTTGGTGAGTTAGGTTGAGAAAACTGTCTGATATAACGGCCTGGCGAGCGGGGGGCGTTAGCCCCCCGGTGGTGCAACAACTATCAACCGGCCGGCTGACGCCGGCCGCTCGCTCTTTGCACGTATTAACCGGCCGGCTGACGCCGGCCGCTCGCTCTTTGCACGTGTTAACCGGCCGGCTGACGCCGGCCGCTCGCCCACGGCTCGCGGCTAAACCTTCAGGATGCGCATCATGCCTCGCGGTTACCTGGTCATCGTTCTGCATGCCCACCTCCCCTACGTCCGCCACCCGGAATACGACCGCTTCCTGGAGGAGCGCTGGTTCTTCGAGGCGGTCACCGAGACGTACATCCCGCTGATCAAGTTCTTCGACCGGCTGCGCGACGAGGGGCGTTCCTTCAAGTTGACGCTGTCGGTCTCGCCGACCTTGGCCAACATGATGGAAGACCCGCTGCTGCGGCAGCGCTGTGTCCGCCATCTTGACCTTCTGATCCGCCTGGCGGAGAGCGAGTGCGAGCGGACCCGCAACTGGCCCGACGTCAACTTCCTCGCCTGGATGTACAAGCGGCTCTTCGACGAGGCACGGCACACCTTCGTCGAGCGCTGTGGTACCCGGCTGGTGACGGCGTTCCGGGAGTACGCCGACCGCGGCAACCTGGAGCTGATCACCTGCGTCGGCACCCACCCCTACTTGCCGCTGCTCAGCGCCGAGCCGAGCACAGTGCGGGCTCAGGTTTTCACCTCGGTGCAGGAGCACCGGCGCATCTTCGGCCGCGACCCGGTCGGGATGTGGGTGCCGGAGTGCGCCTTCTACCCCGGCCTGGACCAGGTACTCAAGGAGGCGGGCGTCCGCTACTTCCTGGTGGACACCCACGCCATCGAGCATGCCGACCCTCGGCCGTTGTTCGGCGTCAACGCCCCGCTGTACTGTCCCTCGGGGGTGGCGGCGTTCGGGCGGCACCCGGCTACGTCGCGGCTGGTCTGGAGCAGCAAGATCGGTTATCCGGCCGACTACAACTACCGCGAGTACTACCGCGACATCGGCTTCGACCTGGAGCAGGATTACCTGGAGCCGTACCAGTATGCCCGGGGGGTGCGCACCCAGACCGGCATCAAGTATCATCGCATCACCGGACCGGGACCAGACAAGCACCTGTACAACCCCGAGTGGGGCCGGGAATCGGCCGAGAAGCACGCCCGCGACTTCGCCAATCGCTGCCGCGACCAGGTGGCCCGGGCTGCCAACCGTATGCCGTTCCCGCCGGTGCTCGTCTCCCCCTACGACGCGGAGCTATTCGGCCATTGGTGGTTCGAGGGGCCGCAGTGGATCTATTACCTGATGCGCGAGCTGTCCCCCTCACCCCAATCCCTCTCCCTCCGGGGGGAGAGGGGTTGGGGTGAGGGGGGGAGCGAGCTGGAATTGAGCACGCCGGGCGAGTACCTGGCCCGCTACCCGATCCAACAGAAGGGGATGCCGGCCCCGTCAAGTTGGGGGAAGAACGGTTACAACGAGCACTGGATCAACCCGAAGACCGACTGGATGTGGCGGCCGCTGCACGAAGCGGCGGTGCGAATGCGCGAGACAGCCGCCCGCTACCGCGACGAGCCGGCCGGCACCCTGCGTGATCGGCTATTGCGGCAGGCAGGCCGGGAGCTGATGCTGGCCCAAAGCTCCGACTGGCCGTTCATCATCACCAACGGCACCACCGAGGAGTATGCCCGTCGCCGTTTCCACGACCACCTCAACCGTTTCCACGAACTGTTGTCCGACCTGGAGCGCGACCAGATCGACCCGGAAAAACTGGGAGCCCTGGAGTACATGGATGCTCTCTTCCCCGAGCTGGACTATCGGCTCTTCGCGGGGTGAGCAGCCGTCTCGAGGGCCCGGCTTCCGGTGCGCTTCCCTGTTATCCCATGCCGGTCAGGTCGGCGGTCCCCTGGAACAACCCCAGGTAACTCAGGTAACGGCTGGCGCTGATCAGCCGCCGCTTGACCGCGCGTTTGATGGCACAGCGGTCCTCATGAGTATGGGTGCAGTCGGGATAGGCGCACAACGGCACGAACGGCCGGAACTCGGCGAAGAAGCCCTCGATCTCTTCGGGCAGGATGTCCCAGAGCTGGAACTGGCGGATGCCGGGAGTGTCCACCACCCAGCCGCCCGATTCCAGGCGGATCAGTTCGGCTGTGGTCGTCGTGTGCCGGCCCTTGTGGGTTGCCGCGCTCACTTCGCGGACACGCAATCCCAGGCCGGGCTGGATGGCATTCAGCAACGACGACTTGCCGACGCCGCTCTGGCCGGTGAAGACCGTCTGTCGGCCGAGCAGACGTTCCCGTAACCGGTCGATTCCCAGCCCGGTGGCGGCGCTGGTCAGCAGCGTCGGGATGCCAAGCTGGCTGTACAGGCCGATGAGCGGCTGGTACGGTTCCGGCGGCACCAGGTCGGCCTTGTTCAGACAGATGATCGGCGCGATGCCGCCCTGCTCGGCGCTGGCGAGGTAGCGGTCAATCAAGTGGGGTTTCAACTCCGGCTCGACCAGCGACACCACGATCACCACCTGATCAACGTTGGCGACAATCACCTGTTCCCGGCCGCGCGACCACCGCGCTAGTACGCCGTGCCGCGGTTCGATCCGCTCGATCACCCCCTCGTCGCCCAGCGCTGGCCGAATCCAGACGTGGTCGCCGGTGGCGACGATGTTGCGCTCGTCGGTGGCCAGTGTCCGCAACAACCGCCGGACGGCGCAGCGGAAGTGCCGGCCGTCCGCGGTCTCGACAACGCTCAGCAGCCCGTGCACGCGCAGCACCCGGCCGGGGAGGCAGACAGCGGTATCAACCGCCGGCATCTCGGCCGGCTCCTGGCCTGCCGGCTCGCCGGTGCCATCCTCCTGAACGATGGTCCGCCGCCGGGAGAGCTCCCCCTTGGCGCGGACCCGCTCCGCCAGCGGCGTCGCGTCCTGCTCCAGGTCCTCCTCCAGGTAGCGCTGGGTCCAATCGCGCTGTCGTGGCGGCTTGGAGCGGTTCTTCCGCAGATCGACACGGACCTTCTTCTTCTTGGCCATCTCCGCGGACTCCTTCGTCGGCAAAGCCATCGGCCTTCATTGTACTGGAGGGCCAGCCCATGCCATACCGGGTCTGGGGGCGGCATCCCGGGGGTATTCCCGACATCCTGTGCGCTCAGGCCGCGGGGCGAAGGCACGGCCGGCCTGACGCGCCGACATGCGGCCCCGGCTGCCACCGACATACCGGCCGCCGATCGCAGCGGTTAAAATGAGGAGAAACGGCTCTTCCCCGCTTCATTCGGAGAACGATGAGTCCGCATTCGGAGAATGACGTGTCCGCTTCACGCTACGTTGTCGGTATCGACCTGGGCACGACCAACAGTGCCCTGGCTTACGTGGATACGGGGCGGGGGCAGGACGAGGTGACGGTCCTTCACCTGCCTATCCCCCAGGTGGTCAATCCGGGCGCCGTGGCCGAGCGGCCATTGCTACCGTCCTTCCTCTACTTACCCAGCCCAAACGAACTGCCCGCCGGCAGCCTGAAGCTACCCTGGGCCGCCGACCGCGACTATGCCGTCGGCGAATTCGCCCGCAACCACGGCAGCTTGATCCCCACCCGACTGGTATCGTCGGCCAAGTCGTGGCTGTGTCATCCCGGGATTGACCGGCGGGCGCCGGTGCTGCCGTGGAAGGCACCCGCGAACGCCCGCCGCGTTTCGCCGCTGGAGGCCAGCACCTATTATCTGAGGCATCTTTGCGAGGCGTGGAACTATCGGATGGCCCCGGAGTCGCCGGAGTATCGGCTGGAGCAGCAGGATATTATTCTGACGGTGCCGGCCTCGTTCGACGCGGCGGCGCGGGAGCTGACGGTCGAGGCCGCCCGCGCCGCCGGTTTGGAGCATGTCACCCTGTTAGAGGAACCTCAGGCCGCTTTCTACTCCTGGATCGGCGATAGCCGCGAGAAGTGGCGCAAGCAGGTCGAGGTGGGCGACGTGGTGCTGATCTGCGACGTCGGCGGCGGCACCACCGACCTGACATTGATCGCCATCAGCGAGGATGACGGCCAGCTTGCCCTGACGCGCGTGGCGGTCGGCGACCACATCCTGCTCGGCGGCGACAACATGGACCTGGCGCTGGCCCACGTCCAAGCCCAGGCCTTCGCCGCCAAAGGGATTCGACTTGATGCCGGCCAGATGCTGATGCTCTGGCACAGCTGCCGCGCCGCTAAGGAGAGGTTGTTCGGCGAGGAGAAGTTGACCGCAGCGCCGGTGACCGTTCTGGGCCGTGGCAGCAAGGTGATCGGCGGCACCCTTAAAAGCGAGTTGACCCGGGCCGAGGTCGAGCGCGTGCTGCTGGACGGCTTCTTCCCCGAGTGCCCGCCCGACGCCGAGCCGAAGCGGCAGCGGGTCGTCGGCTTGCAAGAGCTGGGCCTCCCCTATGCCAGCGATCCGGCCATCACCAAGCACCTGGCCCACTTCCTGCACCGCCACAAAGAAGTACTTGCCGAGCGCGCCCCCACGAAGCGGGGCAAGAAGAAGGCATCGCAGGTGACGGCGGTGCTGTTCAACGGCGGTGTCTTCAAGGCCGAGCCGTTGCGGCAGCGCGTGGTGACCATCCTGAATCGGTGGGCCCAGGCGGCGGGTGGCTCGCCGGTGAAGGTGTTGGAGGGAACCAACTTCGACCTGGCAGTGGCGCGCGGCGCCGCTTACTACGGATTGGTGCGGCGCGGCAAGGGGGTACGCATCCGCGGCGGCAGTCCCCGGACCTACTACGTTGGCGTCGCCACGGCCCTGCCCGCCGTGCCGGGCGCCCCGCCGCCGATCAAGGCGCTGTGCGTCGTCCCCTTCGGCATGGAGGAGGGGACCGAGGCCGACGTGCCCGGTCAGGAATTCGGCCTGGTGGTCGGTGAGCCGGTCGAGTTTCGCTTTCTCGGCTCCACCGTTCGCCGCGGCGATCCGGTCGGCTTCATCCTTGAGGAATGGGAGGAACAGGTCGAGGAGTTAAGCCCACTGGAGACGACGCTGGAAGGCCCTGGCATGGAGGGGCAGATGGTTCCCGTCCACCTGCACAGCAAGGTGACCGAGGTCGGCACGCTGGAACTGTGGTGCCTCAGCCGCGACGGCAAGAAACGCTGGAAGTTGGAGTTCAACGTCCGCGAGCGGCAAGACTGAGCCAGCAAGCAGCCGCGTTAGGGCGCCAGCCGTTTGCGGAAGACCACCATGTCATCGCCGTCGGCGTAATAGTCACGCAGGATAGCGGCCTGCTCATAGCCGTGCTTTTGGTAGAAGCGGCGCGTCTGCTCGTAGTGTGGTAGCGATGATGTCTCGATGAACAGGACCCGGCCGCTGGCCTGACGGACCTCTTCCTCCGCGTGCCGGAGCAACCGACTGCCGATCCCTATTGCCTGCACGTCCCTGCGAACGGCAATCCAGTACAGATACCAGGTGCGGTCTGTCATCGCTGCCGGGGCGTAGTAGGCGAAGCCGGCCACGCGGTCGTCCTGCTCGTAGGTCACCGAGCGGTGGCCGAGGGCCCGGTTACCGGCGTGGTAGTCGTCCAGCACTTCCCGGAGTGCCTCAATTTCGATCGGCCGGAATACGCCGGTTCCCTCAGCCAGAGCCAAAAGCACGGGCGTGTCGGCAGGTGTCGTCGGACGGATCATCCCCCGGTCTCCTTGCATCGGCCTCCGTGACGCGTCGGGTCAGGGCGCGGCACCTCCCGCGGTTAGGCCTTATCCCCCCCGGTCGGCGCTCTGCGGACTTGTGATGAGCTATATTACTGTTGACGTTCAGGGCCGGCACGAGAAGAGGTCATCCTCCGGGAAGAAAAACCGCTTGCCGCAGGACGGAGGCGGAGGAGCCGCAATCTTCCTTTGCGGCCAACCGCCCATCGCCTGCAGCACCGGTTGCCCGCAGACTAAAGCCTACCACATGAAGGTATCACTAGTCTCCTTTCCCGAAACACTCTCCGCCAACCTGACCC